>NZ_JADPJR010000066.1:0-139235 GCF_023073535.1 Bradyrhizobium sp. 179 | reverse complement strand
GTCTGGCGGTGGCCGCTGAGCTCACGCCTCTCTCTCTTCAGATGATGTCGCCAGTGCAATCCGGCGGCTTCATTGCTGGTCTGAGCTGAACGGCGGAAGCTCAACCTCGCCGTTTCTTCCTCGCCTTCTTCCCCGGCGCGCCCTTCACGGGCCACGGCATGACCGAAGGCTCCGCGTGGCCCTGTTTGCTCTTATGCTTCTTTTGCTTTCCGAAAGAAGCAGCCTCGCCGAATTTCGGGCCACGCTCGCCGTGAGACTTGCTGCGCGGCTTGAATGCACCTGCCTCGCGCTCGCGATCGCTCTGACGCTCACGGTGATCATCGTCAGCGGGCTCGCGCCTAGGCGCATGTGATCGTTCCTGCGAAGCCGCCTGCCGCTGCGGCCCGTCCGCCATCGGCTCGATGCGGATGCTGTCTTCCTTGTCCGGACGCTTGATCTTGGCGGCGAAGGAGTCCGCGACCCGCTCGGAAATCTCGAACTCGGTGGTGGTGTCCATGATCTTGATGGCGCCGATATCGCCCTTGTCGATGCCGCCGCGGCGGCAGATCATCGGCAGCAGCCAGCGCGCCTCCGCGTTCTTGCGCCGGCCGATGGCGGCGCGGAACCAGACGCTGCCCTCGGCCATGCCATGTTTCGACGAGGACTTCCCGGATTTCGCGCGCGGCTTGCCGGGGCGATCGCCGCCGCCTTCACCTTCAAACCTGTCACGGCCGCGATCGTCGCGCGATTTGCCGCCGCGCTCGCCGGGATCGATGATGTCCTCGGGCGACGGCAGCCGTGCCCGATAAAGCCGCGCCAGCGCGGCGGCGATATCCTCGGGCGAGCGCTCGGCCAGCAACGCCTGTGCCAGCACCAGATCGTCGGCGGTCGTCTCCTCGGTAAACAGCACGTCCTTCATGCGCGCGTGATCGAGGTTGCGGATTTCCTCCGCCTGCGGCGCCGTGCCCCAGACCGCGTCGACGCCTGCGAGATTGAGCAGCAGCTCCGCGCGCCGCCGCCGTGCCGGCGGCACCAGGAGGACGCTCGTGCCCTTTCGTCCCGCACGTCCGGTGCGGCCCGAGCGGTGCTGCATGACTTCGGCGTCGTTGGGCAGATCGGCGTGAATGACGAGGTCGAGGCTCGGCAGGTCGATGCCGCGGGCGGCGACGTCGGTCGCGACGCAGACGCGGGAGCGTCCGTCCCGCAGCGACTGCAGCGCCATGGTGCGTTCGTTTTGGGTCAATTCGCCTGACAGGGCGACCACGGAGAAACCGCGCTCCAGCAGCGCCGCCTGCAAATGCCTGACGTGATCGCGCGTGCTGCAAAACACCAGCGCGCTTGGCGCCTCGTAAAAGCGCAGCACGTTGACGACTGCGTGCTCGGCATCGGCGGGCGCGATCCGGATCGCGCGGTACTCGATATCGGCGTGGCCGCCTTCGTCGCCCGCGACCTCGATCCGGAGCGCGTCGCGCTGATATTGCCTGGCCAGTGCGACGATGCCGCGCGGAAACGTCGCCGAGAACAACAGGGTGCGGCGCGCCTCAGGCGTGGTCTCGAGGATGAATTCCATGTCCTCGCGAAAGCCGAGATTGAGCATCTCGTCGGCTTCGTCGAGGACGACCACCTTCAATTCGGAGATGTCGAGACGGCCGCGACGCAAATGGTCGCAGAGCCGGCCGGGCGTGCCGACGACGATATGCGCGCCGGCCGCAAGCTCGCGCTGCTCGCGCCGCGGATCCATACCGCCGACACAGGAGACGACGCGCCCGCCGGCATGCCCATACAGCCAGGCCAGTTCGCGTTGAACCTGCAAAGCGAGCTCGCGGGTCGGCGCCACGATCAGAGCAAGCGGCGCGCCGGCTTCGTCGAACCGCTCGGCCTCGCCGAGCAGATCCTTGGCCATGGCAAGGCCATAAGCCAGGGTCTTGCCGGAGCCGGTCTGGGCCGAGACCAGGAGGTCGCGGCCAGAGGCCTCGTCCGCAAGCACGGCGAGCTGAACGGGAGTCGGGGAATCATAGTTCCGCTCGGCCAAAGCTCGGGCGAGCGGCGGGGTCAGGGCCGGAAAAGACACGGGATGGAGAACCTTGGTTAATTCAGGCGCGCAAACGGTGAACCGGCAGACCTGAGCTCGCGTGCGCGGCAAACGGCACGGCCGCACGCCGGATGTGATCTGGGCGCTCTTTACGCCAAGTGCGCTGAAATCACCATGCCTATGATGCATGACCTGCCAGAGAACCGCGCCTGAAGGTTGCGAGGATTTGCCAGCCGGCAATTTGCTTGCCGCCCTCCTAATCCCTGGAGGTCGCCAGCTTGCTGAAGCTGCCGACCAGCTTCGCCCTCGCCCGCGCAACAATGTCTCTTGCTGCAAAGGTCAAGGTGCGGATAGCGCGCCAAGCTTCGGTTGCCTGCAGCCACGCCTTCACCTCGGCGAACTTGCCATAGGCCCAGGCGAATGCCGGAATCCGCATCAGCTTGTCACGCGTGAGATGGAACAGGCGCTCGACCAGAACGAGCTTGAGCAGCTCGCCGATGATGAAGGTCGCCGCGCCGCTCAGGACTTGGCCAGTTGCGGCAAGGTAGGCTGCCAGGGGCTTGACCGGCTCCAGAATGATCACGGGCACGGAAAACAAGGCGAGCGAAGGATAGGGCGGCAGCGACCTGATCCAGGCCCGCAATCGCGCGAATTGGAGGTGCCGCTCAACCCAGCGCGAAATTGGCCGCGCGACGGCCATGAAAACCGCGTCCACAAGGAAGTAGACGGCGGCCAGGACGTAAGTGACGGGTTTCAGAATTCGCTTCACGGCACCTCTCCCGTGAACTGAAAGCCGGAACTTGGGCCTAAGTTTCACCGCAGCATGAGGAGTTCGCGAATTCCCGATGGAACTTTCTGGGCGGTTCAGATCTCCGCATAGATCTCAAGCAAATTTCCATCGGGGTCGCGGAAGAACAGCGTGCGATGGCCAAAGGACTGGTTGGTCGGCGGCGACAGCAGCCCCACGCCCCGCCGCACGAGTTCGTCGGCGCACGCATCGACTTCAGTTGCCGACACCTTGAAGGCCAGTTGCAGCGAAGCGCTGCCCGACGGCGTCGGCGCATCAGCGGCGGTCCGGCTCGGCCGTGCCAGCGCCAGCGTGTTGCTGCCGAGGCCGTACTCGATCCAGCCCGGTGAAAGCTCGCGCAGCAGGGACAAGGCGAGCACGTCCTCGTAGAAGCGCCGCATCGCCGCCATGTCGCGCACGAAGATGACGGTGTAGTCGATCGCGCGGATGGCGCTGAAGGGCGAGCGGGGCCGGTTCGGTTCGAGAGTCTGTTCGTTGCTCATCTCGTCATTCATTCCAAACTCCGACTCGTAGCCCCGCAAGGAGCCAACGGTCGGCGCAAAGCGCCGCTCGCTTAACGGAGAACATGACCTACTCCACCAGCTCCGGCCACGGCACGATGGTCGACTTCACCGTCTTCATCGCCATCGCGTCCTTCACGGCCTGCGCGATGCCGGCTTCCGTGAACGGATAGATCGTCTGCATCTTCAGCCAGGGATACTTGTCGCGCGTGCGGTAGAGCATGTCGACGCCGAGCGGCAGGTCGTTGCCGGTGAAGCCCCAGGATCCCAGCACATTGAGATCCTTGGTGCAGATACGGTGCCAGGAGGTCTCGATCGAGCCGGCGTCGGTGAACTGGCCCATCTCGACATAGGTGCCGCCGTCGCGCAGCATCTCGATGCCTTCGGGGCCGGCTGAGGGGTGTCCCGAGCAATCCATCACGAGATCGGCGCCGAAGCCGCCGACGATGTCGCGCACGCGTGCGATGCGATCTTGCGGCGACTTCAGTTCATCGATATTGACGGTCGCCTCCGCACCGAATTCGCGCGCGAGGCGGAGCCGCGGCTCTTCCGGCGCGCCGACGCAGATGACGCGCCCTGCCCCCATCTCCTGCGCGGCTGCGACCGCCAGAATGCCGATCGGACCGGAGCCCTGGATCACCACCGTATCGCCCCAAGAAAAACCGCCGGCGCGGGTCGCGCGATTGAAGGCGCGGATGCAGGACGTCAGCGGCTCGGACAGCGCGCCCAGCCGCAGCGACATGTCGTCGGGCAACTTGTAAAGCTTGGTGCCCGACAGCATGTCGAGATCGACATAGACATATTCGGCCCAGCCGCCCCACATATGGGGCGCCTTCTCGAAGCCGAGATAGCGGCCGTAATAGACCGGCGTCAGGCACTTGTTGGCGACTTGCGGATAATGGATGCAGTAATAGCAGCGTCCGCAAGGCATCAGCGGCGGGATCATCACCTTTGAGCCGACCTTCAGCGGCTTGCTCATGAAGTCCTCGGTGAACTCGTCGCCGCATTCGACGATGACGCCGCCGAGCTCGTGGCCGAGCGTGAACGGCCAGGGCAGCGGTTTCGGCCAATGCCCCTTGAGAATATGCAAATCGGTGCCGCATACCCCGCAGGCGCCGACCTTGATCAGCGCCGCCTTGCGGCCGACCTTCGGCCACGGCACGGTGCGGATGACAGGCTCCGAGCCCGGTCCTGCGTGAGTGCAGACGCGGATGGATTCCATGGCTGTGTCCTCGCTGCCCGTCTGTTATGGTTGATTGGTGCGGGCGTGAGGCGAAACCTATGTGAGATGCACCGTTGTGCCAAGCGCGAGTCTCGTAGTCTGCATGCAGCAGAGCGGAATGCGGGCTCTGCGGCCCCGGATTGTGCTGCACGCCATCCCGGCGATGATCGAGGAGAATGCCGATGCTGCGTGACTATCAGCCGGCGGATGCGGAAGCGGTCAGGCGCGTCGCTCTCGCCGCCTTCGCGCAATTCGAGCAGGACTATTCCGACTGGCCGACGTTTACAGCCAACGTCGCCAACATAACCGCGCTTTCCGGGACGGGCGAGATCATCGTCGCCGAAGACGGTGGTAAGATCGTCGGCGCCGTGGCTTATATCGGCCCACGGCAGCCAAAGCCGCCGTTCTTCGATCCGGCCTGGCCGATCATCCGCATGCTGGTGGTCGACCCCTTCGCGCGCGGCAAGGGCATAGGCCGGCAACTCACGGAAGAGTGCGTTCGCCGCGCCGAGCGCGACCAGTCGCCGATCATCGCACTGCATACGACGCCTATCATGACGGTCGCTCTGCCGATGTACCTGCGGATGGGATTCGAGAAAGTGCGCGAGGCGCCGGATATCTCTGGCGTGCCTTATGCGGTCTACGTCAAACGGCTCGACTAGCGGCAGGGTCGTAGCCCGCAAAAGCTGTCGTTCAACACCATGGCGCAGGCGCTGGTGCAGCTCAACGCACCATTCGACATCCGCGGCCGCGTCGTCGGCTCGACAACACGGCCGGACTCGGGATGCGCGCCTTCAGCGGCATCACCGTCGGGCTATCAGACGCCGCGATCGGCATTCACTGGCCTCTCGGCCGCGGTACTGCTGGCGCTGCTCGGCCTGCTCTATGGGCGCGCGGCGAAGAAGTCAGCCGGTTGACTCCGGCCTCTCTCCACCGCACGCTCGAGGCAGTGGCTGGGGAGATCACGCTTTGCGCAATCGCTGGGGCATTCTTGCGATCCTGTTCGTCGTCCGCCTCACCATCGCGTTCCAGTTCCAGAGCGTGGCCGCAGTCGCTCCGCTCCTGCAACAGACTTTCGGCGTCGGGCTCGCCGACATCGGCATCCTGATCGGGCTCTACTTCACACCGGGCGTGGTGCTGGCGCTGCCAGGCGGGGCGATCGGCCGGACTCTCGGCGACAAACCCACCACGATCGCGGCACTGCTGCTGATGACGGCCGGCAGCCTCGTCATGGCCGTCACAGAGGTCTGGGGCTGGCAGATGGCAGGCCGGCTCGCCTCCGGCGCCGGCGGAGTGCTGCTGACGGTGCAACTCACCAAGATGGGCACCGACTGGTTCGCCGGAAAGGAGATCGCAACCGCGATGGCGATCTTCGTCAACTCCTGGCCGGCCGGTGTTGCGATCTCCTTGCTGGTGCTGCCGGCGATCGGCACCGCCTATGGTGCGGGCGCCGTATTCCTGTCGGCGGCTGCGCTGACCGCGATCGGTATCGTGCTGATCATGTTTTATCAGCCGCCGCCGGGTGCAACAGCCGGCGCGGCCGGTTCGGCACGCCTCGATCCTCCGGCCCTGCTGGCGGTCATCGTCGCCGGCGCAATCTGGGGTCTCTATAATGTCGGCTTCGCCATGATCTTCTCGTTCGGCCCGTCACTGCTCGCCGAGCGCGGCTGGAGCATCGCGGCGGCAGGGTCGGCGATCAGCCTCGTGATGTGGCTGTCGGTGATCTCAGTGCCAGCAGGCGGCTATCTGGCCGATCGATTCAAACGGCCCTTTATACTGGCGACCGCGGCGAGCCTCATCGTGGCCCTGTTGCTGGCCTGGCTGCCGCGAACGGACGCCGTTATCACAATCCTCGTTCTGATCGGGCTGATCGGCGGCCATCCGGCCGGCCCCATCATGAGCCTGGCCGCCCGCGTGCTTGCGCCGGAAACGAGGGCTATCGGGATGGGCGTGTTCTACACGCTGTTCTATGCCGCGATGATGCTGGGGCCGGCGATCGCGGGTCGGCTCGCCAACTCGGCCGGGACCGCCGCAGCCGCGCTCGACCTCGGCGCGCTGACGGTGCTGGCCTGCCCGCCCTTGATGTGGCTTTTCGAGCGCATTGTGTCTGTCCGTGTCCGGCGGGTGCGATCCTAACGCGGCATTAACCCTATGCACCTTAGGGTCGTGCCGGACTCCGCCCGGGCGGGGGGTCGGGTGTTGGAAATGGCGTTGGCGAACAAAAAATTTCTTCCGGCCGCCGAGGAGCGCCGGCGTTTCCAGCGGGTGAAAGTGCACCTGCTCGGCCGTTACATGCTGCCGGACCGCCGCGAATTCCCCTGCCAGGTGATCAACATGTCGCCGGGCGGGCTGGCACTGCTGGCCCCCGGCATCGGCAATGTCGGCGACCGCGTCGTCGCCTATCTCGACCATATCGGCCGCGTCGAGGGCAAAATCACCCGGATCATCGACAATGGCTTCGCCATGACGATCGGTGCGACGCCGCGGAAGCGCGACAAGCTCGCGGCGCAGCTGACCTGGCTCGCCAACCGTGACATCCTCAATCTGCCGGAAGACCGCCGCCACGACCGTATCGTGCCGCGCAATCCGATTGCGGTGCTGACGCTCGAGGACGGCACCAAGATGACCTGCCGCATCATCGACCTGTCGCTCTCGGGCGCCGCGATCGCCGCGGAGAACCGCCCGCCGCTGAAATCGATCGTCCTGCTCGGCCGGGTCCAGGGCCGGGTGGTCCGAAACCTCGAAGACGGCTTCGCGCTGGAGTTCATGCACGAGCAGCCGGCCGAGACACTCGAAGAGAGCGTTACCGCGCGGTAAAGCGCGACGGCGTCAAAACACCTGCATTTCCAGCCTCGAAAGCGGCCTCCGCGATGCGGACGCCGCCTTTTTCGTGCGTGGCGACCGACCCCGTGCGGGTTAACGCGAGGGTTGCAGCTGTGCGCAAACAACGGCTTCGGCAGCGTTTGCCGCGTTAATACGTAAAAATTGAACCAATTGCATTCATTTCAAATTTTACGAGAATTCGATTCAAGTACAGTTCGAATTCGCCGCGCGTTTTACTTGCATTCGTCTTGACTTGACTTGGATGACTTAGCGGCAACTCAAAAGCTCCGTGCGAAATGTGGTCCCAACAAGAACGGGGGCCGCAATGTTTGATTTCAGGGGACAGGGGAAAGGGCTGGCGCTGGCTGCCATGCTCTTCAGGTTTAGCGCGGCAGCGCAGGCCGGCGAAGGCCGTCTGCTCTACGCGAGCCTCGGCGACACCACGCGTGCGCCGATCGGCTGGGTCGAGTTCTGTGCCGACAATGCCGCTCAGTGCCAGGGCGGGCCGACGCAGGCACGCGATATCGTGATGTCGCAGGCTGCATGGCGCGACCTCATCAAGGTCAATCGCTGGGTCAATGAGACCGTGAAGCCTTTGACCGACCAGGAGCACTGGGGCGTGATCGAGAAGTGGTCGCTGCCGTCAGACGGTTACGGCGACTGTGAAGACTACGTGTTGTTGAAGCGCAAGATGCTGATCGATGCCGGATGGCCGCGCGAGGCCCTGCTCATCACCGTCGTGCGCGACAAGAAGGGCGAAGGCCACGCGGTGCTGACGGTGAAGACCGACAAGGGCGAGTTCGTTCTCGACAATCAGAACGAGAACGTTCTTGCCTGGACGGAGACCGGCTACCGCTTCGTCAAGCGCCAGTCGCAGAGCGATCCCAACGTCTGGGTCTCGCTGGGCGATATCAAGCCGGCGGTCTCGACCGCCAGCGCGAGAGATTGATCGTCACCCAAAGAAAGAGTCACGCGGCCCGGTCACATCCCCACCCCTCCCCGTCCCAGACCGGTTCGCGCGCGGCCAGCCATCCCCCAATGGCTGGCCGCAACCTTTTGTCCTGCCTGAATTCGCAGGAAATCCTTTTAGTTCAGAGGGTTTTGCGAGCGGCCTACGGGCGCGTCGATAACGTTTCGGCACGGAACGACTCGGCAACACGACACGCCGAGACGGGGAAAATCCGGGGAATGTGTTCCGCCTCCGTTCACGGAGGCGCGGCATGAGCGTCGACCGTGGTGAGACCAGACGGAAACGAGAGGCGCGGGCTCTAGAGATCGTCCAGCGGATCGGCAGGCCGCGGAAGCCTCGCGCTCCTCGCGCCTTGAGACCTCGGCCAGAGCCCGCCCCACCGCCAGTCGATGTCATCCCCGTGATTAGCGAGGTGTACTTCCTGTACGCCTGCAACCGCATAAAGATCGGCTGGTCAAGGAACCACATCCAGCGCGCGCTTAACGAAATTTCCCCGTATTGCCCGGCTCCGCTCTTCTTCATCGGCGCCACGCCTGGAGACCGGGCCCTCGAAGCTCAACTTCATGCTCGCTTCGCAGCCGATCGGGCTCATGGCGAATGGTTCGATCTCGGCCCGCACCTCCGCGAATTCCTCTGCGAGGACCAGGCCCGCGCCCGAATGCTCATGGCAGCCGAGAGGCATTATCTCGGTTGGCTAGAGGAAGAACTCACAACTCAGAGGACGAGAGCCCCATGACCACATACGCCCACAAGCGATCCCAGCTCGACCCTGCCGGCGCCATCGCCAAACTCATCGTCATGCGGAGCACGATCGGCGCCAACACGCCGACCGGCTACACGATCTCGACCCTGGCCGAGCAGACCGAGAACAAGCGGGCCTACGTCCGGCCGGAGTGGGCCAAGGACCGCCGGCAGACGCTCGACTATCAAATCGAGAAGAGCCTGGCGCGGCTTGCTGGTGGGATGTGAGGAGCGAGGAACCCATGAAGCCAGGAATGGAAGTTTTGATCGATTACACAAACTGGCGCGGCGAGCGCCGCTGGCGGCGTATCAGGCCGGGGCGGATCGAGTTCGAAAACTCGGAATGGCACCACGACACGCAGTGGATATTGCACGCCGTGGACTTGGAGACGGCGGCGGCGCGTGAGTTCGCCATGAAGGATATCCACGCCTGGAAGCCGGTCTAGCCCTGCGACGAGGTCACTGAGGAAGCTCCATGCTTGAAGTTGTGCAGGCGGCCCGCACTAACCGCTCCTCTGAGGAGCTGGAGATGCGCGCCATGATCGTGCCGGAGCTGCGCAAGCGGTGGCCCGGTGCCAGGATCATCCACGAACTGCCGCTGCGCTATTCGACCAACCGCATTGACCTTGCCGCGGTCACGGAAACGGAAATCGTCTCCGTCGAGATTAAATCCAGCCGCGACGTGATGGACCGTTTGGAGGCCCAGCTACGGGCTTTCCAGCCCATCAGCAGCAGGATCATTGCCGCGCTCGCTCCGCGCTGGAACATGAAGCTCCCGATGATCGAGACCAAGCTCGACTTCGGAACGAGCTTTTCGCCTCAATACACTGAAACCCAGCAGCTAATCCGCAAGGTTGGCGGGGTCGAGGTCTGGACCGTGGATTCCGGCGCCGGATCAATCGAGATCACGGACGGTGGCCCCTATCGAGCGAACAAGCCTTGGCTGGCGCAAATGCTGGACATGCTGCACGTTTCAGAGCTTGTCGATATCGCAAACCGCCATCAGATCGCTGTAGCGAAGCGGCCGGTTCACCTCACGCTCGTCACCGATCTGGTCGATATGCTTCAGGGCCGAGAGGTCGTTAGGGCGGTCTGCCGGGCTCTACGCGAGCGGAACGCATTCGACAAAGCATCAGATCCGCCGATCGTGGCGGGGGATACTCGGTGAGGCGGGGAGAATGAAGACGTGACCAAGAGAGAATTGGCTGAACTGCTGCTTACCGCCCGCAAGACAGCGAGCCGCATAGGATGCGCGTATACTCCCAATCGCGATCGTCTGATCATGATGGGCTTTTCACACGAAGATATCGATAACGTTGAATGGGCTGTTAAAGAAATCGAGCGCGCAACTGAGGCGCAGCTCGCAGCCCTTCAGCGGTGAGGCAAGGAGAATTCTGATGCGCCTGACGATCGACGCCAATGCTGACGACATGATCCTGGCGGTACGAGCCGCCAAGAAACTTGCCGAGACACCTAGCGATGGTGAGAGCCTTGTCTGCTTCGAGGGTGGCGCAGAGTTCTACGTCCGCCGCCTGAAGACCGGCTATTCGGTCAAGCAGGTGTCACCACAGACGAATGGTCAATGCGAGGCCCCATGACCCTAGACCAAATGAAGGCAAAAGCAGCCCAGATCCAGCGCGACATCGATATGATCATCGCCGGCACAGATCGGAGGCAGGTCGGGGGGCCCGTCAATTGGGCTGATCTTAGCTGCGTAGACGTCAGCGTTTCTCTGATGGACGGGTCTTGGACCGCTACCGTTGAAGAGGCGGCCCCGGATGCGACGGATCTAGCCCTTCACATTCACAACGAACTCCAGCGGCTCGGACATGATGTCTGGGTACGCTGTGAGTGGTGACCGAGGAGGGAAACACCCATGGCCGACACAACGAATTTCCGCCGTGAGCGGATAGAGAAGCTGCTTCACGAGCTGCGATACGAGGTCGAGCGCGGTATGATGGAGCGCGACATCGACGAGGAGATGGGCTTCCGGTTCTATGTGCCGATCAGCCAGAAGATCCCCGACGGCGTGGTGTTCTGCGAGTTCAGGACGAGGCCGATTCCGCGCCACGCAATGGACCCGGACGCCTTGCAGCCGCGCCTCAAGGTCGTGAAATAGGGTACGGTAGTGGTGAGCAGTCACGGGGCCACCATGGCAAATTTTCTGACGATCAAGTGCCCCCGCTGCGCAAGCGACTTTACGCCGCGAGTGCGGACGCAGTTGTATTGCTCGCGTCGGTGCAAGTATGCTGTCAGGCTAGCTCGCAGGAAGGCCGAATGGAAAGCGGAGGGCGAGCTTGAGCGCGAGATCGCCGCACGTCAGAAGCGATTAAGCGGGCACGGAGAGACCCCATGAAATCAAGCCATCGGGAAGTGCAGGAAGGCGAACTCGTCACCCGTGACGAGTACAATGATGGCTATACTCACGAAGCGCTGCACACCACGCATGTGCTAATGGAGACGTTTGGGCAGCACGTCGTGGATACGCGCTGCGCCGACGAATTTCCTGACGTAAAGAACGCCGCCGATAAGGCTCACCAAGCCTTGTTCGACCTATACCAGCTTATCGGGTCGAAGTTCAAAGATTAGGCGCGATGGTGATAAGCGATCATCGCGACGGCCTGAATTGACAGGCAAGGAACCCGGAAGGACTCCCTGATGGCAGCAGCGGACTGGCTTAGGCTGGACAATCTGCAAGCATCGACATCACAGCAACCGCCGGCAGGTTGGGAAGCCTCGCGATGGATACAGAGCAGCACAGGAGGGATTGATGACTGTAGATGAGGCAGACAGCATGATACGTGAATACCGCCGTACCTTGGACTCGGCCATCAGAGCTTATAATGCTGTCTGGCAATCTTGGCCTGCCATCAACGCGGAAACAGTCGATGATTGTCGACGAGTGGCGATGGCGGCGGCGTTAGGCGCTGCTGGGCAAGGAGGGAAAGTGCCATGAAGATCGTCGGCGGGAAGCTGATGACCGTCTGTCCTGACTGCGGGCAAATTGTCAGGGTCGATAAGCCTTTCCTTGGGTCGCTGCACATCTGCACCACTCCTGAGGAGCGGAAAATGTACGCGGCCGAGATCCAGAGGCGTTACGCCGCCACAAAGGCAGACCTCGAAAGAGCCTGAGGGGTCTTTCCCTCTCCCTGAGCCACTACCGATCCGGGCCCTTGAAGGGAGTGGACTAACTCTTTTGATTTGCGCGCAGAGTTGCCCAAGCATGCTTGTATCGCAACAGGTCAGCACCACCGCCCTCAAAGAAACAGGATGCGCCAGCCCAAGTTGCTATCCTGCTGTCGGAGCCAGAGGCCGTCGAAATCACATTCCCAGCAGTATCCCACACGCCGCCAGAGACGTTCTGGCCGTCAATCACGCATCTATAGATGTAGTCCGTGTTGATCTGCATCCCCTTGAATGTGACGGAAAGGCTCGATAGCGCGAGTGCTCCTCCGTTGTAGACGGTCCAATCCGGTTTGCCAGAACTATCCAGGCGGAAATGAACCATTCCATTTAGAAAATTGTTGCCCGTAACAAAGGACGCGAGGGTCGGACAAAATGAATCGATATATGAGGCGGTGATCGGAGAGGTCGCGAAGACTGTCTTCAGGCGCGGGGAGTTGGTCGCGCGAAGTTGAATCTGCGTCCCAACTGCCGTGGCGACGATACCCGCCGCTGACATTACGGCATTGGCCGAGATAGCTGCGGCAAAACTCGTCGCCGCCCCAGCAAGGTCAGTATCGCCTACGACGGTCGTGTAATTGATCTGAGTAAACGATGCCTCCGGCACTCCGCTCGGAGCGACCTGCACCGCCAGAAGTTTTCCAGACGAAAATGACCCGCCGAGGTTCATCGCGACGAAAATATCGGTCATTGAAAAACGGCATCCAATCTCCTTCGGCAAAGACCCAAGGGCGGATGTTGCGTAATAGTTTCCGGCCACATTGCCGGAATTATACATCTGGCCGCCGCCAGCGTTTACGCCGCTGGCTGCCGTTCCCGATACTGACCACGCCGGACCGAGTAGCGGAATCCGGCCCCCAAGCGCTGCGAAAGACCCAGCAAATTCGTCATACAGGAGTGGGTTAGGCGCTGACCCAAGGACACTGGGGGAGCCCAAAATCGCGCGTCGAGCAGCAGTAATCCGGGACATGATTAGTCCCGGAACACTTCCAGAGCCAAGGTGAAAGTCTCACCCGAGACCGGCACATAGGCACCGCGCGCCTCGATCAGCGCATAGATGTTCGCCGAGCCGGCGTGCGGGTCGAAGATGATCTCGGAGCCGACGTTCGGCACGCCGATGCACTTGACGCCGTCGGAGAACGCACGAGCGTTCGCGCCGGTCATATCGAAGTCCATGGAGCCGATATAGGTCAGTGCGCCGGCGGTCTGGAACGCGCCATTGTCGCCGTTTGCCGGCACAGGGGCGTCCTTGTAGAAGTGCGCGCGGAAGATCGCGTTCGCGGTCGGGGTGCTGGTCTTGGTGAGGCGGCCGCGGCGGATCACGCCGGTCTTGTCGGCGACACGGGCAACCGAGAGCACCATCGGTGCGACGGAGCCCGCCGTGACGCTGTTGGCGACCAGGTCGCCGACCGCATAGGCCGTGGTGTCGGCCGGACGGGCGAAATTGGCGGCGACGACCGCGCTATTGCCGCCGACCTCGCCCAGATGGGCTTCGCTGGCCGCAGGCGTGGAGATGACGCTCAAAGCGGACGAGTAGTTCTTGGGCTGCCGGTTGGAGCCCAGGAGGGTCTTGCCAACCGAGGTGGCGGGCGGGCTGGAAATACCGTCATCGACAAAAGGCATGGAGCGCTCCTGAAAAGGTTCCCACGATTATAAGTCAGAACTGACGAACACACAAGCGCGGAGGGAAATACAGTGACCCTGAGGCACTACCGATCTGGTCCCTTGAAGGGAGTGGACGACTACGACAGGGAACCCGCCCTGGCGGTCCAGAACAACGTTCCGCCTGCCGTCTTACACGCTTTCACTTCAAGCCAAGTCTGAGTTGCGACCGTCAGCGAGGTCTTAGCAGCCACGTTATTGAATAGCTGGGTGCCGTCCGTCGCCACCGTGAGTGAGTTGGCGCTGACGTTGAAAATCGTGAACTCTACCCCGATGTTGGTGGTCGAGAGCGTGGCGTCAGTTGTGATGGTGGGGAGGGTAAATGTCTGCCCGGTCGCGCCGTTGAAGATGACATCGCCATATTGGTTAGCGCCAAGCGTCACAGTGCTGTCGCGCTGTGCCTGATGCTGGCCCATAGCCGTGTTGAAATAAGCAAGGCTGCTGCCAGAGCGCATGTGAATGTCTCCGCCGACAACCGTAGAGTTGCCGCGGATCGATAGGGTCGGAAGACTATTGACGTTATCGTAATAGAGGCCACGCCCACTCCGCTGAATTTGCGTCGAGCGCGTCCCGACGAACTCCGTAGCGGTCGAGCTTGTGCCATCGATATCAGTCACTGCCTGACCGCAGGAACGGAAGCGCGAATAGGTCGTGCTGCGCAGACAGATGTCAGCGTGTTTGCTGCCTGGCACCTCGCTTACTTCGATATCAATAGTTGCTGCGTTTTCGACATAGAGACCCGCCGACGATGCACCTTCGATGTCAACGCCATTGGCAGAGAGGTTCTGCACATGAGCGCTCGCCCCGGCCGACACGATTTCGACGCAAGGGAAGCCCCAGCTTTCAAGCGTCAATCCCGTCGTTCCGGTCGAGGAAATCGCAGCGCTAGTGCGCGAGTTGCCCAGTGTGATCACGTTTCCAGCGACCGAAAGCACACAATAAATCTGGCTGGCGGAGAAACCGTTGGCCGCCGCAGTAAAGGCAACCGGCATTCCGACAGCGAACTTGGTTCCATCAGGAACGCCGATAGAAGTTGATCCGTTCGTGAACGTAGCAGCAACCGAGAGCTTGGTTCTGCTGAACGAATTGTTCTGGATGCGCGCCAGCCGAAGCTCATTCAGGATCGAGGTGGACGTGTTTGCGTCAAACACGATGCCGCGGCACAGCCTGTTATCCCGGCCGTCGCTCGGGATGATGTTGAACAGGGTATGCATGTAGGAGTTGCCGGGCATCAAGGTAGCCGATGCCACCGACGCTGCGTAATACTGCCCGTTCTGGCAGAGCTTCGTCCAGATGCGCTGGATATCGCAATGCATGAAGTTGGCGAGGAAGATGCCCCAGCCAGAGCAATTAGTGATGAACAGATTGCGCAACTTGGAGAATTGAAGCCCGATGTTATTCACGGCGCCAATGCGGATGGCGTCCGTGAAGTTGTCGAGCGCCATGTTCTCGATGCCAAAATTGCTGATGGCGTTCGTGGTGAATGGCGAGGCAGGCGAGCCTTGGTTCGTGTTGTTGGCCTCAAAGGCCCGGAACGTGCCGTCGCCGCTAAGCTTGGTGCCCGAGAGCCACGAGAACGTGGAGTCTGGAACGTCACTTGTGAACTGGAGAGCTGGGGCCACGCCCTTATAGTAGACCCCGCTATAGACAGTCAGCGGCGACGTGAGCGTGATATTGCCGCCAGGGATGTGGACGATGCCGCCGCCGAGAGCGTTAGCCGCCGAGGCTGCGGAGCGAATGGACGCCTCGGTCGCAGAGGCCCAGATTTCAGTAAGGACGCGCTGGCTCATTAGAATGCCACTCCAAGCATGTATTGCCCGTCGCTATCGAGCAGGCGGTTGCCGTCAGAATCCAAAAGGAAGACAAATCCAGCGGGGGCACTCACTCCCCCACTGGGGGAGCCGAAAATCGTCCGACGAGCTGGTGAGATGCGCGACATCGGAGTAGTATAAGTCAGAACTGACTGATAATCTAGCCCCGGAACTTGCCGTTCTGAAGGGTAATGATCGCCCGCTTGCCATCCGGGTATTGAACGACGCAGGCCACAGCCCAGGAGCTCGGCCCCTTGTTGTAGCCATGATTGAGCTCGAGGGCGCCGGCGACATAGACGCCGTCCTCGATCTGGGGCGAATGCTTGTCGCCGATCGTGATCTTGATGCCAAGCTTGGCAAATCCTAGCACGGTGCCCTTGGCGCCGTTCGCGCCGCGGAAGCCGTGGTGCCCGTGCTCGATACCGTCGATCTTGTAGGATTTGCCGTCATAGGCCCAGTAGATGCCGTCCATGGCCGCGCCGCGCATCCGGCGGCCCAAGGTCTCGAGCAGGCTCCAGTTCGGCGTCTTCTGGTAGGCGTCACGGCAGCGGGCGATGACCTCCTGGCGATCGAGCAGATCGCTCTCGAGCTGGTTGCCCAGGCGCGCGTTTATACCGTCCATCCGGAAGCGGCCCTCTATCACGTAGCGGTTCAGCGCCAGGTCGTGATTGGCCTCGATGACGACCGACTTGGTCCCCTTGCGCTTGGTCTGGATCAGGAAGTCGAAGGCTTCGGCCGCCTCGTCGCCGACCCGATCCTTGCCGCGGAAGGCCTGCTCGTAATTGTGGAGCGGATCGTCGGCGTGATGATGGTTGCGGTATTCGTTGTCGAAGAAGTCGTGATAGGTCATCTCCTCCGGGTTGAGGACGTCGACCAGGCTCTTGCGATCCTTCCATTCCGGGAGGATCTCGCGCGCGGTCTTTCCGGTGAGCGGATCCCAGCCCCAGATCGCGCGGGCGTTGGTGGGCCCCATCTTGGCGCGGTGACTGTCCGGCGTCGTCAGGGCGCGGGCGCGGTGCTTGCCGCGAATGACCTTGCCGTCAGTCACGTAGGCATCGAGGTCGTAGAAGGCCCCTTCCCGGCTCGCCGAGATGTGCCGGCAGAACACGTCGCCGTCCTGGTCGAACTCGACGACGACGGCGCCGAGGACGTGGTGGAAAAGGCTCTTGATGCCGGCCTTGCGGGGAATGACCTTCGGCCTGGTGACAAGGCCGGTCGACATCACCTGCACGGCCTGCACGTCGGGGTCTGTCGATGGGACTGACCGAAGTTGGCGCTTGGAGTGCGGGAAGACGGCCCATTTGCCGCGCGAATTGGCGATCAGGTCGTCGATGGGCTTGGAGGCGGTCGGAATGATGTTCATCTGACCGCAGAACATGAAGCTCGGGCCGATCTCGAGCTGGCCAAAGCAGAGGTGATCTTTCAGGACCGGGTCGTAGGCGCGTGCCGCGGGGTTGTTCTCGCTCCACCACTGCGTCTCGTAGGTGCCGGGCCCGACCGCGATCTCGGCGCCGATGGCCTTGGCGTAGGCCTTGAGGTTGGTCCAGAAGCCCTTGTGGACCTCGGTGTCGTTCTGGGCGCCGGTGAAGATGAAGCGGCGCCCGCGCGGGTCGGCGATCGGGGCGACCAGGGGCGTCGCATTGAGCCAGGTCCGCGGGGTCGATTCCTTCGGCACATAGGCGAAGGCGTCCCGATCCCATTTCCGGGTCATGAAGCTCTCGACCTGGATGCAGCTGGGATTGATCAGCGGGAAGTTGGAGCTCGTCGTCAGCACCTCGATCTGCTGGGCGAGGTCCAGTGCGCGGGCGTGGGCGTGCTGCTCAGGGGTCTTTTCGTCGCGCTTGGCGATGACCTCGACCTGCTTGCGGTCGATCAGCTTGGGCAGGGTGTCGTCGAGGCGGGTGCGAGCGCGGTAGACGGAGCTCTTATTCCGGACGGTCTGATGGGAGAGATTGAGGCCGGCAGCGAGATCCGCAAGCGTCGGATACTTCTTCGTGTCGTTGTAGGCTTTGACGAAGGCTTTAAGCTCGGCCGGAACGGTCACAATCTAACCTCTGTATAAGTCAGTAGTGACTTACATAATAGACAGGAAGAACCGGAAAAGTCCAAGTTATTTCCGGGTCCTCACCCTCTCTATTAGATAGTTACTACTTAGTTGTTTGTTCTTTACTTCGAGACTGAGGCTCCGGAGACGCAGCGTTCCGCTCCGTCCCGAACCTCGTAGTAGCAGACCAGCGCATTCATGCCGCGCATCCAGTTGTAGATCTCGACCTTGTTGTTGACCTCTGCCTGGGCCTCACGGGGCGACAGACACGCCATCTTGCCGCAGCGCTTGAACTGGACCGTCTTAATAGCCACCGGCGCCGGGTGCGCGGGCTTTGGCTCCTGGACCCGTTCCGGGACGAACGTGGGCCTTTGCCCCTGAAGCGTCTCGGAGCAGTTGGTCAAGGCGAGCATGAGCAGCATTGAGGCGGCCAACCGCAGCATCGGCTTTTTCTTCATTGTCCTGTTCCAAATCCTGTTCCAAATTGAGCTCGGCGATGTCGGTGCGCAGCTTGGTCACCTCCACGGCAATGTCGTAGCGCTGCTGCTCGAGGTCATTGATCCGAGCGACCTGAAAATCGTGTTCGGCCCTGATCGCGTTCGTCGTCGCCTCGGCGAGCTGGCGCGCCGCCCTCTCCTTCGAGAGCTGCTGGGTCACAGTGACCAAGTCCGTCTTCAGGTTCTCGACGTGCCGGTAGCCGAGGAAGATGGTCAGACCGACCGCGAGCAGAAGCAGCGCGATGGCAATCCACTTCCACGGGATGTCCTTCAGCGCGTTCAGAGCCGCGCCGAAGCCAATCTTGGCGAGGAGGCTCGCGATCATTTGCTGTCTCCCGGAACGGGCGGGTCGCTGTCTTCATCGGCGGAGGTATCGTTCCGGTCCGGGCAGTCTTCGCCCGAGATGGCGGGAAGGCCGAACCGGCGCTTGGAGTGATCGTCCCAGGTGGCGCCGAAGATGTAGAACATGATGATGCCGACCAGCGCGCCGATCAGCGCCATGGCGAGCTGGACACCCAGGGCATTGCCGCCGGCGTAGATCGTCCAGGCGATGATCGCCTCGATGTTGCCGGCGAGCCAGAAAATCGACCACTTCATCCAGCGGCGACGGATCTTCCAGTTGTCGGTCACGATCGCCGAAAAGGTCTTCGGATCCGTGAGCTTGGTGATCGGCATGGGTTACTTTCGGTCCAAAGGGCGAAGCTGCCCCTGGAGGTAGGAGAGTTCCTTTTGCGTGCTGACGAGCTGCTCGGCCGCTTTTTCGGCGCGAAGCTCGGTCTTGTTGGCCTTCTCGTTGATGCCGGAATAGGCCCAGCCGCCAAGGGTCAGGAGCGCGGAGACGGCGATGCCGAGCGGCGCCCAGATCGACTGCGAACGGGTGGCGACGGTCGTGTTGACGGAGTCGAACTTGCTGTCGATGCGCGCCAGGATCTTGTCGAAGCCCTGGGAGGTCTTGGCGTCGAGGTTAGCTACCTCGCCGCGCACGGAACCGATCTCCTGGCGGAGCTGGTCATGCCCCGTCTGGAGGTTGGACACCTTCGCCTTGATCTCGCCGAAGTCGTTCATGTCGTCCTGCATCGTAGATCCCGGCGCTTATAAGTCAATACTGACTTATATTATAGCCGGGTTGCTGACCCATATGGAAGAAGGAACTCTACAGTTAAACTACCGATTACATCCTCGCGCTGGCTTTCCAGACGCCTCCGGTGTTAAAGTCATCTCCGTCAGCATTGGTGTTAATGAACGAGATGGATACTCTATCCGCAGTTACGGAAGCTACGGCTGTTGAATTTGAGCGAAGATTAGTCACACTTGAAAGTGACATCGTGGGAACATTACGCTTCACCGCTTTGAAAGGAAGAGTAAATTGAAGGCTACGGTTAATTTGTACTCCCGAAACTAATGAGTGGAAGAACTGCCCCGCTTCATAGTAGCGCTGACATAGAGCCAACTCGCTCGGAAAATCCGGCAACTGGAATGCAGGCGCAACCGTGCCCTCATAGAGGCCCACATCGAACAGCTCGAACACGTTGCCGACGGTCCCCATCAGGTTGAACTGATTGGTCGCGGCGACGAACAGACCGGCCCCCCACGCCCCCGGAGCGACCTTGTTGGTTGCGCCACACGCCACTGCGAAGCGGATTTGAAGGCCGGCGCTGCTGTCTGTTGCCCACGTTCCTACGAGATCGCCAGTGACGACCACCGACTTCACGACGTCGGTATTCGCCTCGCCCGCAGAGATCGTATATTCCGCGACATAGGTGCGATCGCCGGCGCCGTTCGAATAGGCGACCGAGTAGGTGCCAGCGGGTGCTCTAACACCAAACTGCAAGACGAACTGTTTCGCGTTGGCCGTCCCCAACCTCAAGTCTACGACGCGGTTACCTTCGAGTTTGGTCATCACGTCCGCATATTCGGCGGAACCGAGTGCGGCGTTGGCGGCGGTAACTGTGATACGGATACGGTTTGGGGAGCCACCCGGCGTTAGGGAGGCGACCTGCGCGTAAGACAAGGTTCCGGTCGTAAGGTTCAACTCAGACCGAAACTGATCGACAGGGTAGTAGCTGGTAATCGTCCCAGCCGTCGACCCATTCTCCTGCGACACCATCATGCCGCCGTTGACGATGTAGTTCTGCCGAAGCTGCTTCAGCCCACGTTCGAGCGCACGGGTCACGAGTTACGTCCTTTCGTTCAGACCAGCGCGTTGGCGCGGATCAGAAGGTTGTCGACCTGCTCGCTCGTCAGCGAGAGCGCGGCGATCATGCCCTGAACCAGGCTGTCGGTTCGCTTGATCTCGATGGCGAGGTCCCACTCCTCTTGAGTGTCCGGGTCGGCTGCGATCGCCGCCTTGACGGTTGCCCACTGTCCAAGCTCGTCGAAGGCGCGCTTCAGGCCGAGCTTGGTGCAACTCGTCGGAACAGTCGGGGCCGGCGGCTCATAGGGCAGCGGCGTGTTGCCGGCATCCAGCCAGGCTTGGTAGACCTGACGATCGACGTTCGCCAGATCGTTCGGAATACAGGCGTTGTCGTCCAGGCGAATGATGGTGTCGGTTGCGGTGAGTTGATATTCAGACATAGTTACATCCTCGCGTTAAGCTTGATGGTGCTGGTATTCTGCATATACATGCGTGAGCCGCTGCCGGAATTACTCACGCCTTGAAACACACACCCGTTAGTCCAGACGTATGTAGCAACCGGTGCAGCAATGCCTGTGCTCGCCCATGTCGGCGATGTCACTGTCGGCGTAGCTCTCATAGGCACTGGATAGCGCAGCGTCGCGGCGAGGGCGTTGCTACCACTACCGGTGCTGGTGCCCTCGTTGTAAATGGCCGAGGTTTGGCTTTCCTGCCAGTAGTAGCGCTGACAAATAGCAAGTTCGCTAGCGAGATCAGACAACTGAAACGCAGGCGCCGACGTCCCCTCGTAGAGACCGACGTCGAACAGCTCGAACACGTTGCCAACAGTGCCCATGAAGTTGAACTGGTTCGCCGTGGCAATCACGTTAGAGGCGGTCCAGGTGTTCGGAACTGCCAGAAAACCCGAGCCTCCCATCAAGGTAACAGAGACCGACATGCCGATACCGGTGTCCGTGAGCCATGTGCCTGTGGTGTCGAGCGGAACAACAACGGACTTCACAACATCGGTGTTGGCCTCTGCTGCGGTGATCGTGATTTCGCTCACATACGAGCGGTTCGAACCGCCGTTGCGAATAGTTACGCCATAAGTGCCTGCAGGACCCCTGCATCCGAACTGGACGACGACAGTCTTTGCCGAAGCCGACCCTGAACGCAGGTCTGCAACTCGATTGCCCTCGATATTTTGGCTCAATAGGACTGCTTTGCTCGTCGGCGCAGCATCCGCCGTCGTCACGGTAAACCTGATGCGATTGGGCGAGCCGCCGGGCGTCGGACTGGCCACTTGAGCAACAGAAAATCCACCAATGCTGCTAATAACTGACCACTGGTCAACGGGATAGTATCCGCTCGCGGAGCCCGCAACAGCACCATTCTCCTGCGACACCATCATGCCGCCATTGACGATGTAGTTCTTCTTGGTGACGCCGATGTTGGCCCGAGCGACGGCCTGTTGAGCCGCGGTCAGTTGCTGCTGGCTAAGATACGAAACCGAATCCGCGACGCCGAAGCTGGTCGGCGCGAAGACGCAGAACGTGTCGCCGGCCGAACAGGGGCGCGCGATCGTAATCGTCGATCCGTCGGTGGCGGTGATGTCGTCAGGTGCGAGCCAGGAGCCGTTGAGGATGCCCTCGACCTGGCCCGGCGTGTAGCGCAGCGTCAGGCCGTTCTTGTCCGTCCCGCCAAACACGGTTTGACCGGCGATCGCGGTGAACTGAAACCGCGAGAACCGCCCTACTCCGCTGGGACCATTACCGATAAAACCCGACATTCGTCTTTCCTAATACAGTCAAAACTGACTTACAATAGCTCACATGCGGGCGTTGGCGATATAGAAGCCAGACGTAGGTCCGATCGAGAATTGGGCGTAGCAGCCCCACAGACCCGCCTGCACCCCGGAAACTGTGCCCGTATTAGGCGTGATGGTCATCGTAGGCGTAGTTCGCTTCGTCACCTTGAATTGAAAGCCCGAGTAGCCACCACTTGAAGGAGCCATGTATGCCGCGCTGTCGCTCTTTTCATAATACCGCTGGCACAGAGCTAACTCGTCCGCGAAATCCGGGAGCTGGAACGCGGGCGCGACTGATCCCTCGTAGAGGCCAACGTCGAACAGCTCGAACACGTTGCCGTTCGTGCTCATAAAGTTGAACTGGTTCGCCGTGCCGAAATTGCCCGTGGCCTGCCATGAGCCTGCGACTTGCTGGTAGGAAGAACCCGCCATCAAGGTGAACACGATCTCGAGACCGAGCGTGTTGTCGGAGGCCCAGACGCCAGCCTGATCCAAACCGAGCGTCACGGACTTTACTACGTCGGTATTCGCTTCAGCGGCGGAGATGACATACTCTGCCACATAGGCACGGTTGGCCGATCCATTCCGCAATCCAATGCAGTAGGTTCCGGCAGGCGCCTTCACGCCAAACTGGAGCGTGACGGTCTTTGCAGTCGCCTGTCCCAAATTCAGGTCGGCGACGCGCAAGCCCTCGATACGGTGAATGATGAACGCTGCATCGGTAGAGCCGACTGCGGCGTCAGCACTCGTAACTGTCAAACGCACCCTATTGAGCGACCCGCCCGGCGTCTTGCTCGCGACCTGCGCGATCGAGTAGGCGGCCGAAGTGACTGCTACACTCATGAAGAATTGGTCGACGGGATAGTAGGACGCAACCGTCCCTGCGGCTGACCCATTCTCCTGCGACACCATCATGCCGCCGTTGACGATGTAGTTCTTCTTGAGCACGCCGAGTTCGGCGCGGAGCGCAGCCTGTTGGGCAGCCGTCAGCACCTGACCGCCAGCGAGTTTCAGATAGCGCGCGTCGCCCGGCGTCGCGATCTCCTGCTCCGTCAGCGCGCGCGACGAAGGGCCGGCTCCAGCGAAGGCGCTCATTATGCCGCTTCCTCGTAGTAAGGCATGTAGACGTCGACCGCGCCCGTCGAGGACACCTTGATGATATCGTTGGTGGCGAGCACGCCCTTGCCGAGCTGACCCCAGGGAAACAGCGTCTCGCCCGCGGGAATGTTGAACGACTTCAGGATGTAGGTGTCCGTCGCGCCGTCATTGACCAGCATGTCGATCGCGACCATGCCCGTGGTCTTGTTGCAGATGGACATGCCGATGACGGTCCAGGCCTTGTTGGCCGGCACGGCGGTATTGATCGCTGCAAGAGCGGTCACATTGCGGGCGGAAAAGCGCTTGAGGGCCATTGAATCTTATCCAAGTGCGATCGCCAGGCCAGCAGCGCGGGACTGGGCGGTGTTGAGGACGTTGACGAGGGTGTCGGAGACGCCGGCAGTCGTGCCGCTGGTCACGGCGCCGACGGTGACCTCAAGGGCGTCGACACGGGTATCCATGGCGGTATTGAGCGTGTCGGCATGAGCGATCGCGGCATTCGCGGCGTCGTCGGTGTAGCTGTTTGCGGAGGCCAGCACGTTCGCAAGCGTGTCGGAGATGCCGCCGACGGCGCCTGCGATCACGGCGTTCACCTTGGTCAGCGCCTCGGCGCCGTCGGGCGAGGCATCGCCCGTCGCGGAAAACAGGACCGAGAGCATGTGGGTGTCGGCCGGAATGTCACCGGCGATCGGTGCCACCGGGACCTTGAAGTAGTTGCCCGAAACGACGACGTTGCCCGTCACCTTGAACTTGGCGAAAGACGATTGTAGGCCGGTGTCGATCAAGGTCAGGTAGCCCTTGTTCGTGACCGAGGTGGAATCGTCCCAGGTATTGATCCAGACCGAGACGTCGGCGCCGTAACGTTCGTTCTTGCTGACGAACAATTGGGTGATCGAGCCGAAAGCGGCGTTGTCGAAGGCGATCTTGCCGGTGCCAGGGTCAGCATCGGCCGTCGCCGTCTTGAACGCCCATTCGGTCGCCGCGGTCGGGCCGACCAGGACGCCGAGGTCGAACAGGTTCTGCCACTCGACGGTGCCCGTGTAGCTCCACTGGAGCACGCGGCCGCTCATCTGAAACTGGACCTGATTGCCCTGCGGACCGATTACGCTGACCGCTTCCGCGGCCGTGGCCACGAGCCCGGTGGGTCCGATATAGGAGCCGGTCGCCGGCTTAGTGCCACCGCCGCCAGCCCAATCTATGATCTTGGCGACGGTTCCGCCGGAGCCGTTCGAGACGTAGGCTAGGATCGGAGACCAGCCCTTTTCGCCCGTGGATCCGCCACCGCCCTCGCCTGCGCCGCCGACGACACGCCAGCGGCTGATCGTGCCGTCATAGACCAGCAGGATGCTGCCGTTCGCCGGCAGCGTCATGTTGCTCATCAGCCGGAAGCGGTTCGCAGCCGCGGACGGTCCACCCTCGTCTTCGAGGGTGAGGTCGTTGGCGCCGACGTTCATCATGACCAGCACGCGCCCATTGGCGCCGCCGGTGAGGCCCGTCATCGTCTGGGGGTTGTTCGTCGAGACCCGGAGCACGGTGGCTTTGTCGATGCCGGCCGGCGCGTAGTCGTTGGCAAGCCCGGTGATCGGCAGCGGAGTGACCGTGGTGCCGAGCAGGAGCTGGGAATAGATCGAGGCGGCGCCGGTCGTCGGATTGACGCCGAAGGCCTTCGTCCAGGTCGAGGCGACCAGGTAACGGATCGAGAAATCGTCATCCTGGAAGGTGCCGACCTGGAACAGGTCGACCAGCGCCTTCTGGAGGACCATGCCGGCCCGGTCGGTGGTCAGCGCCTTGGAGAACTTGGCGAGCTGGTCCGACTGGGTCAGGCTCATGACCTGGCGCCAGATTGAGCTGATGTCGGTGAGCTGCTTGGTCGCGGTGCGGACGGAGTCGCGGGCGACGCTGGATCGCATGATCACCCAGGCACCGCCCGGCGAGTTCGTCGCGGTGGCGCCGGTATAGGTGCGATCGAGGGTCGCTGCCAAGTTGTCGGTGGGGGCCGCGGCGAGCTCATACCACTTGTCATCCGGCGCCAGGACGAGATCGCCCTGTTGGAGCCCGATAAAGTTCGTGCCGACACCCGTCAGGTCCGCAGACCCGTTGGTGAAGGTGATCGTGCCGGTGGTGTAGAGCGTGAGCTGGGACATCGAGATCCTATTTGCCGAGATCCCTATTATAAGTCAATACTGACTTATAGACTAGGGCACCAAAAGGGGCTTCTTATCCTCGTGGTGAGGCCAAATCCCCTCTTCGTCGAGGACCTGCTCGATCTCCTCCGGCGTCTTGGCCGATCGAACCCGGACAATGAGTTCCCGGCGGGCATTCTCGGCTTCCATCATCACGTCGGGCTTGGAAACGATCGTCTTGGCAAGGGTTTCAACAGAGACGCCCTCGATCACGGCCGCCTGTTGAAACTCGGGACTGGGCGCCGCGCCGGCGAGCACCGCTTGGGCGAGCTGCCGCTTGCGATCGTGCGCCAGATCCTGGGCCGAGACGACCTTCTGGAAGTTGATGCGCCGCTCGGCCCGCTTGACGAGCTGTTCCAGCGGATTGATCGAAATCCTCATCACACAGCCTCCACAGTAAAGGACGTCCCGAGCCAGGGGAACTCGGCGCCGATGTCGATCCGATAGCTGCCCGGATGGTCGATTGAGAACTCGATCGTGCCGTCGGTAAGCGTCTCCTCATGGATCGGAGTGTCACCGAAGAACACCTTGACGGCGGCATTCGGCGGCCAGACCTGAAACGTCAGGGTGTCGACGCCGTCGGCCTTTACGACCCGGTTCTCGCCGGAGAGCTCGATCGGCGGCTTCTCGATCATCTGCCCGTTCTTGACGTAGTGGGTGAAGATGTCGTCGGGGCTGTCCCAGTCGACCATGACGTGGGGCACACCCATCTCTTCGTAGCGTTTGGCGAGCTCCTCAAGGGTTACGGGTGCCTGAATGATGCACTGGTTGATCATGCCGGTCTTGTCGTCGTAGCACACAAGCATTGGTCTATCCTGAAGTTCGCTTGAAGAGAGAAAAAGTCAGCCGCAATATCGATCCGCCCCAGCCGTTCACCATGAAAGTAAGCGAGCTCGTGCCGACCCCGACGTAGAACCACTCGTCGATGCCGTTGCCACGCAGCATGTAAGGAGTCGTGCCGAAATCGCCGAGCGGCTGTCCATTTGACGGGCTGAGGGTCTGCGCATAACCAAAGAACAGCGGCGGAGCGTCGAGCGTCTGCCCGAAGCCGACGCTGGCAGCGGCATTCTGCCCGTTCACGCCGTTAACCTGCACGGTGCCTTTCATGAACGGCGTCAGACCCGACCAGCGCGAATCGAAGCAGGTCTGATTGCAATCGGCCGTGGTGACTTCGATGCCGGGAAGGCTAACCGTCATCGCCGCGGACTGGCCACCTTGAATGAGAACACGCTGGACCATCAGGTGCCGACGCTCCTGTTAAAGACGATGTAGAAGCCGACGATGGTCGATTGGGAACCGTTGTAGAATTGAATTTGATCGCGAAAGATCAAGGGCTGCAAAAGGACCTCGTTACCGTTTGCACCGCCCGGCGCGGTCGCGCCGAGATCACTCGGGTATTCGAGGTCACTTCTGGTGTTCGCGGTCAGCATGAGGTAGGGCTGCTTGATCAGGTCCGCCGGCAGCGCCACCGCCACGGTCTGCCCAGAGCCGACCACCAGGCTGCCCGACAGGACGATTTGCTCGTATTTGAGATCCGAGCGCAGCAGGAAGTTCGCGGCGGGGCCCGCCTGCGTCACATCGACACCCGGCTGAGACAGCCAGACGCCCATAGCATTGAAGCCGGCGTGATAGCCGGCGAGAAAGCGCTGTGTCATTACCAGGTCTGCCAGAGAACATAGAAAGCAGGATAAGAGCCACCGGTTAGGGACGACCCGACATACTGGACATCCTCGCCGACCACAAAATGGTTGTTGTAGCAGCCAAGGTAAAAGTGCGAGCGGTTATAGGCGACCGATCCGGCATCGCGGATGACGATGCCGCGCTGATATCGGATAAAGTTGCCAACCCCTGCAATCGAACCGGTGTTGTAGACGACGATATCTACGCCGGGAATGCCGGCATAGGTCGTTGTGTAGTTGACGGTCATGCCGCGAACAAAGGTCGGGATCAGACCGATTTCGAGCGGCTTGTTGCTGGTCAGGCGCGAGTCCAGCGCGAGGTATTTGTAGTCGACAGCAGGCGGGTTCACGGCGTCGTAGCCAGGCTTCGACACCGTCACGCGGTCAGGCGCTATGTAGATGCGCTGGGTCATCAGTCCGAAATAATCAAGGTTCGGTTGATGAGATTCATCACCATTCTGTTGTCGGTGCTCCTGAGAATGCCGGCGGTCAGGGTGTTAAAGGTGCCGCTGTAGGCGCTCAGGAAGTTGGCCTGGAGCTTGTTGACTGACAGCGAGCCGTCCACGATCACGTCGCCCTCGATCGAGAGGGTATAAGAGACCGTGCCGTCGAGCTTCTGCACGCCCTGGAACAGGAAGCCGCCGGTGGTGCCGTTGATCGTGCCGATCACGCCGTATTGCAGCTTGACACCATCGACACTGCTCTGGATCGTCGAGAGCGATGCGGTGTGACTTCCGACAGTCGTTGAGACAGTGCTGATCGACTGCGCGAGCGCGCTGTCAGCGTCTGCGCGCGCTGTCTGCTCTGTCTGTAGCGCTGCTGCGATGTCGTCATTGACTTGCGCACTGAGCGCTGTGACTTGCTGCGAGAGAGCTTCGTCGGCCGTGGCGCGCGCGATCTGTTCGGTCGCGAGCTGGGCGATGACAGTGTCATTGATCGTCGCTTCGAGCGCCTGGCGAGCGGTGGCTTCCGCAAGCCCCTGCTCGATCCGGGCGGTCTGCTCCTCGACGATCATGGCGGACAGGCCGTCGGACTTAACCGACAGCGCCTGCTCGTGACGCGCGTGGAGCTGGTCGTTCCAGTCGCGATCCTGGACGATCTGATTGAGGATGCCAGCGAGCTGATCGCCTATATCGTCGACATCCCTGACCGTGACCTGACCAGCAGCCGAAAGCAGGTCCGGCAGCACGTTGGCCAGGGTGGAATTCAGGTCGTTGACCATGACCGTCTGCGGGCCACCGATGTTGAGCCCGACCTTGCCGAAGGCGTCGTAGTTCGCAACCCAGACGTAATAATTGCCGGCCCCGATGACGATATTCGCCTTGGTGTCCGGGCCGTCGTAGACGAAGTTCTCCAGCGTCGGGATAAAGCCCGCATTGGTTGAGGCCCAGACCAGTGCGCCGGCGTAATCCAGATCGTTGGCTGACCAGGCCGCTTCGAGCGAGCCAACGCCAGGCTTCACCGTGATCGTGGGTGCCGCAGGCGGCGCATTTGCCAGCACGATCGAGGCGGGCGCGGACTCGACCCCGGTGACCGACAGAGCCGTGACATCGATGCGCAGGTTGCGGCGTGGCCCGCCGTCATTGAGGTTGGCTTCGTAGGAATAGGTGTAGGTGGTCGACTGCACGGTCTCCGTGCGCAGCAGCACGTTGGTCGCGCCGTCATAGACACGCACCACGTTCTTGACCTGATAGATCACCGCCGCGGGCGGGAAGGTATTGGTCCAGGTGATCGTCGGCGCGCGGCCGAGGAATACGCCACCGCCGTCGGTCGATGCCAGTCCGGAGGGTAGCGGCCCGTCGACGGCCTCCCAGCCTGCCACGGTGAATTGCAGGCTGACCGGTGCCGAGGTGGCGCCGGTGAGCGAGCGCGTGACGACATAGAAGGTCCAGTCGCCGGCCGTGGCGTCGGTGATGTCGAGCGAGGGCTGCGTCACAGAATTGAAGTTGACGAAGCCGTGCGGGCTGTCGGCCGTGATCAGGTAATCGGCGACCTGGAAGTCATTGGGGCCAGTCCACGACAGGGTCACGCGCGAGTGCGAGACGCCGTTTTGGAAATAATGCGCCTCGTCGGCCCGGAGGTTGGTGACCTTGGCGATGATGTTGCGCGGTCGGACATAGGGAATCTTGTCGAGCGCCAGGTTCTGCTCGACGCGCGCGTATTTGTTGGGATCGTGGATCAGCGCCGTGATCTTGAAGATGTTCTTGGCGTCTTCCTGCACCGCCATGACGCGATACTGACGCGCGACCATGTTCGCGGACTGGATGATCCAGTCGGCGTTAAGCACCGGCGGCGCCGAGAACGGGGTCGCAAGCGTGATCGTGGCGTTGTCGGCGCCGAAGCTTGCGACCGTGCGGGTCTCGAACGAGCCATCGGGCAACATCGAGCTCAAGGTGTAGGTCTGGCCGGCCTCTGGCTCGAACGGGAAGTCGAGCGTGACATGACCGGCGTCGGCGACCTCGAGCAGGCGCCCGCCGGCGCGGTAGTTGCCGTTCTTGCGGGGATCGGCCACCAGGATGATGTCGCCCGGCTTGACCTGCTGGTTCTCCTTCAGGACGTACCCATCCCAGGAGATCGCGAACTGGACCGTCTCGGTCTGATTGCGCTCCGTGTCGAGGATCCATTTGCCGAAGCGGTGCGCCTGGCCGCGCGAGGTGCAGCCCATCAGCTGCACGTCGGTCTGGCGCCAGCCGAACCGCTCGATCATGTCGTCGTCCTGGACGACCTCGGGCGCGTCGCGGAAGTAGTTGTTCGGATCCTGCCAGGTGACGACGGCGACCGAGTGCCGCGCCTTCATGGCGGTGCCGGAATACTTGAAGTGACCATCGATCACGTTCGCCGGCGAGAAGCTGGCGACCGGGTCCGAGGGAATGTCGGCGGCGCAGAACACCTGCCCCAGCGACCAATAGGCCATGCCGCGGAAGGCTGCGGTGATGTTCTGTAGGACGGTATAGGCCTCCTCGCGGTTCTTGATGACGCCGTTGAAGGCAAACCGCGGCTCGAGGATGTCGTTGCCGTTGCTGTCCTTGAAGCCGGACGGCACGCGCTGGTCGCAATACTGGCCGATCTGGTAGAGCGACCACTTGTCGATCAGCGCCGGGTTGACGAATTCGCCGAGCCCGTAGCGGTTGTTGGTGATGAGATCATAGAAGATCCAGGCCGGGTTCGAGCTCCAGGCCGACTTGAAGGTGCCGTCCCAGACCCCCGAGTAGGTCTTGGCGATCGGATCGTAGTTCGAGGGCACGTCGATGATCAGCCCGCGCACATGGTAGCCGCGGGTGCCGACGTTGGAGCCGAACAGGAAGGCGTCGATCGCCAGCGCAACGAGCGCGGTGTCGTTGTAGGTGAAGGAACTCGAAATGATGGTCGAGTAGCTCTGCCACCAGGTCTCGTTCTGGAGCAGCGCGGCCTCAACCGGGTCCGGATCCTCGGTGATGCGCGAGACGCGGATATCCCAGGGCGATTCCCGATTGAAGGGCGCCGGGACCACATGGGCCTTGTTGTAGGGCGAGGAGACCTTGCCGTTGATTGTAGGCTGGGCGATCGTTTCCCAGTTGCCGCCCGCGGCGCGCCGGTCGATCTGGTAAGTGACAGACGTGCCGGTGACATCGCCGGTGTCCTTGTCAGCCTTGACCAGCGCCGGAATGCGAATGATGACCTGCACCGACGAGGCGTTCGGATCGTCGATCGTGCGAATGACAGGGACGGATCGCTTGACCTGGGTCTCGACGGAAAACGGAGTCGAGGTCTGCGCCGGGCCGCCGTCGGTGATCGGCGTCTGATCCGGCAGGCCGGTGCGCTGATCCCAGGTGACGCCGACGAAGTTCTTGCTGCCGTCGATGTTGATCAGCGGCGTATCGTCGAAATAGATCGAGTTGCCGCCGTTGACGAGGCCGACGATCGGTCCCTCGCCCAGCGCCTCGATCAGATAGACCTTGGTTGAGGAACGCAGCGAATCGTCATCGGTGGAGCCGGAGCCACCACCGCCCTTACCGCCGCCGCCGCCCGCGCCTTTGACGGCGAGCCGCAGCAGTTCATCCGGTTTGACTAGCGCGTTCACAAATTGCCACTCCGATTAATGACCAAAGGCGGTCTCGATGGACCCCTGACTGTCCGCGTAGACATCGATGTCCTCGACATCGGACCAGGCCTGGATCGGCGTGGACCCAACCAGACACTCGCCATAGATCAGCGTGACCGCATTGCCCTGCTGTCCGGAATTGCCGATGTTGCCGCCGTTGACGCTGACGTTGTTCGAGGCGGTGCTGACTTCGGGCTTGGACATCAGCGTCGAGGCGCCGGCGAGAACCAGGCCAAGGCCGATCAGCGCGATGTTGCCGTAGGTGATGCTGCCGCCCAGAATGGTGAAGGCGGATGCGCCCATGCCCGACAGCGGAGCAGCCAGCGTGCCGCCTGAGAAGAAGATCGCGCCGCCGATCAGAATTGAGCCGAGAATGATCTTGCCAGTGCCTTTGGCAGTCTCGTTCTTGGCGCCGCGCGCGACCGGAATGACGTGCAGATCGGCCTGACCCAGATTGAACTGATTGATCAGATCGATGTCGAGCTGCATCCCGTTGCGCTTATCGCCCCGCACAAGCTTATAAGCCCCGTGCTCGATCGCTTTCACGAAGCGACCGGGGAATGCGCAGTTGAGCGCGCGCAACGCTTCAGCGGCCGTCGCAACCTCGAAGCGATGGGACTGGCCGAACTCTTTGCCGAGCTTGCCGTGCAGGTGAATGGTCCGCATCATTTCGACGAACCCTCGTAGCGAACCCACATCTCGGCGGCGCGCGCCCAGGCGCCGGCAGGCTTGCGCGCGGAGAGGTGGTTGGTGAAGTGATGCAGCACCTGGTCGCGCTCGACGATCAGCGCGGCGTGGTTGAGACGCTTGTTGGGGTTGGCGCGACTGTCGCCCAGTGCGCAGAGAAAGCCGTCGCCCTCGCGCGCCTCCGAGCGACTGATCTGCTTGAAGCCGACCGGCGCCAGGTGCGCGACGTAGAGATCATCCTCGCCCTGCCACCAATTGTCGGCGCGCGCCACCTCGGGCAGCTCGACCGGATCGTGCGGCCAGGAGATGCCCTGCGCGGCCATGCCTTCCTTGCCGAGCCGGAAGACGTCGCGGACCAGGCTGTAGCAGTCGAAGATCCCGTGGACGAAGGGGCGCCCGATCACCGGGGCGATCGGCAGATTGCCGCCCCAGGCGACCGTCTTGTGAACGCCCTGCTCGTTGAGCACGATGATCACCCACGGCACGCCGGTCGCGATCTGCTGGCTCATGTCGAGCCCAGAGGGCACCATCGGGCCATAGGGGTGAGAATGAATGATCGCGGTCACCGCGCCCGCAGCGAAGGCGGCGTCGTAGCGCTCGTCCCGAATCTCGAATTCCTTGGTCGGCTCGGCGTTCTTGTTCTCGCAGGCGAAATAGACGCCGCCGGCGATGAAGCCACAGCTCTCCTTGGGGAATTCGGCGATCGCATGCGCCTTCGCATCCGCGATGGCCTGCGGTCCTAGAAACTCGAGAACGGTCTGTTCGTAGGCTTCGATCATGAGGTGGGCACCCGTCCGATGCCGGGGAATGCGCCCATCGGCAGCGCGGTGTTGTTGCCGAAGCGGAGCTTGCAGTCCGAGAGCTTGCGGCCGCACTTGTCCTGGGCGGGGACCGTGGGCACGCCGGTCGAAGTGAAGGAAGGCGAGGCCGTGTAGGGACACGGGAAGATCGTCGGGTAGACGAAGCCGTCCGTGGCCGCGGCCGGATTGGTGGGGTCGTAGCGGCGATAGCGGCGCGTGCAAACGTCGCGGATGAACTGCCGGCCAGGCAAGAGCTTGCCTTCCTGGTCGATCGCGGCCGAGAGCTCCCATTCGATGTAGATCGGGTTCTCGTCGCTCTTGCGCTCGATCCGGAACACGTCCGGGCCCATATAGGCGCTCGGGTCGGCCTCGGGCTGCCCGTCGAGGAAGCGGCGGAAGGTGCGAACGCGGCGCAGCTCGCAGCCGGCGAGGTCGCCATAGGTGTTGACCAAGGACTGAATAAGCAGATCCGAGTTTGCGATCTGCATCTTCGGGGTCGGCAGCACGCCGCCGGCGTTGACCTCGAAGCCATCAAGGGCGATGTCGATCGCGCGGTAGAGCTGGCCTCCGAACGTGACCCCTGCGCCGCCGTCCTCGCTGGCTTGGACAAAGTAATAGATGGCCGCGCCCGCCGCCGTCGCATCGAGCCGATAGAGCGCGATGGGAGCGGACAGGGATAGCTTCTGGGCTTCTTCGGTAAGTGCGGTCATTGCCCGATCATATAAGTCAGAACTGACTTATAAATCAAGTGTCCGCAATGAAACTTTCGCGGAACGTTGCCGTCACCGTGTTCGGCGTGTCCCAGAGCCGGTCGAACTGCTTACAGGTCCACTTGCGCACGACACCGTCCCGCAGCGCGTAGTAGAACGGGATCGTGCCCTTGTGCGCCTTGAAGAAGCTGTAGATCTCGTCCGCCTGCTCCTCTAGCAGCACAGCCCAGTTCAGCGTCGCGACCTCGCGAACGCTCTGCACGCCGTCTGGTGAGCCCTGGGTGTATCCGTCGCCAAAGGGGGCCTCGAGGGTCTTGATCTCGGGGCTCATCTTGGTGCCCGGCGACTGCGGAACCGGCGGGGTGAAGGTGTCGAATGGCATGGCTTATCGTCCTGTCATAGCGCGAATGGTGCCGCCGGGCCGCATCTGAGTTCGGAGCTCGCGACCCATCATCTCGGACGCCGCAGCGCGGACCTGGCCCGCGATCTGCTCGGCGAGATCCTTGTTCTGCGAGGGCGAGCCGTTAGAGGCGCCGTGGATATTGATGTCGCCCATGGCGAATGTTCCGCCGCCCTTGCCGCCATACTGGCGCGCCAGGTTCTCGGGCCAATCGACCTGCTCGCCCCGCTTGGCGATGATCGGGATCTCGTCGCCGCCCAGCGTCATGCCGCCCGTGCCGGTGTGGAAGCGCTGCGCGCCGGCGAACAGGTTCATGTTGACGCGGCGGTTCGGCATGGCCGAGCCAGCGACGCCGCCGGTGTGGTGGTAGGCGACGAAGGACTGCCCGCCGATCTCCATTGTGCCGGGAACGCCGCCGCCGCTGAAGCCGCCCAGGCCCAAGAGACCGGAGAACAACTTGCTCTCGGCCGCCTTGAGGGACATCGTGATGATGTCCTTCTCGATGCTCTGGGCGAGCGAGCGGAAGTTGACGCGGCCCTTCATGACCATGTCGGCCAGCTTGTCGTTGAAGCCGTTCATCCAGCCGGTCGCGGCCTGCTCGAGATTGTGGCCATAGTCGGACCACTGCTTCAGCATGCCGCCGATCGGCGTCAGGTCGAACTGCTGGCGCGCCAGGAGCGCCTTGCGCCGCGCAACCTCCTCCTCCTTGGCCGCGCGCTCCTCGCCGGTCGAGGTGTCCTTGGCCAGCAAGTCATCGAGCCGCTTCAGCTCGGCCTGGTAGGCGTCCTGGCGAGCCTGGTCGGTGGTCATCAGGCTGCGCTTGATGGCCTCGTATTTCTGGGTCTCGGTGTTGAGGGTGTTGGTGACCTCGAGGTTCTTGCGCTTCTCCAGCTCCTGCTGAAGCTGCGCGATGTATTGGTCGTTCTGCGCCTTGTTGTTGGGATTGGCCTCGCTGTCGGACATGAACAGGCCGATGTTCTTCGCTGTCTTCTTCTCTTCGGCGTAATAGCCGTCGGAGAGCTTGAACTTACTCTTGTCCTGAAGCCGCTTCAGCGCCTCCGCGGTCTTTTCGTCCATGACGTCGCTGTCGGTCGGCAGACCCTCGCGGATCTGCTTCAGGCGCTCGTTGCGCTTCTTGGTCTCCGCAGCCTCGCGCAGCGCCGCATCGCTCTGGTCAGCCTGGCTGAACATGGCGGCGTATTCCGGCGAGCTCGGGTCGCGATTGTCCGGCAGCGCCTTGCCGCTGCGGATCATCTTGGTCAGCGCATTGCGATATTTGCTGTTGCCGTCCTCGTTCTCCTTGGCGGCGGCGACAGCCTCCTTCATGTCCTGACCGAACTTCTTCAGGTCGTTCATGCCCTTCAGCGACTTGGCGAGATCCTCGATTGCCTTGGTCTCGGCCATCTGGGCGAGCTGCTCGGGCGAGGTTGCCGCGGCGCGCGCGCGAGCGTAGCTCGAGGTGTCAGCGGCGCGCGTGGTGGTGACGCCGTCGCCCATCCGAGCCTCTGCCCATGCCTGCAAGCCGCCCGCGGTGCCGGCGCGGCTGAACACTTCGGGGTTGCTCTTGCGCGCGGCTTCGAGCGCCTTGATCTGGTCGAGCGGCGTCGAGGGATCGGCACGCAGCACCGACAGCGCACCGCCGGCTCCCAGGAAGTGCGCCAGATAGGTGTTCGCGTCGTTGGCCTGGAAGCCATTTCGGCTCAGAACCCCGGCATTCTTGTTGCCATACCAGTCGATCGCCTGGCTCACCATGCCAGGATCTTTGCGCAGACGCTGGAGCATCTCCGGACCGAGGTCGAGCAGGTCGGGGCGGTTCTCCTTGATGAAGTCCATCCAGGTGCCTTCAGTGAAGCCGCCGAGGCCCGCTGCCGAGGAGCGCGTGCTCTTTGCATTCGGATCACCGCTGCTCTCGGCCTGGATCACCTTCGAAGCGTAGCTGCCGGTCACCGAGCTCCCGCCGGGCGCCGACGGAGCCGGGCTGTTCGTAGTGCCGGCCGCATAATCGCGAATGCCCTTCCAGATGCCCTGCACCTTCTCCAGCGCGCCGGCAAAAGTCATGGTCTTGTCGACCATGCCCTGCCCGAACGCGCCATCTTGAGCCTTGCCGGCCTCTTCGGCAGCCGTCTTGATGCCGCCGAGCAGGCGCGCGATCGCGCTCTTGCCGGAATACAAGCCTGCATCGGCCTTTGCCGCGATGCTATCGAAGACGCTCGATTTGCCGTCGTTGATCTGCTTCAGATATTCCTGACGCGCGTTGGCGTTGGCCGAGGCCAGGTCGCTGTCGAGCGCCTTCAGGCCGTCGAGCGCTTCCTTGACCTTGTCGGCTTCGACCTGGGTCGCCTTGAGATCCTCGATCAGTTTCTGAACGACCGGGTTGTTCAGAACATACATCGCGTTCGACTTGGCCGCCGCGTTCTCGATCATATAGGCGAGACGCGCGTATTCGCCGGACAGGCCCTGGAGCTCTGCCTTCTGCGCCGCCAGGTCGCCCTTGGAGCTGTCGAGCTTGCTCTGAGCCTTCTCGATCAGCTTGGCGATGTCGGTGTCTTTGCGGATTTCCTGCGGCCCCTTGGCCATGTCCTGGAGCTCGGTGACCTTCTTCTGCCGGTCAGCGATGATCGCAGTGACCTCCTGGGTGGTCTTCTCTAGGCCGGCGATCGCGTTCTTGTCGCCGAGCGAGGCCAGCAACTGGACCGAGCGCAGGTGATCCTCGGCGTCCTGCTGCTCCAGCTTATACTGGGCCAGCTGGCGCTCGCGGGTCTCGGTAAGATAGCGCTCCTTCTCGGCCGAGGTGTCCTTGTTGGCCGTCTTCAGCGACTGCATTTCCTTTTCGTGCGCTTCGGCGGCCGCGATCGATTCCTTGTCGTAGCCAAGCTTGCGGCGCGACTGCTGCTCCTGAAGCGCGCGCATCTGTTCCTGCGCGAACTTCTCCGCGCGGGTCTTCTCAAGCTTGACCTCTTCGTCAATCAGCTTTTGGCGTGCGTCGTTGGCGTCCTTGCGGGCATCGCCAGCGTCCTTGTCGGTGACGCGACCAAGGCCTTCCCCTCCGGCGCCGAACGCGCCTTCCGACTGGGCCTTTGCCACCGCGCGCAGAGCGTCCGCCCGAGCCTCCAGCGACTTGACATGCTGATCCGCGAGCTTGATCTGTTCCTGGGTCTGCGCGCCGAACTTGACCATGGTGTCATAGGCCTCTTCGGCCGCGCGCGATTCTTTGGTGAAGGCCTCGTAGACGAAATAGAGCGCCGCGCCCATCGCGGTCAGCGGCAGGGCGAATTCGGCGACAAACGCGAAGCAGGCGCCAAGCACCGGCAGAAGCTTGGTGATCGCGGTGCCCGTGCCGGAGATCGTTTGGGTCAGGGTCGCCCAAATGCCGGCCATATTGGTCAGCGTGCCGGCCTGGGCGCCGAACGCAAAGGCAGTGCCGAGACCCGCGAAGGCCTTGCCGCTCGCCGCGGTCATCAGCGCCCATTCGTTGCGGATCAGCGAGATGCCGGCGCGCATCTGCAACGTCATGGCGCCGAAGCCCTGAATGATCTGGGCGATCTTCGCGGCGCCGAAGGCGGTGCCCAGCGCAAGACCGACATTGATAATCTCGTCCTTGAACTGGATCATCCACGAGACGCCGCTCGCCGCGAAGTTCACGACAGAGGTTGCCCAGCGGCCGACCGCGCCGGCGAACTGCTCGAACTTCTGGCTCGACAGCGCCTCGTTGAACTGGCGCAGCTTGTCCTTGATGGCCTCGAAGAAACCAGCTTCGCCGGCCTGGAGGGCCAGGTTCTGAAACAGCGTGGTGGTTCGCGACACCAGGCCGTTGAAGGTGTTCATCTGATTGGCCGCGGCGCCGCCGAAGGTCCGGTCGAGCTCCATGGTGAAGGCGGCAAGCGAGGTCTTGGCCTCGAGCGTGCCCTTGCCGACGATCTGGATCAGTTCGGCCGTCGAAACGCCCATGGACCGGGCCATGAGTTCGACCGCGCGCGGCATCGCTTCGCCGAGCTGCTGCCGCAACTCTTCCATCTGGATGACGCCCTTACCGGCCATCTGCTGGATCGCGATCGAGGCGCGGTGCAGCACCTCGTCATTGCCGCCAAAGGCCGCGATGCCGTCGGTGAGACCCTTGAGGGCCCCGGCCATCGGGTCGATGCCGGTCGACTTCAGCTTCACGAAGCTGTCCGACAGAGCTTTCAGCGAGAACGGGGCGTCCTTGGCGAAGTCACGCAGGTATGCGACCTGCTGGGCCGCTTCCTTGACCGGGTCGGCTGACTTGTTCATGCCGGCGAGCAGGAACTTCAGACGCTCCATCTCGGCGTTGATCTTGACGATCGAGCCGATCCAGCCGTCCGAAACGTTGTGGAGGGCGCCGATCGCCATGGTGGCGAGGCCGGCGGTGATCGCGACGTCGCGCAGCGTGCCGGAGAAGGTCGTCGCCTTGTCGTTGAGCCGCTCGATCGAGACGACGCCCTGCCCCACGTTCTTGCGAAACTGCTCGACAGTTTCACCCGCATGGATCATGCGGGAGGTGAAGGAGCCGTCTTCTAGTTCGAGTTCAACCCGGATAGGCATTGTTCGTCAAATCTCCGATAGCGTCGAGCGCATGCAGCGCCTTGCGATCGAGCTTGGTCGGTGCCGTCTCCTCAAATTCGATGATTGTGCCCATCTGCTTGCGCAGATCTTCCATCAAGTTCTTAACCCCGTCCGTGGACTGGGACTGCATCTGGACCAAGGCACTGCGCTGGTCGCGCTCTGCCGAGATCCGGTCGATATTGCGGTGGAGCATCCAGAAGGTCTGCATGGCCAGGCCGCGGACCTCTTTGACGCTCATGCCGTAGAAGGCGACGACGCGGCTGAAGGCGAACCCCCAGTCGAAGGCTTTGACTACGCCGCCGCCTTCGGAGGGTTTTCGCTGGCCTCCGTCGCGACCTGCTCCTCACCGGAGTTGGCGCGGGCGAAGGTCAGGAGCTGGTCGAGCTGGATCATCGTGAGCCGGGCGAAGCGGCCCTTCTCGACGGTCGGAAACACCTGCTCCAGCATCTCGACGATCAGGTTCTTTTCCTGCTCGGTATCGAGCGCGCCGGTGCCGAGCTTCTCCATCGTCTTCATGTTCTTGACGAAGTTTTCGACGGTGACCGGGTGAAGCGGGTGCTCCTTGTTGTCGAGCTTCAGCACAACGTCCTTTTCGGGGACGATCGCATCGAGGTCGAGGACTACGCGGTTCGGGTTGGACATGGGTTCCTGCTGGCAAAAGAAAACTGGCGGAGCACGAGCTCCACCAGTCACTTTTGGATCAACCGTTTGGATAAGTCAATACTGACTTATCGGGCTACGCCGCAGAACCGTCGCCGACGTAGAACAGGCGCTTGGTCACGCTGTCCGGGTAGGCGTTGAAGTCGACCGGGAACAGGCGCTCCTGGTCGAGCTTGAATGAGAACTGCATTGCGCCGGGGGTGTTGGCCAGCGGAATGACGAAGTCGTCCGAGTGGTCGTCCGGGGCGTTCGCGATCGGGTGCAAGACGAGGGTCTTGGCCGAGGCGAGCAGCGAGATGCCGATGCCGTTCGGAACGTCGACGCGAACCTTGGTCGCATCGGCACCACCGGTCAGGGTCGCGCCCGACGTGGTGATGTTGGTGCCGGTCTTGGCCAGCGCGTAGGAATTGGCCCAGGTGCCCTGGGTGTCCGCAGTGATCGTCACGACGCCAGCCGCGGCCGAAGCCGACAGGTTCACGACCTTCGGGTCGATCGAAGCGTTGATCGCAGCCGCGAAATTGGCGGCTGCTTCGGCGAACGTAGCACCGGTTGCGACTTCGCCTTCGACGGCGGGGGCCGCATCAAAGGTGAAGACCTTGCCGTTCACAGTGACGGTATCGCCGTCAGTCGGCGCAGCCACCGAGAAGGTGACGGTGCCGGTGGCCTTGACGCCGCCGGTCGCAACCTTGGTCGCGCCGGGCATGATCTGCACCAGGTTGTCCAGGGTCGTCTCCGCGAGCGGAACCTTGGCCGAGCAGGTGCGGCCCATGATGTATTCATTGATCTCGGACTGGCCGAACTGGTCGACCATGACCTTCTTGGTCGTGGTGGCAACCGTAACTTCGACGCCGCCCTGGGTGTAGCCCAGGTCAACGCCGCCGAAAGTCACCGAGCACACGCCCAGCTTAACGTTTTGGGTATTCGACGGCATGGATCCGATCCTTTGCAAAATGACCGCAGAAACTGATGAGCTCTATTCTACGGTCATTTTATTGCGCAGACAAGTCAGAACTGACTTATAATATTACGCCTCGTTGGTCGAGAGCTTGCCCGATCCGGACAGATGCACGACGCGCAGGTTCGCCGGCGGCACGGTCATCGGGGCGCGGCGGGCTGCGTAGAGGCGGCTCTTGCCGATCCGGGTGACGTTGACCTGGTCCGACTGGTTGCCGCCGATGCAGTGATAGGCGCTCTCGTCCTCGCCGACATAGAGGGTGACGTGTCCGCCGCCGTCGCGCTTGAACACCAGCACGTCGCCGAGCATCGGGTGGGGCTGCTTGGTGCCGAACTCGGCCCAGGACAGCGCCCAGAGCGGGGTCTTGGGGAATTCCTTGCCGGCACGCTTGGCGACCACGCCCATGGCGAGACCGCACCACGGGATCGAATCGTGGACGTAGTCCTTCTCGACGCCGATCTCCTTGGCCCAGGCCAGGATGGTTGGATTGTCGCGGGAGCCGGGGGTCTCGAGGGTGCCGTAGATCTTCAGCATCTCGATCAGCATCTTCGGGCCGGGCTCATTGACCAGCCAGGCATAGGCAGCGGGCAGCATTGCAGTCTCCTATCGGGGTTCGACGTATGAGGTGACGAAATTAAGGGACCACTCCAGGGCGTTCGCCGGCGTCCAGGGGTAAACGATGGGCAGCTGCTCGAGGTAGATGTAGTTGACCTGCATCGAGAGGCTGCCGTCATCGTTGTTGAAGATCCGCTTGCCCATCTCGAGCTTCTTGGCCACGGCGTCGGAGAGCGTCTTGCCCTCGGCGTGCGCGGGCGCGCGCACGATCGCCTGCAGACGGCTGCGGTAATAGCCCGGCAGGCCCGGATCGACCTTGGTGCCGGCGAGCGGGTCGCGTAGCAGAATGCCCTTGCGGACGTCGGCTGGCATCGAATGGACGTAGATATCGGTGCCGATGGTGCCGAGGCCGGCATCCTGAAGCAGCTGGGCGAGGATCTCGAGTTTCATTTCAGCACCGCCAGTTCACGCATGATGGCTTCGGACATTTGCTTGATGATCTTGGGCATGTTGTCGTCGACCGCCCGCTCCAGGAACTTGCCGCCGACGTAGCGGCCGGGATTGGCCGAGCGCTTGGCGAGCGTGCCGGGGCCGGGGTTCATACCCTCGTAATTCTCGTGGATGAGCATGGCGTATTGGTCGACGTCGACGCCGCGCACGGTGCCGCCCACCACCAGGTCGACCTTGAGCCTGCCGCGATCCTCGTAGTTCTTTTCCTTGTGGATCGCGTCTTCGAGGTTGTGTTTGTCGACCGGCGCGTTGAGCTGCGCCTCCTTGACGATCTTGTCGGCGCCGCGGTCAATGATCTTGCGGCCCTGCTGCGGCACCTTGCCGGCGAGCTGTTTCATCAGACCCGCGAGCTCCTCGCAGCCGTATACCTTCATTCCTGCTTTCATGGCGCGATGTCGAAATCGACCTCCAAATGGTCGAGCACGCCATGCACGGAGAAGCGCTTCTGCACCGCGATCACGCGCAGCACGAGGTCGTCGATCTCGAACTTGTCGTCCTGGCCGATCTGGACGTGCTTCTCGAATAGGTATTTGGCGACGGCAACACGCTCCTCGGCGGCGGCGCGGGAGGCCGACGAGTCCGAGCGGACCGGCGTCTTCTCGACCTGGTCAAGATTGGTCACGACCGCGCAGGGCACGTTCGCCCACGAGCTCCAGGTGGTCTCGCCATAGATGTTGCGGCCGATCTTGCGCGATAGCTTGCCGGTGCGGTTGGGGATGAACATCAGACGCTCCTCGCCAGGATTGCGTTGGCGTTGGGGTGAAAGGCCTGGTCGCGGATGTCGGCGAGCGTCGGCAGGTCGGTGTTGTCGACGATGGAGATCTCGAGCCCGTGGATGTCCGAGGTGGGGTCGGTGTGTCTGACGCGCGCGGTGTCCACGCCGGCATCGGCCAGCGTCATCAGCACCACGTCGTTGTAGAGCGAGAGCAGATTGTGCCGCCAGATCGTCTTGACGTAGCGACCGGCCGGCCATTTGGCGGACCTGCGATCGGTGAAGCCGAATTGGATGTCGGTGTTGGCTGCAACCCGGTGCTGGATCAGCGCGGTGCGCAGCGGCAGGCGCTGGGCGGCGGCGGCAAGCGTCACGCCCAAAATCGTCTGCTGAAGCGTCTTCTTCAGGGTCGCGATGTCGTTCTCGATCTGAATCGAGAGCACGCGCGTCAGATGCGCGATAAATTCGTCGGTGTGCTCGCTGATCGCGTCCGGGAGCTCGCTGCTGTCTTCGACGCTCAACTCGCGCAGGGTCGCTGTATGAGCTTCGCTCGCGATGTCGGTCATGGCGTCGGAGATCTCGGTGCCTTCGCTCGCCAGAAAGCGCCGGGCCATAGCGTAGGCCTCCTCGGTGACCTCGCGGATCTGCACCGGCGCGCCGAAGCGCGGATCATCGAGCGCGCGGCCGTAGAGCGCCTTCCAGCCGTCGATGAGCAGGCCGTAGCGGGTCGCGGCGGCCTCGGCCATCGTGGTCATGAGCTGGGTAATCATGAGCGGGTGATGCTGATCCGGTTGTTGATGAACTGGGCCAGCACGTTGAGCGCGGGCCGGCAGACGGTGTCCTCTTCGAGCGGGCGCACCCCGTTCTTGAACATCAGCGAGCTCTCGCCGATCTTCTCGGAGAACACCCCTGCCCGCCGGCGATCGGCCATCGGGTCGAAGGTCATGAGCTGGTTGGCCTGGATCACCTGGGCGCGGTTGAGCGCCTCCTTGAAATAGGCCGGGTATTCCTGCCAGACGCTCGTCGTCATCAGCGGCCACATGCGCGGGGTCAGGCGCCAGGCACATTCCATATCGAGATAGTCCTGCGCATCGACCTCGGGGCGCGGAATGACGTAGTTGAGCAGGCTCAAGCGGCGGAAGGACTCGATCAGCGCGGTGGTCTGGTCGTCCTTGCCGGCGCCCATCCATGCGGTCAGGTTCGGGATCTGGCTGGCGACGTAGAGCGCATTGGCGCGGGTCTGGAAGGTGTTGACCAGGAACTGAAGCTGGGCGGTCGGCTTGACCGAGAACACCTCCTCCTGGACGAACACCTGTCCGTCGGCGACCGTGATGAACAGCTCGATCGAATACCCGCCGGGGGTCGCGATCAGGCCGTTCGGCACGGTGATGTCGGTCGAAGTCCCGGTCAGGTCTGCGATAGGCGTCAGCGCGACCACCTCCTGGCCCTCCCCGTCCTTGACGACGTAGGAGAGCGCAGTGGGGGTCACCGGATTGCCGTCGTTGTCGAGGAAAGCGATCTCGACAACGGCATCAGTTCCGACCGGGAAGGTCTTCATTAGCTCTGCTCCTCGGCAGCGGCCTGGTTGGCCGCGGCGTTGTCAGCGCCGGCCTGTTCGATCGCCGGATCGACGTGGACAGGCTTGCCGTCGGGGCCGACAGCGTTCGGCGTCTGGTCCGGCGTGAGCACGCGGGCCTTCTTCAGCTGCTCGGCCTCTTCCAGCATGCGAGCGGCCAAAGTTTCATCGAGCGCCTTCGCGCGCGCCAGGCGCTCGTCGTTCTCGCGCTGCTCCTTGACCTGGATGAAGTTGTTCTGAGCCTTGAGGATCAGGTTGATCAGGCCAGGGATCGAGCGGTGTTTGACGTTCCAGGGAGCGGCGAGCTTGCGCAGCTCGTCGATGCCGCCGGCTTCCGCGATGCCGGTCAGCTGCTCCTCGGTGAAGAACTCATGGGTCGGCGGCTTGCCGGCGTCCTGGTGGACGGTGAGCAGCTCGGCGGCCTTATCCTCTTCGGTCTGGCGCTGGAGCAGCGTGCCGACGGTGGATTCAATCGAGCGGCGGGAGGCAATGCGCGCAGCTGCGCCGCCCTGCCCCAGATTGTCGCCGGTGTCATCGATCAGCTCGGCCGACACGTTGGCTGCGATCCGGTCGCAGATCGCGCGCGGCAGCGGGTGGGTCGAGACGCCGTTTTCGAACTGGTAGCCGCCCATGTCGCCGGAGAAGTTGTCCCAGCCGGGCTGCGTGATTTTGACGATGTAGGATTGCAAGGCTTTAGCCTCCGAAAAGGATCTGTTGAACGACCGGCAGGGCACGCTTCAGGTCTTCGAAGCCGCCGATCTTGTGAGCTCCGATGAAGATTTGAGGGACGGTCTTGGGCGGATCGCCGAGACGTTCCTCCAGTTCGGCGCCCAACAGGGCGTCGGTGATCTTGTGGTAGACGAACGGCAGCTTGTGCTTCTGGCAGAGCGCGACGGCTGCGACGCAGAACCGGCAGTCGTCGCGGCCGTAGATTTCGACCTTGCCGCTCATTGGCCGAGCTTCAGGACATTGAGGGCGCCGAGCACACCCTTGAGCCAGTGCGCGACCTTGCCCTTCACGACGAAGGACGGGTAATCGCGCGCGATCTCGGAGAACGGCTTGCCGGCCTGCTCGACATGCTCATTGGCTTTCTCGTCGAGCTTGGGCACGTCGATCAGCGCTTCGGCGAGGCCGAGGGCCTTCTGGGCCGCCTCGCTGTCCCAGCCGAAATAGGCGGTGTCGTTGATGTGGTTGGTGACCAGGAAGTAGCGCGAGCCCTTGATGGCGCCGGCGGTAGCCTCGATCTCCTGGAACGAAGCGACCGAGGAGCCGAGGACGTGCAGCACGATGACGTCGAGCTTGCCGTCCCGGACGGCCTCGAGCATGCCGATGTCGCCGAGCAACTTCAGCGTGGGCGACAGCTGACGCGCGGCGAGGTCGATCACGGTGACCTTCGAGCCGGTGAGGTTGTCGAACACGGCCATCTGGCCGTCCGAATGCTCGAGGTCGACGACCTGGGCATCGGGGAAGAAGCGCTTGAGATTGCCCTTGGGCGTCTCTGCATCGAAGGCGCGGTATTCGAGACCTGCGTTGCGGAGAAAATCGAGGACGATCCGGGTGACGGTCGTCTTACCAACGCCGCCCTTATCAGCGCCGACGATGATCACGGTGGGTTTGGACATGAGTGCTCCAGACAGCAAGAGGGGCGGAGTGATGAACTCCGCCCCTTATAAGTCAGTTCTGACTTATAGCCAAGCTTAAATGTTGGTGATGCCAGCCAGGCGGGCGACCGAGTGGGTGGCCTTGAGGGCAGTGCCCACATACCACTTCACGCGATAGCGCACGGCGTCCTTGTTCTGGATCGTGCCGATCTCTTCGACCTTCAGACCAGCGGCCTCGCCACCGACGATGCCGTGGAAGCCGTCGACTTCGTTCAGACGCAGAGCGTAGATCGAGGTCGTGACCGAGCTGGAGCCGGTGACTTCGTTCGCGGGAATGAAGTCGTTGATGATGACGGGCATACCGTCGATCGCCGGAACCGGGTGGCCGAAGTTCGGCAGCATGATGGTCTCGGCGGTGTTGCCGTTGAAGCCACGCAGCAACGCCTTGATGGCGCGCCAGGTGCCCTGCCGCATCATGAAGCAGTCGGCGCCGAGGAGAACCGCGTCGCGGAGCTCGTCGAGCATCGAGAACGTCACGGCAGCACCGTTGGTGCCGGCGATGAGCGTCTGCTCGGCCGGGGTCAGCACCTTCAGACCGTCGAACTCCTTGGCATTGACGGCGTTGTTGCCGTTGACCAGGGTGCGCTTCAGCTTGCGGGTCAGGGCCTTCGCCTTGGCCGCAATCTGGATCGCCAGCTGGGGATTCTTGTCGGACTGGGTCGACAGCAGGAACTTGTCCATGTCGACGTCGCCCGCCAGAATGCGCAGACGGGTCGTGACCTCGGTGAAGGTCGCGGCGCCTTCCGGCACGGGGTCGTAGGGATCGAGGAAGTCACCTTCGGAGATGGTGTTCTCGCGATGGTAGAGATAGGCCTTGCCGTCGACCGTTTTGAACGGGAAGAGGGCAAAGAGAGCCTCGCGGTCGATGATCTCTTCGATCACGCCACGCTCCATGAGGCTCTCGGAGAGCTTGTTGGCTTCGGTTTCGAGCAACGGCATAGATCACTCCTTGGAAAAGATCGCCGGAAATTCGTAAGTCAGTGTTGACTGACAATAGAATAAACCGGCGATCGGTAATTTCCAAGAAGAAAAGTAAGTTCGAGCTTACTTTTTATTTCGCGGGCGCTTTCTTGAGCGCGCCGGCCTCGAGAGCGGCGGCAATTCGCGCCGCGCCGCGCAGGCCGTTGTCCTCGCCGCCGTTCGAGCCGGTGGTCTTCTCGGTCTTCGAACTGGCGCCGGTGCCGATCTTCGAACGCACCAAACGATCGCGGTCCGGAGAGGCCTCGATGATCTTCTTCAGGGCGGCGTCGACCGACAGCGCGTTGCCGCTGGCGTCGACCAGCTGGGTGCGGCCCGGCTCGCCACGCGGCTTGTCGAACGGCACGGGCTTGCCGTTCACCACGTCGAAGTGAGGCGCGTAGACCTGACGCGCGATCGCCGGCGTCAGCACCAGCTCGTCGCGAATGTAGGCGGACTGGCTGAAGGCGGAGCCGACGGTCAGATCCTCGATCGTCTTCTGGGCAGCGTTGATCGCATTGTCCTTCTCGGCGAGCTTGGTCTCGAGCTCGGAGACCACCTTCTGATGCTCCTCGCCCATCATCTGCTTGATGCGCTCGACGTTGCCGGCAGCTTCCGCCGCCTTGAGCTCGGCAGCCTTGGCATCGTCCGCGGCCTTCTTCTGGTCGGCGACCAGCTTCTTGATCGCGGCCGCATCGAGACCCTCGAAGTCCTTCAGCTTGGCGTTCGCGGCATCCAGCGCAGCCTTCGCGTCGCGCGCGGCCTGCTTGTGCTTGAGCGCGTCGGTGAGGAACTCGTATTCCTTGTCGGTGAGTTTCTTCGCAGCCTTCTCGTCGTCGAGGCGCTTGCGCTCGGCCTCGTCGGCAGCCTTTTCGGCCGCGATGCGGTCGGCTTCGGCCTTTTCAGCGGCGATGCGATCAGCTTCGGCCTTCTCGGCGGCCACTCGGGCAGCTTCGGCTTCAGCAGCTTCGCGGGCAGCCTTGGCTTCCGCGGTCTCGCCGTCCAGGAGGCGCATGCTCTCGACAGCGAACATCTGGAGGTGGTTGCTCCGCTGCATCTGCATCGCGGGGGCAATGGTGGTGTTCTTACGCACGTTCAGTCTCCTTTGGCACAGTCTCTCGGCCATCAGGGGTTTCGGGTCGCACAGTCTCTCGGCTTCCCGGTGGGCGATATGCCCGGTCGTTACTTTTTCGCCTTGGACTTGGTGTCCTTCGTCACCTGCCCCTGCCGCTTTTCCGGAGTAGCTTTCGGGGAAGGTGTCGCCGGCATAGACGAGCCGCCGGTCGATACGGATGCCGACGCCGGGAACTTAGAAGGCTGACCGGAACCGCCCATCGTGGCCGTCACGGTCAACTTGTCCGCAACGGTCATCGGCCAGTTGTCGACGTCCTCGAGCATCTTGGTCTTGAGGTCGTTCGCCAGCCGCGGGAACAGCTTCTCGATCACCTGCTTCATTTGCTCCTGACGCAGGGATTTCGGCGCGTCCACGAGGGCCAGTCTCTCGGCAATCGTGAATTCGTCGAAAAGGGTGCGGACATCGAAGGTGTCCGGATATTTCACGAGCTCGGGGTCCTCGCGCTCGAGGCCCTCCACGCCCTTCGGCTGCCCGTTCCACTTCAGGACCAGGTCGGCCAGCTTGTTCTCGGCGTTCTCCAGGGCGTCGGCCTTGGAGGTCAGGAGCGAGTTCATCCGCTCGAAATCGTAGGCCTTGGCGACACCGGACGAGTTGTCGATGCCCATGGCGTTGTCTTGCTTGGTGCGCTCGCCGGCCATGCCGACGGTGTGGTAGATCTCGGTGATCAGCTTGTTGACCACCGTGATGATCAGCTGCGCCTGCTTGACGTCGGGCGAAATGAATTCGGGCTTGGCGCCACCCTCGCCGTCATAGGCGAAGATCCGCTTGGTCCCCATCTCGAGCAGGGCGTCGTATTTGTCGGTGCCGGGCATCAGGCCCTGCGCCGGCATCACGAGCTGGCTGAAGGTCTGGTCCTGGATGATCGCATCGAGGTTCGAGCAGTAGTTCGCGCAGGCGCGATCGAGATAGGCGATATCGTCGATCAGGCCCGGCGCCGAATACTTGTCCTCGGAGATGACATGGTCGACCGGAATGACCGGCACTTCGCCGACCTGGTGCGGGACCTGCGGGCCCTCAATGACCGTGACATCTTCGACCTTGCCGGTCTTCTTCGTCGCGAGCGTGAACAGCTGCCAGTAGTCGCGCGTCCAAAGCCGGAACTGCTCCTTGACCGCGCCGCTCGATGCGATCGGGTCCTTGTCGTCGCGCACGCGCTCGCGGATCAGGATCCATTGCAGAACCCCGTCCTCGTCGAAGCCCATATCGAGGGCGTCCTGCGGGCGAACGTAATAGGCATAGACGCGAACCTTGGCCTTCTTGGCGTCGGCGACGGAGACGACAGTCTCCTTGGCGTTGGTGTCGACGACCAGGTAGCCGCGGCCCTTCTTCGAGGTCTCGGTGCCGACGAGCTTCATGAACTCCTGGACCGACAGACCGGACAAGGTCGCGTTCTTCCAGAAGGTCTTGATCTCTTTCGGGGCGTCATTGGCGCGGACGATCGCGCTCTTGAAGATGTATTTTTGAACCAGATCAACCACTTCGCGGGTATGGTTGAATCGGTAGGCACGCGCGACGCGGTCGTCGTATTCCTTTTTGCCTTCCTTGATGTAGCGGAAGACGTTCTGCTCGAACCACTCTCGGCCGCCCTCATAGGTCGCGTCGAGGAAATCCCAGTGCGCGCACTTGGCCTGATAGTCAGGATGCCGGCGCTTAATGAAAGCGCGAAGCTGCTTCTGGCGATCACTTAAGGCGGGCAAGGTGGCACCAATGGAACACGGGAATCCATAAGATAAGTCAGGACTGACTTATAATCAAGCCTAAATCGAGATGCCGAAGGCTTCCTTGGAGCGCCAGGGGAACTCGATATCGATGCAATAGCCGCAGGCGTCCGTCGGATGCTCCAGGCCTTGCGTCTTGTCGACCTCGCGGCTGCCCTCCTTGTAGATGGTCTGCTCGAAGCCGGCGATCGTGTGCTTGCAGGTCTGGTTGATCCGCATCTTGACCGTGCCGTCGGCAGCGCGCCACATGCGGTTCACCGCGTTGACGCGGTCGGCGATCTTCGGGTGCTTGCGCTTGAACTTGACCCAGCGGAAGCCGGCATCCTTGAGGATGTCGATATCGGATTCGCCGCGACCTTTGGTCGAGCGCTGCGCGCCGGCCGGATCCGGATAGATCGTGATGTTCTTCTGCCAGCGGAAATAGCGCCGGCCGAGCTCGTCCGCGGTTTCCTGGGTGTTGGAGCCGCGCAGCACCACCTCGTCGACGATCCAGACCTCTCCGTTCGGCTGCGGTTGCATCACCACGGACGACATCGGGTCGATGTTGAAGTCCTGGCCGATCCAGATCGGGAGCCTCGGGTTGAACGGGTAGTCGCCGACATGCACCTTGCGATCGAAGGCGTAATAGACGCGGCCTGACATGGTCTCGAAGGAGGCCTCGAACTCCTGACGGAACGATTTCTCGTCCATATCCTGGCGCGCCGCCTCAACTTCGGCCTTCGGGATGAAGGGCGAGGTGATGGTGGGGAATTGCCAGGACTTCCAGGTGTTGGTCCGCAGCCGGCCCTTCTTGTCGCGGTAGACGTCGCCCTTCTGGCCCAGCATATAGACGTCATAGAGCCAGTTGAACGACTTCGGCGTGCCGATGATGATGGCCTGGCCACCGGTCGAGGCGAGCGTCGGGCGCAGGACCTTATACCAGGTGTCGGGCTTGATATCCTGGGCCTCGTCGATGATCAGCAGATGAATGCCGACGCCGCGCAGCGTGTCGGGCTTGTCGGCGCCCTTGAGCTCGATGCGGGTGCCGTTGCGCAGCCGGATGGTCATGCGCGTTTCGTTGTAGGCGACCACCCAGTCGCGCGGGATCGCCTCCTTGAGCTCCTCCCACATGATGCCGCGGGCCATCGCGTAGGTCGGCGCCACATACCAGATCAGCTGGCGCGGTTTGACCATGGCGCGGCAAATCGACAGCTTCGACATCTGGGTCTTGCCCCAGCGCCGACCAGCCACGACGCATTTGAAGCGGTGGGGGTCCTGGAAGACCTCCCGCTGCTTGCCATGCATCTTCAGGTTCTGGTGGGGACGGTGGCTCACTCGTCCTCGTTGGTCTTGGCCGGCTTGCCCTCTTCGACGAGATCCTCGTCTTCGAGCTCGGGCATCTCGAGGTCGTCGAGATCCTCGTCGCCGGCGCTGGTCTGGATCTGGGCGATCTCGTCGCCCGTCAGATCCACGAACCGGAGCTCGGTCAGCGATGCCTCGTCAATGTCACCGGCGATGTCGAGCGCGTTCTCGATCGCGGCTTGTGCGTCGAGGATGACCTTGCCCATGCGCTGCATGGCCTTGATCTTGGCGTGCGCGCCGACCCAGGTCTCCTTGCCTTCCTGAATCGCCTTCTGGAGCGCCAGCACCTGTGCATTGTGGAAGGTCGCCTGGACGTAGCGGCGTTCCTTGGCGCCCTCGATACGCTCCTTGCGCTTGGCCTCGAATTCAGACGGGGGCTTCGGCGGAGGCGGCGCGGCCGCGATCTTCAGGGCCTTGATGGCCTCACCCTTCTTCGCGCCGCGCGCGATGATGATGCCCTTCTTCTTGAGCTCGGCGAAGTGGTTGGTCACGGCGGACGGGGTGATGCCGAATTTGACGGCGATATCCCGCGTCTTCATCAGGTCGTATTCCCACAGCATCTCGATCTCTCGCCACTCTTCCGGCTTGAGACGCTTCTGCTTGGGCTCGGAACCTTCCTCGGAGCCGGACTGATCTTCAACTTCGTCGGTCATAGTTACCTGTCAGGACTGACTGTAGAGCCGGAATGCATTTCCGGGTCCTCACCCTCTCTATTAGATACTACTGTAAGTAATAACTTACAAACATCTAATAGAGAGGGCGCGGCTACGGAAATCCGGGTCCTCCCTTGAAAGTGGATACTCCGGCTGCGGTGGGCGTCACGATGGCACCTCTCCGGCCATGACTGACCGTCTCCAGAAAGCCGTGCTGGCGCAGGAACTTCAGCGAGCAGTGCAGCGCCGATCGCCCCGGCTTGTAGGAGAGCTGGGCCATCAGGTCGTTGACGGTGAGATTGTGCCCGCGCGCGGCCGCTTCCACGACCAGCGTCATGATCTCGATCTGCTTCTCGGTGCCCTTGAAGTCAGACATGGAGCTTCTCGGTCGGTTTCTGGGCGTCGAAGGCCGTCAGCGGCAGCCGCTGCGGGACTGACCGCCCTTTGTCGGGGTTCACGAACACGCCATACATCGGCGAGGCCAGCGTGATCTGCTGGATTCCCTTGATGATGGTCTCGACGCTCATGGCGTTGACCCGGTCCTGGCCCTTGTCGCGATTGTTGCCGGTCTTCTCGAGCGCCGAGTGCCGGTAATAGTGGTCCTTGCAGAGCTGGAGGAGCGCGTCGCGCTGCGCCGGAGGGTGCGCATTCAGCTCGTCAACCAGCGCCTGGTAGTCCTGCGGGCTCGCCTGAAAGTTCTTGCGGAAGAACTTCATGCCGATCTCGTATTTGTTGGCATTGAGCGGGCGCACGAAGCGGAAGCCGGCCTTCTGACCGAACAGGTTGAACTTGGACATGGAGGACTGGATCTCCATGTAGGTCAGCCCTTCCATCCGCGCGACCAGGTTCATCATGCGGTAGCCGGCGCCGATGCCGCGATACATCGTGTCGACCACGAAGCGGCTGATGACCCGGAAATTCTGGTTCACAAAGACGTAGCGGTAGGTGTTGGTGGTCTTGGTCTCGCGGCCCGGCTTCATGTGCGGGAAGACCAGATGCCGCTCCTTGAGCAGCCCCTTCGGGTTGGCCGTGACCAGCACGCCGATCGTCTCGCCGAACAGGGTGAGCTTCCAGAAGCGCGGGCCGATCGGCAGGTTCTCTGCCTTGTAGTGCAGATCGTGCAGCAGCTCCCAATCTGACTTGTCGCCCCGCTCGACAATCATGTCGTCAAGCAGCGAGAAACGGGCCACCGGTGCGTCCGCGCGCTCGATCAGCGTCTCGAGTGCGTCGGGACGCTCAAACGCACCAGTGCTCGTCTCTGCGAATGGCATTATTCGCTCTTGAACGCCACGCCGGCTAAGCCAGCGAGCTCGGCGAGCTTGGTCTTGTCGATGGCCTTCTGAAGCTTCTCGGTGTCAACCGAGAGCCCAACCTTGACCTCGGAGACCGTGGTCAGGTGCGCCGGCCATTTGGCGAAGCGGCCATACCGCTCGAGTTGCTTGAGCTCCTTTTCGGTCTCGTTGCCGTCGAGCATCGTCACCGACGTCTCCGGCTTGATGTCGCCGTTCGGGTAGAACACGATCAAGTTGACCATCTTGTCGTTCCAGACGTGGACGATCTGGGCCACGAACGGCACCTTGCCGTAGGCGAGGAAGACGGGGTTCTTGTCGGACGGGGTGAACTCGACGAAGCGGCCGCGGGTCGGGGTGGGCATGGTTACTCCTTCAGAAGATGGTGAAAATGTCAGCACGGGCTGACATCACGAGACAACAAAAAGCGATCACCAGGACGGTGATCACGATGACCCGGTCGAGGACCGGATGAGCTTTACGCAGTCGCGGCATGCTCGATGTCCACGCGCTGGCGGAAGCGCTTGGTAATCGTCAGCGACGGGCCCAGCTCCTCCTTGAGATCGGTGTGGGTGGTGGCGACGATCAGCGTCTTGTTGAGCCGTCGCGCGACCTTCTGCATGTTGAAGGCGACGCACTTCGCGGTGACGCGGTCGAGCACGGCGCCGAACTCGTCGGCGACCCAGACCTCGGCGTCCTGGTTCATCAGCATGGCGAGCTTGAGCCGGTAGCGCTGCCCGTCGGACAGCTCGCTCGGCTTGCGAATGTAGATCCAGGCGTCCGAGATGCCGGCCTTGGCCAGCAGATCCGCAGCGTGGGTGGTGGTGTTGCCAACCAGTTCGATAACTGGCTTCTCGACCAAGTCCAGCTTGTTCAAATCGGCAACTTTCAAACCGCCGGCATTCATCTGCCGCGCCAGGTCGCGCAGGATGAGCGACTTGCCGGATCCTGACTGGCCGGTGACGTAGACGATGTCGCCTTGACGGACATCGATCTCGAGATTGTCGTAGATAACGAACTCCCGATTCGAGAGGCCCAAGCCGAAACCTTCGGCGACCTCAAGCACGCGGGGAGTTCGTTCCACAGACGAATTAAAGCGGATGTCGATGACATATTTCACTCCTCGTCCTCCTCCACATAGTCGACCTCGGCCATCGAGACCGCGGTGCCGACGACCTGGCGCTTGAGGAGCTCGACCGACATCAGCAGCACGGACAGATCGCGCGCGTCGTGGGTCGGCGGGCCGGCGAGCACGGTGAGTGGGTAGCCATTGCCGATGCAGGCCACACCAATGCCTTGGATCTCGCCCGCCTTGACGCGCTCCATCAGGGCCTCGACGGCCGCGAGCGTGTTCTCACAGACCTGCGGCTTGTCGTCGGCCTCTTGGCCGGGCAGCGGGTCGCCGTCCTTGCGACCGAAGGCGTTGATGACCTTGCCGTTCATGCTGCGAGGCCGTTCTGTTCGATGTAAGCCACGAGCGCCGCGGCGCCCTGCAACCCGGTCTCAGCCTCGATCCGGCTCATGAATGAGCGCACGGTGCGCGACTGCTCGATGGTGACGCGCTTGAAGCCCAGCGCATCGCCGATCGGCGCGGCCGACTGGTCGATGTCCTTGGCCTTCTCGACGTTCTCGGCGCGCTGGGTCTCGACGGCCTCCCCGATGTCCTCGACGAAGGTGGACTCGTCAATCGCACCGAAGTCCGCCGTCAGCTTCTCGAGCTCGCCGTCGTCGAAGCCGAGGCTGTCCAGATCGTAATCGGCATCCTTGAGCACCAGCAGTTCGGCCTTGAGTAGCTCGGCGTCGTAGTCGGTCGAGACCGTCTGGTTGTCGGCGATCCGCAGCGCCATCGCCTGTTCCTTGGTCAGGTCGGTGCGGACGATGACGTTGACCGTGGTCCAGCCGAGGTGCTTGGCGGCGAGCCAGCGGCCATGGCCGGCGATGATGGTGCCGTCGGTCTCGGTCTGGATGGTGTTGGCGATGCCGTGCTTGGCGATCGAGCGCGCAAGCTTCTCGATCTGCGACTGCGGATGCTTCTTGGAATTCGTCGGGCTCGCCTTGAGCCAGTCGATGTCCTTGATCTCGGTCGGCAGCTTGGAAACGTCAATCGTCATGGTCTTGCATCCTGGCGTAGATTCGCATCAGCTCGTCGGCGGTGGGGTCGCGATCCCGGATCCTCTCCTCGAAGAATTCTCCCGATCCGCAGGGCAGACAGCGGCTGTTCGGGCGGCTGCGGCTGAAGAAGCGGCAATCGATGCATTCGGGGAATCGCGGTTTGACCTCCATCACTCGGCCGCCGCGTTGAAGAGGAGGTGGATCAGCGCATCGCCGGCGTTGGTGAGCTCGTCGGCTGCGGTGAGGCCCTGGCGCTTCTGGGTCTTGGCGATCAGCTCGGCCACCTTCTCGGCGTCGGCGATCGCGACCTTGAAGCGCATGATGGTGTGGGTCTTGGCGACCTTCTCGGGCTTGGCCTCGGGCGCCTGGTCTTTTGCATCTTCCGTGTAGCTTTCCGGAAGATCCAGCTCATCGAGCGCTATATCGACGCTTGAGAAAATCGAATTCAGATCGCTCTCGGTGTAGGGAAGAACCGCCTGAAGCCCCTCAACATCACCAATGTCCTCGAGCAGCTTGGCCAGCTCGATCGTGTCGTCCTGACCGTAGCGGGCGTTGTCGGCCAGCGTGATCCGTTTGGCTATGTCGTCGTCGATGACGCCGACGTTGAAGACGGGAATCTCCGTCAGACCCTCTTCCCGCGCCGCGTCCCAGCGGTGTTCGCCGCCCAGGATCTCGTAGTGGGTGTTGGTGTCCGCGTCGAACAGCTCGCGGACGACGATCGGCTTAAACAGCCCGAACTGACGAATGCTGGCGCGCAGCTTTGTCTCGTTGTCGGGGCCGACGTGGTTAGAGTTCCAGGGGTTTGGCCTCAGATCATCGATCTCGGCCGAAAATTGCTTAGACACGGGTTTGAGGTTCCTGTAAGTCAGAACTGACATACCATAACAATTGAAGAAGGCAAGCGGATTAAATGAAACCTGTTCTCACCCTGGTCGCCAATGCCACGGTCGCCAAGATCGTGAACGCCGACGACACGGTCAAACAGATCATCGCCACCGCCCTCTCCTATCGGGTCGAGGGGTGCGAACACATGCACGCCTTCACCTCGGGCGGCTGGGACGGTCGTTCCAGCTTCTTCACGCACAAGACCTGCACTTTTCCGGCCGGCTTCTTCCACATGATCTTCCACGAGCTGACGCGGAAGGGCTATCAGGTCCGGATCGCGCGCAAGCCGTTTGCGACGCCGCTCGGCCCGGAGAACCCGATCGTCGACAAGTTCGGCAACGACGACCCGCGTTACGATTTCCAGCTCAAGGCCCTGCGCCAGGTCGAAAAGCACGGCCGCGGCATCATCCAGGTCGCGACCGGCGGTGGCAAATCCAAGATCGCCAAGCTCATCACCTCGCGCTACCGGCGCCCGACGCTGTTCCTGACCACCCGCGGCGTTCTGATGTATCAGATGCAGAAGGCCTTCCTGAAGGACTGCGGCTTCAACACCGGCCTCATTGGAGACGGCATCTGGAGCCCGACCAAGGGCATCAATTGCGGCATGGTCCAGACCTTCGTCGCCCAGCTCAAAGCGCCGAAGCTGGAAGACGAGAAGGGCAAAGTCATTGGCGAGAACATCAAAAAGGAACTCGGTCTCGACGATAAGCAGATCGCGGCCCTGGCCCAAACACGGTTCGACGAGAAGACCAAGACCCGCGCCCGGCTGATCAAGTTCCTTGAGCTGATCGAGGTCGTGATTGGCGAGGAGGCCCACGAGGCCGGCGGCAACTCCTATTTCGAGATCCTGCAATATTGCAAGAACGCCACGGTGCGCGTCGCTCTGACCGCGACCCCGTTCATGCGCTCGGCCGAAGAAGACAATATGCGCCTGATGGCTGCATTCGGGCCGATCCTGATCAAAGTCTCCGAGGAACTGCTGATCAAGCGCGGCGTCCTGGCCAAGCCCTACTTCCAGTATCGCAGCCCGCCGCCGGCAAAACTCCTGCGTCGGACCTCGCCCTGGCAGCGCGCGCGCGAGATCGGCATCACCACCTCGCTGCCCCGCAACACCGACATCGTGAGCATGACGGTGAAGGCCAAGGCGCATGGTCTGCCGGTGCTGATCCTGGTCGCGGCCAAGAAACATGGCCCCTTCCTGGTCGAGATGCTCCGGGCCAAGGGCGTCCGCTGTCAGCAGATCCAGGGCGAGAACGATCAGGCCGAGCGCGAGGGCGCACTCGAGGCACTCGCCAACGGCGGTATCGATTGCCTGATCGGCACCACGATTGTCGATGTCGGCGTCGACGTGCCCTCGATCGGTCTGGTCATTCTCGCCGGCGGCGGCAAGGGCGAGATTCCGCTCCGGCAGCGGATCGGCCGCGGGCTGCGCGCCAAGAAGTCGGGGCCGAACGTCACCTTCATCGTCGACTACACCGACGAGCTCAACTCCACCCTCCGCGACCACGCGCGCACCCGCCGCGCGATCGTGGAACAGACGCCCGGCTTTGCCGAGGGCATCATCCCGGCCGGCCAGGATCTCCCGTGGCATCTGTTTTCTATGCGCAAAGCTGCGTGATCCAGTCTATATGTTGCGTATGAGAGAGAAAGTAGACCCAATCAGGCTGTTCGACGCCAAAGCCAGGCCTCTGTCCTCCTATGACGCCATGGAAAAGCGCATCAAGCAGCTCGAGAACCAGCGTGATCGTCTCCTGCGAATGCTTCGACACCAGCGAAACATCGCAGCAGGTGACGCCAAGCCGGCCAATCCGACCCTAAACTGAAGCACCCCGAGCTGTCTCGAGGGTGCTTTTTCGCGTCTTTTGTCAACAGTCAGGACTGACTTATATGCGTTCCCGTCTCAATCTTCCCGTCTACATCGCGTTCTGCGGCATCCCGAAATCCGGCAAGTCGCTCGTCCAGGAGATCCTGCTCCAGAACTACGGCGTGCAGCCGGTCGACGACGGCGCGATTCTGCGCGAGATCGCAATCAAGCACTTCGGCGCCAGCCAAGCCCAGGTCGAGACCCAGGAAGGCAAGGCCACCCTCGCCCACTGGCCGAACGGCGATGCCATGATCGACGTCGCGACCGGCCAGCACATGACCTGGCGCCAGGTGCTCGGCCAGCTCGGCAACCGCCTGGAGAGCCTGTTCGGCAAGTATGTGATGCCGATGACCGCCTGCGCGCGCCTCGGCAACCAGCCCGGCCCGTTCTCCTTCGGCTCGGTGCGCCGCGATCAGGGCCGCTACTATCAGCAGCACGGCGGCATCATCGTCGAGATCGTCAATCCGCAGGCCCAGCCGACCGGCAACGAGTTCGACACCTATGACGCCTCGATCTGCGACTATCGGATCATGAACGACGGCCTGGCCCGCGGCCTGGCGCCGGCGGTGGCGCGCGTCGACCTCGAGCGCAAGCTCCACGAGCTCATGCTCGAGATCCACTTCAAGGCTCTGAAGGCGGCCTGATCATGCAGCGAGCGCGCGAAGACCGAGCTTTGGAAGTGTGGGTCGGCGGCGGGCGCGAGCTCGCCGGCTGGCTCACCAGCCACAAGAACATCCCGATGTCGGTCAAGGACATCCTGGTCGGCGGCGCGCGCGTTGACGAGTTCGGCGAGGTCGTGGAGGAGTTTCGCGGCTTCGACCTGACGCCGGTGCATTATGTCGTCGCCGACGTCGATCTCCTTCGCTACGGCAAGGAGTGGTTCGACGGGCTGGTGCCGGCCTATGCGCTGCCGACCAAGATGATCAGCGCCCAGACCCAATACGTCTGGCGCGTGCTCCGGCTCGACCAGGCAGACTACGACTGGCTGTTCGATCACCCCGATTTCGAGCCGGTGGACACCGCAAAGGACCGGGACCACCTCGCTTCGGAGTCCGCATTACTACGGGAAGACACGCTGGACGCGCTCGTTTATGCCAGTTTTGACCGATCAGCTTCGACTTACAGCGGCTTTACATCAAATGTGAAAGCCGATTCGAAGGCGTAGTCGAAGGTTCCGCTATGACCGTGGAAACATTGCAAAAAGTGGTAGCGGCTATGCAAGAGCACCGGGCCTCTCTAAATCAGCGCTGACTTAAAAACGTAGCAGTTTCCCCACCCATTTGAATTTTCACAAAAATTTGCCGTTGCGAATCTATTAAGAGACTATTAACCCTGTAGAACTAACGATTTCGCTAAATCGCTGGAACTCTCCGCAGGGGCTCATCAGGATGCTTGCAATCGCTTGCCTGTCGCAGAAAGGCGGCGTCGGCAAATCGACGCTCGCCCGTCTCATCGCGCGCACCTACGCCCAGGGAACTTGGCAGGTGAAGATTGCCGACTTCAACGTAAAGCAGAAGACGTCGGTCGACTGGGCCGCGCTTCGCATGTCGCAGAACGTCCGGCCCGAGATCCCGGCCGAGCCCTTCACCGACGTCTCCAAGGCGCTGCGCGGCGACAATGACCTCGTCGTGTTCGACGGCCGGCCCGAGAGCGATCCTCAATCGCTGCGGCTCGCCCAGGACGCGACCGTCGTCGTGGTGCCCACCGGCGTCTCCGGCGATGACCTGGCACCCCAGGTGCGCTTCGCCCACGAGCTGCGATCGCGCGGCATCGACAACCGCAAGATCCTGTTCGTGCTCAATAAGACCCCGGACAGCGAAGCCGCGGTCAAGGACGCCCGTAATTACATCGAGCAGGCCGGCTACGCGGTCGCCAAGACCCACCTGCCGATGAAGGTCGCCTACATCAACGCCCACAACATCGGCCGCTGCATCGCCGAGACGGAATATCCCTCCCTGAATGATCGTTCGATGGCACTGGCCAAAGAGATCATCGCCAAAGTCGAGGAGCTACAATGACCATGACGGATTCGAACCCCAAGGACGATAAGCTTGGAGTGCCGCCGCCCCCGAGGTCGCGAGCGCGTGGACTGCCGACACCTCCCCCGGCCCCCAACCAGGTCTCCGACAACCTGGCGAAGTCGAACAGCGGCATCCAGGACATGAACTTCAAGATGGACCCCGACTTCCACCGGGCGTTCAAGGCCACCGCGTCGATGCGCAACATGGCCATGAAGGAATTGCTTGAAGCCTCCTTCCGGACTTGGGTAGAGGTGAATGGAACGGAGCTCGAAAAGTCGCTCCTGCCACCAAAGTCCCAAGGATAGAAATGCTGAAATATCTGGCTTTCCTCGCCCTGCTCTCCCTCACGGCCTGCGGAGGCGGCGAAGGCTACGGCCGCTATGAGCCACCGGTCGTGGACAGCTATGGCAAGAAGCCCGAGCAGCTCGCCAAGGACCAGCACGAGTGCATCGAGCAGAAGCGCGCCAATGGCTTCGTCGGGGACGCCCGCATGGTCACGAACTGCATGGAGCAGCGCGGCTACACGATTCTCACCCCCAAGGGGTAAGCTATGGACCCAGAACTCCCGGCACGGATCTTCAAGATGGTCGAGCGCGTCCAGCAGGACGAAGCTCACATCGGCGTCTACTCCGCCAGCGAGGCGATCGCCGTCGCACTGATCCTCGACCGGCCCGATCTCCTCCCCAGAGGCTACAATCACATTCTCGAAGCGATCGAGCGCCTCGGGGATGACTGGCTACGGGCCTGCATCATGGTTCGGAAGGCGATGTGACCATCGAGGTCTACACCGGCCGCTACGAGCGGGAGCACCTCCGCAAACCCATGGGGCGCCGATTCTGGCGCTTCACGCTGGTCTCCCCTACGATCACCGTCAAAGACCACTCTCTCGTCCTCCAGGACGCCATGACCTACCAGAAGGCGCTCCAGAAAGCCCAAGAGGTCGCCGAGCTGCGCCGGAGCGTGCGGATCATCGTCGAGCCATGAAGCGGGTCACCATCCATCGCCACGAGGAAAGCTACGAGGTCCGTGTCTCGTATTTCTTCTACTTTGACCATGATGCATCCAGACGCGCGGTCTCCGGGCGGGACACCCCGGAGCAGGCCCTTGAGAAAGCCAAGGCACTCGCACGGGCAGAGCGCGACAAGCCCCAAGGGTAGCGGCTCCGATTTGCCGCTCGGGAAGCCCCAAGGCTAGGTCTCCGGAGTAGTGGCGACACCCGAGGCAATGCCTTGCGTCGCGAAATTTTATTCTAAGACATCGACGAACCCCGCAACTTTATTGCGTATTAGAGCGCAATAATCTTTCAAAGAAGCATTCATCTTCGCAATCATATTATGTAAGTCAGTATTGACTGACAGTGCGACATATCGTTTTATAGCTACGTAGCAATCACGCTACAGCACACAACGAGAGTAGAAACAATGACTTCGAACATTCAGACGCTTCGCGCTTCTATCGCTACTGCAATCGACGCTCGCATTGCGCGCGAAGATGCAAAGTCTTCGATGACGTCGAGCAACAAAAAGAAGCTGACAGATGTGCGCGATGTCGCGCAGCGCAGCGATGACATCGCTTCGCTCTTGCTCGCGTGCAACTTTGACGCTGCAAGCGTCAATCTGAACGTCTACAGCGTCGAGAAGATGCTTGATATCGCGCAATACGCTTGCAGCGCTTCGCGTATGTCGCAGTATTGCAACGCGCTCTTTGACAGCGCGCTTGTGCTCGAAAAAGCGTCAATCGAGATCACGCGCGACGTTGTCGCAGCGCTCTGCACAAACGACATCAAGACGAAGTTTGATGCAAAGATCAAGTCGACGCGCGTGCAGAAAGCAGTCTCTAAGTCGACTGTTGCGACGCAGCACAACAGCACGATCAATGCTTATCTCGCGCTGAACATGCTGAACGTCACGCGCAACGCGAACAACGATGAATGCTTCACGCTCAATCGTGAGAACGCAGCAGTCAAAGCGATCGCAGAGCGAAAGCAGATCAAGCTGAGCGACGAAGTCGCAGCGCAGTAACGAGACAACGCAGCGCGCGCAAGTCGCGCGCTGCACTCTCAGTTTCACCTCAAAAGCAGAGCTAGAGCAATGTCTTACTACGATGCAATCATGCGAGCTTCTGAAAAAGCGAACGCGCGCGCACGCAAGCAACAGCGCGAAGTGAAGCACAAGCTTTTCGAAATTGTCGAAACTCTTGACATCGTCGAATTCGACGAAAGCGAAGTCTTCGATTTAGCAGAAGCACACGCGCGCTACGCGATCGCACACTAGTCAACTGAGCTAGATAGCTGAATTAAACAGCTATCTAGCTCAATTTACTAGAAAAGTTGGTCCGCTCAGCAAGTCCGCGGGACCCGCCGGCCGCCAGGCCGGCGCATCCCACCGGTTCCTAATCCTATCCGTTCCTAGCCTTTTCTCCACCGGTTCCAAACCGTGGCAATACCTAGCCATTCCCATGGCGAAATCAGGGCAGAATGTATTTCCCGCTGTCCCGGATTCACGGGTGGCCCAGCAGGTTGGTGCGGTCGATGCGAGCAGCGGGCGCTACCCGCGCGGTCTAATTTTCGGCTAGTCGGATCAGAGGGTTGTTCCTTTACGAGGGTTCGGCGACCGGGACCAGGAGCTCCATCGCATAGTCCCAGCAGTAGATCATGGTGAGGACCAGAACCGGCGTGGCGATGAACAGGGTCTCGGCGAGGGTCATGGGCGCGCTCCTAGAGCGTGGTGATCACGAAGATCAGGGCGAAGACGGCGAGCGGGGAGCCCACCAGGATGCAGGCGAAGATCTCCTTGGCGGTCACGTCGCCCTCCCCAGCACGATGTTCATGTGGGTGCAGGCGTTCGCCATCTCGATGCGGGCGAACTCGACGTTGCCGTTGAGGGTGAAGTTCTTCGCAGCCTTCAGGTGGCGACGGGCGCAGCGCAGGCTGTCCTGCACGTAACCGACGGCGAACCCGTTGCGGGTCAGCGCGGTCTCGATCGCGTTGGTGGCGCGGCGGATCAGGGTGAGGTGCTGGTTCATCATGTGCGCGTCTCGCTGGTTGCGTGCTGTCGATGATCAAGAATCTCACGCTGCGAGCTGGATTGCGGCTGGGAGAGTGCGCCGCGGCCGGCGGAGAAAGACCCCGTGGCCGGCCGCCTGGCCTGCAATCCTTGGCCGAGGGAGCACCATGGCGCCTGTGGTTGGCCAGCCCCATGGCGTGGCCTAGACACGAAAAGGGGCGCCTAGCGCCCCTCCTCCGCTTAATTGACCGCGGTGTCGATGTGGAATTGCTCCAGGAGCGAGACGCAGGCCTCGTCATAGGTCGTCTTCGGGAACAGCATGGCGAGCGTGTGGTGCGTGGTGACCCACTCGCCCTTCAAGGCGGTGAAACCGTTGTTCTCCAAGATCACCCCAAAGAACCCCGTGACGTGATCACCAAGCACCATGTAGGCGTTGTCCGAGAGGACGAGTGGTGCGCCCATGCGCAGCGTCTTGGCCTCGACCAGGGACAGGGTGCATTTTGCAGCGCCCATGGCGGCGTAGGACTGCTCCAGGCGGTCATAGAGGGATTTCATGGTGTTTCTCGTCTGTTGTCGCGCAAAATCGCGCTGCACACACAAGAGCACAGCGCGATCTGGGTTGCGGCTGGGAGCTGTTAGGGGCGCTCAAGCTCCACTTGCTCCGCGACGAAGCCGAGGAAGTCGCGAACGTCGCTCTTGGTCTCGAGCAGGAAGTAGATGCCCTCCTTCCGGAGGTCGTTCTGGAACTCGCCGAGGTCGTAGCAGTGATCCTTCAAGGGAGCGACGTGGCCGACATAGTAGTGACCACGGTCCGGCCGCGAGCAGGTGCAGATCTCGATGAAGGTGTCCTGGTTCACCACGGCCTGGTAGCGCTCGCCGAGGTCGCCGCCATATGCGTCGCTGGCGTTCATGACGGCGAAATTGGCGTGAAAGCTGGAAAGGTCCATGTCGGTCTCTCTGTTGGAACAGCGTGCGTGCTGTCAGCGCTGTGTAAGTCAGCGCTGACAGGATTGCAAACGGCCGTTTTAGGCGATCTTGCTCGCCAGGCGGCTCTCCAGGTATTCCGCCTGGCGCTTCTGGGCCGCCTCCTTCCGGATGTCCGCCATGGTGCGCTTCGGCGGGATCACGGTGATCTTCACGCCAGGGGTGGTGACGGCGTCGAGGGCGAGTTCGCGGAGCTGGGACTTGGAGAGCTGCATGTTCATCTCGTGCGTTGCGCGCAGAATTGCGCGTGCAAAGACGATCGCAGATGCTTGCGAGGATTGCGGGCGGCAGCTTGTGGTGAGTTATTTGGGTCTGGGGGCTGTCTTGGGAGCGGGGACGCGCATGGACGCACCAGCGGGCTCCCTACGGCGGGTCCCGCGGAGCGGGCAAGGTTCGCCATGGTGTGGCATGTTTCCTACAGTCGGAACTGGGCTTCCCATGGCCGGCCACTTTCCTGTCACCTTCCGTGTCCGCACCCTCACTACTTAGTAAGTTATTACTTACAGTAGTTTCTTATAGAGAGGGTGCGGCGACGGAAATCCAACTTCCGGCCATGGAGCGCCCTCGGGACAACCATGGTGTGGGGCGCTTCCGGAGATAGGTGGCCCGCCATGGTGTGGGAACGAGGCGTAGGCGCTGTGCCTCACCATGGCGCGGAAGTCGCCTATTAGGCGGGTGAGGTATGTGCGGCCGTTCCTAATTTTGGAATCGGTGATGGCGTTTCGAGGCCAAGGTGGGCGGCGTTGGAATCGGGCTGGTAAATCGACGCGGCCGGCCGCTCTGAGCAATTGCGAGTTGCTGCGCTTTTAGGTGCTCGTGTGCCCCTCTATGCGTGACCCCGTCTCTCTTACCCCTCTCTACGCTCTCATGGGGTCTGTATCGCTCTCTCGTGACCGGTGGTGCGTCCTTCGTCTCTCTATGCTCTCACTGGTCGATCGTTCTCTTTGGGGCTCTCTGCGATCTCTATTCGGTGCTTGGTTTCTCGAGGATCTGCCTTTGAGCGGGTCTGACCTGGCTCTCTCCGGAAATGGGTATTTGGGCTCGCTGTGGTCTTGGTGTTTCTCTCTACCGTTTTTGAGGTGGTCGGCCGGAGGTTGTGGGTTCTTCGATTGCGTTTTGGGATTGGAACTCGATCTCACACAGAATCAAATTTTCCTTGGTGCTACAGAAAAAGTTAGAACGGAGCTATTGGGTAGGCTTGTAGCGGGGGTGGTTCTGTGTGGGTCTACAGAAGCTGCCGAAACGGCGCTGGTCGAGGTGCTCAGAAAATCTGGAGCGTCGGGCAGTTGGGACTACCCGTTCTGTGGCGTTTGCTCGCCTAGAAGTTGCCGCCGTTCGAGCTCTGGATCGCGTCCTCGAGGCTGTGAAGGCGGCGCTCTCTTAGGCGCACCTTGCCCAGGATCTTCTCCACGGCCTCGAGATCGCGGACCATCTCCTCGTGCAGCCGGTGCCTGGCCTGCGGAGAAAGGACCAGCCGTTCGTCGCTCTCGTCGGGAGCGGTCAGTGCATCGAGGATGGCGCGATCGGCATCGCCCACGGCCGGTGGGATACGGTTCCTCCGCAAGTCGTCCGACGATGCGTAGTTCGTGAACTCTTCCTCGACCGGCTCCGACGGGCTGGTTCTGGTGGTCGGCGAAGCGGTAGCAGGGTATTTTCGGTTCAGCCACTTCACCGTGCCAAGCGCGAACAGGCCGCAGGCTGCGGCGGTGCCTAGCGGGAAAAGGAGTGCGATGAGCTGGTTGGTGGTCATCGGAGAGCCGCCAAAGTGAGTTGCCCGAACAAATGTAGGACGAAACCGCCCGCGATGCTAGTGAGGGCCATTCCGACCACCAGACCGTTGTCCGTGTCCTTGGGCAGCAGCCCGAAGATGAACTGGGCGGCCGATACGAAGGTTCCGGCGGTGATGATGGCGGCGCCGAGGGTGTTCAGCCAGTTGGCGAACAGTTTCAGGCGCTCGTTGCGGATCTCCTGCGGTGTCATGGTCAGTAGGGCTCGCCTGGGATGATGGCGAGGCCGTTCTCGTCGGTTGTGACCCGCTTCACCGCGATCCGGCCCTTGGTCTCTTCCGTGTAGCTGAAGGTGCTGTTCGGCGGGCCGCGCAGCTCCAGGTCGTGCCGGCGGAGACGGGCCAGGTTGTTGAGCTGGATTAGGGTGCGGTGCGAGGTCTCGGTCAGCAATTTGTCCATTGTCACCCCCAGGTTCCGTATCGCGGATCGTCCTTATAGGGCTGCTCGGGCTCTTGGGGAACCACGATCGCAGCGTTCATGTTTTCGGGGTCTCTAAAGGCATGTTCGCCGCGGCGAGGCCACCTGTCCTTTTGCAGGTGGATGCGGACTGCGTCTGGCTGCTCCGGAAGGTCGAAGCTGTTGGGTTTTCCCACGATCAGGCTCCAGTCCTGTGTATATTGCTTGGCCCAGGATCCGTCCTTGATCGCCTGTTTGAGGAGGTCGTTGACGAGCTCCTTTGGCCAATTGTCGATGCTCGGCATGTCACGATACCTGAGCCTGGCCGAAGGCGAGCTCCAGGCGGTCGACCAGCACCTTCACCGCAGCGGTTCTGGCTGTGACGACGTGTGCGATCTCCTCTGCCATGTTCTCCATGGCCTGAAGCACCTCGAGGATATCGTCCAGCGCCCCGACGTCGCCGGCGAGGGCTTTGACGTTGACGAGGTTGCGGAAGGCGTCGGTCATCGCTCGAACTCCCTCTTGTAGGCCGCCCTGAACGCCGGAAACCGCCCCTCGATGTAGGCGATCTTCCGTTCAAAATACTCCTTGACGGGCTTCTTGTGCGCGTTGGGTCCGCAGAATTGGATCTTCCGGAGGCGGACGTATTCCACGAAGGCCTGCCGCATCTCCGCCAGCGTGACGACCGTATGGAGCTCGCGCGGGTCGATCCTTCTTGGGCGGGTGGCCTCGAAGGCGCGTTGCAGTAATTCCAGGCTCATTGCTCCAATCTCCCCAGTGCCTCGTCGACCATGGTCAGGCGACGATCCCTCTCCTGCTCGATCGCCAGCTTGACCAGCGGGTGGACACCCTCTCGGGCAATATAGAACCGTTCGACCAGTCCGCGAAGCTGCAAGAGTGCTTCCTTGTCGCCCTCCTGCTCGTAGCCGCGCACCAGGTCGGCGAAGCTCAGCATGCCGCACCCTTGCGCGGATACTTGGCGAGCTCATAGAGGTCGAACTCCCGCGGGCCGATGCGGTCCATCGAAGTGTTGATCCGCAGGTCGAACTCGACCATGTTGAAATAGTGGCGCATACGGGCGGCCTCCGCCATCTCCAGGCCGCGCGCGACCACGTTGATGCGCGTGATGGCCTGTCCATAGCGCCACATCAGCTCCTCGACCCGGCGCACGGTGTTGCGCGGGTCTAATTTGCCGATGGTCAACGTGCGGCCGTCGGAGAAGGCGACTTCAACCGTTATCAAGCCAGCGCCTCGCAGGCTTCTTCGGACCAGGTGTCGCCCTCGGTCGCGTTGAAGGATAGAATACCCGCGGCGATCCCCATGAAATATTGCTGAAGGCGCCTGGCCTGCTCGGGCGTGACTTCGCGCGAGGTGGCGTAGAAGGCGAGCCTCACCAGCGGATCGAAGGCTTCTTCCGCGGGGCGGAGCTCTTGGACTGCCAAGGTGAATACGAGGTCGTCATAGTCGGGATTCTGGCCGGTGAGGATCTCGGCGACAAGGTCACGGGAGCGCTGTCGCTCGACGTAATCGACGGAGTGACCCCAGGATTTCGCAATGGTCTCGATGGTGTGCATGTCGCGCTCGCGTTGTTGCTGATGTGCGTTTGTCGCACATCAGCAGTTGGATTGCGGGTGGGAGCTTAGCGGCGCTTGCGCTGCCGCCGGCGCGCCTCCTTTTGTGCCCGCTGCTTGGCCCTCTTGCGGTTCGGCCGCGGCTTCTTGCGGTCCTCCCAGTCGCGGTAGCGCTCTCTGCGCGGCTCGATGGGATAGTCCATGAAAGGAGGCGGTGGGAGCTCGCGGCGCGCGGGCAGCGCGGGCGGATCCAGCATCGCCGCCTGGGCCGCGGCCACGGCTAAGGCGAGCCCCCGCATTCCGCCGCCCACCAATATGCGCCGGTTCCTCTCTTCGGTCATGGGCGCACGCAATCGCCGATGCGGCCGACCTTGCGGACCAGATAGAGCGTGCCGCGGACGTAGCAGCCGAGCCAGTGCCAGCCGCCGATCTTGAACATCTTCATTGGGCCCTCCGTTGCGCGTTGCAGATGTCGCAACGTCGCACGTTGCGACATGGATTGCGGCTGGCAGATCAGCTGCCCTTCTTCTTCTCCGATCGCAGGGCGACCAGAATCTGCGGCAACGTGTCGAAGTCCTTGAACCAGCCCTTCACCTTGGGATCGTCGGACAGTTGGATCTCGAGGCCGACCAGCTCGTCGACCGGGACCATGTGCCAGATCGGATCTTCCGATGTGGACTTGGCGTAGATCATGCCCATTTCCAGTTCGACGATGACGTGGTTTACGAACAGGCTGTCGCCGTTCTGCTGGCGCAGGCAGATCGATTCGATCCTGCCCATGGCCGGCGCCTCGGCCGGATTGAGGAGCTCGATGGCGTCGATGAGGTGATGGTGTCGGTTCTTCACGATGCTTCCTTCAGGTAAATTTTGACGCTGTAGCCGGGATGGATCTGCACGCAGTTCGGCATGCCGCGAACCGTGTAGACGCGGGTGGGTATGGCCTGATCGCGCCACAGGTTGCTGAGATCGGTGATCTGCGGCCGTTCCTGCGGCTCGATCACCTTAATGAAGCCGCGCGCGTCGACCTCTGCCTCGAGCCAGATCAGCTTGGCGCCGATCGGCTGCTCCTGGATCGTCTCGCGTGTCGGCTCGCGATAAAGCGAGGCGAGCTCCTTGTAGGTCCAGCCGCGCTGCGAGCTCCAATAGAGCCGCCCCACCCTCTCGGCCTGGCTGGCCAGAATCCAAAGTCTCATGCCGCGCTCCTGTCGAATTCCATCATGGTCCGCGCCACGACCTCGTTGGTCAGGACGTTGTCGCTGTGATCGGAGATCACCTCGAGATCATTGCCGTAGATCAGGGTGACCGAGCCGATGCGGACGCCGGCCGGGTCGCGGAGGACCAGGGTGTCCATCTCCGTCGCGGCCATGGCCGCGAGGATCACGGCCTTGTCGGTCTCGCGCTTGACGGCGTATTCCTCGCCGTCGAACACGCTGATGGTGTAGTCCTTCTCGCGGGCGATCTCGATCAGGCGAGTGATGATGTCCAGCTCGATCGGGTTCATTGGCAGGCCTCCACCGGCAGGTGCGTGCTGTCGTCCAGCAGCAGGTTGTGCATGATCTCGTCGCCGCCCAAGCGCACGGACATCGGCGCCGGCCTGGGGTCGGGAATGGGTTGCAGATCCTCGTTCACGCGAACGGGGTGCCAATCGAACTGCCAGTAATAGCTGTCCTCCGGAAAGGAGGACTCGATCTGGTATTCGGACATCGACTGCGCCTTCTCGCGCGCCTCATCAGCGCTGTCGGCTTCGACTTCGATCTGCCGCACGCTGATGCGTTCGGCTTCAACCAGGTAGAGGGCCATGTGCTGTTTGCCTCTGTGAGCGTTGATCGTGCTCTAATGTCTCACAGCACGATCTGGATTGCGGGCGGAAAACAGTCAGAACTGACGGTAAAGAGCAGGCATTACAATGCCTTGGCGTTCTCGATGACCTTCAGGACGTTCTCGGTCTTGGTTGCAGCCAAGGCTGTTTTCATGCTCCGGAGGAGCCGCTGGCGATCTGCCGGCGCCACCTCCTGCCAGTTCGGGACCGGGCTCTCCTTCATGGGCCGACCAAGCTGCTGCTTGAGCCATTCCTGGTTCAGCGCTCGCATGAAGGTGATGGTGGCGACGAGCGCCCGATCCTCGTCCGTGATCATAACTGGTAGCTCCGCTGGCGAGCCATGCGCTCATGATACTGCCGCACGATGACCGCCTGGTCCGGCAGCCGGCGACGCGGCCTGGCGCGCGCCACGATTTCGGCGATCTCCTGCTCGATCTCGCGGTTCTCGTCCACGACGGGGCGCTGCCCGCAAGTGTTGAGGTAGACAATCGCCTCCTCGGCCGCTCGCAGGAGCTTCTCCAGTTCTTCGGGAGTGCGGCTCATTTGCGGGTGAACCGCGGCGCTTCCTTGCGCGCGCCGACGATCATCGCGATGGAGTAGATCCGGTTCTCGATCTCGCGGTTGGCGTCGGTGATCGGCCGGTGTGGGTTGAGCAGGTGCAGGTAGGCCACCGCCTCCTCCGCTTCGCGCAGCGCCTTGGCCAACCGATCGTTCTCGGCGTCGACCTGCTCCAGCGCGGTCTTGTTCGCATCGAGCTCCTCTTCGGCGAGCTCCAGCGCCTCGCTGTCCGTCGGCGCGAAATCATCGGCGTCCGCCATCGGCGCCGAGACCTTCTCGATGATGGTCTTGATGATGTTGGGCATAGGTGCTGTTCCCCTCTCAATAAGTCAGTGCTGACTGTGCTATTGCACGGCGATAATCGGTTGTCGAGTGGAATCTCGACGGGAGCTTAGTCTGCGGCGGTGATGATGCGGTGCACCGAGCCCGACGACCAGGCGAAGCCGCGCGAGGTCGAATAGCCCTTCTTGTTGAGCCATTCCGCGATTTGGCGGGTGCTGACGCAGCCTTCCTTCTGCGCATCCTTGATCATGGGCATGATGAAGGCGCGAAACTCCGCGGCTTTGCGCTTCGTCGAGGCGACCGCCTTCTTCCTGGCCTGCTCCAGGTTCTCGTTGCGCGGCGGCGCGCGGTGGTTCAGCGCCTTCTTGGCCTGGCGCTTAATCCTGGTAAATGCCGCCTCGATGTTGTCCTTGTCGCCGAGTTCGAGCTTCACCACGCTCTCGGCGAACATCTCCAGGACGCGGTAGCGGGAAAGGTGCTGCGTCATCTAGGAATCCATCTTGATCTTGACCACGTCGTCGAACAGACCAGCAGCCTGGTAGAGCAGTTCAAGGATCGTCGGATCCTGGAGCGCGGTGGCAAGCGCAATCAGCTTTTTGCCAAGCTCCCGTTGGGCCGGCGTCAAATTGGCGGGATCGGCAATGGTGTTGAAAACACGAAATGTCCCGTCGGCCTTCAAGATAATGCCTGCGTCACCCTCTGCAACCGTCGGGGCCTGCACGTTTTCTCGTTCGATAATTGCCACTGCTCAATCCCTGTGCGCTGTTGTGTTCGATGTCTGCGCTATAGCGCGGCGTGACAGACATTCGCGTGGCAAGTGCTGCCGCTCGCCGGAACTTGCAGGCATGCCGCACCTACAATCTCGCCAAAATGGAAAGCCCCGGAGGGTGTCCGGGGCTTGCGTCGATAGAGCTTCTTGCTCGGAATGATGCGGCCCCGCCGATGCGGATCATGGATTCTCCGCGTCGGCGGCCGCTCCTTGAGGCGGCTCAGCAGCTCCTCAAGTTGGACGGAATTTAGTCTCTTTTTGGTCACAGTCGTTAACTCCTTTCTGAACGTTTACTAAACGGTTGTAAATCCACTGCTTTGCGCGTCCGTAGAACACCGGGGACGGCTTCGGGCCAGTTTACAAGGTGGCGTTGCAACTGTATTTCCCGAGCAAGCTTTGGCGAAAGAACGATAGCACGAAATCGTTTCATCGTCCCCAATGCGACTTTCCCGAAAATTGTGCTTGCGTAAAAACCGAAAAGAGAACAGAGTGAGAACACTCTCGTTCCATCAGCACACGCCTAGAGGTATTGAAATGCCCTTCAAGTCCGCCGCCCGTTTCTCCCAGCTTTCCTCGGCCCTCGGGGGCGTCATTATCGAACACGCCAGCAAATTCGCAGCCGAACACCAGTTGCCCCCGATGCAAGCCGCGGGCCTGGACCAGATGTCGACCAAGATCGACGACTTCGCCGGCGAACTCCTGATGTTCGGGCACGACACCTGGCCCGAATCGGCGACCTCCGACGAGACCGAGATCACCCACGAAGCCGCCCCTTCGGATGTGGATCCGCCGCGCAGCGTTCTGCCGTTCATTTTCGTGGCGTTCGGATCGGTCCTGGTCTCGGTCCCGGCGACGATGTTCCTTCATGCTCTCCTCGACTTCCCGCTTCCGGGCATCTTCTACATTCTCACCGCCATCACCACGGCGCTGATCTTTGGTTCTGTTCACGGGCTGATCGTCGCTGCCTTCAATGCGGCCGCCCACAATCTCGTTGTCGAGCCCCCTGCCCTCACCTTTAATGTCCCGAGCCAGAGCGAACTCTACCTGTTCGCCTGTTGCGTCACTCTCGTCCTGCTCACCCCATGGATCGCCAGCCACGCCGCGAAATGGCGAAATCGCTTGTTAGCGATCTCGCCGAATCACGATCTCGCTGGATAACGATAACGCTAAAGCGTCCAAGCGCCATAGAGCGGGTTAGCGATTTCACGACGCACCGGGGCGGTCTCGCGAGGGATCGCCCTTTCGCTTTCTCGCCCAATCGCCTTTGCACGCTTGGGCGATTTAACGACGGCGCCGCCCTTCCGCTCGATCTCCTCGAGGAGCTGGCGCCAGTATTTGCGCATCATCGGCCGGACCTTGGCCATCTGCCGGTCGGTCAGGTTGAAGTCGTAGAGCGGCAGCTTGCGCGCGACGTCCGAGAGGAACTGGGCATCGTTGCTGTTGAAGCCGCGCTTGTTGCGGACGTTCGTCGTCTGGGTGCGCTGCTCGTCGGCGGTCTGGCGCTGGTAGATGGTCCAGAGAGCCTTGGCCAGGGCCGGCTTGCTGGTATTGATGAGGTGGATGACCGCGTCGCGGTCCCAAACCTTCGCGCTATCCATGTTTCGCTCCATCGTTCAAAGGCTTTCGCGCGAACTCGCGAAAGAACGATTGAACGATGCAGCATCAGCCGGCGGATTGCGGCTGGGAGAACGATGGGGCGATAGGTAGTTTTAGCGAAAAGGCTTAGCGACGCCAGACGCGCTTGCCCAGGTCCATGTCCCAGATCGCCTCGATCTCTGCGAAGGGAACATGGAAGGTGTTGGCCTGGCCCGGCTTGGGGTGCCGATAGATGCTGGCGCCGTGGTCGTTGACGCCGATCGGCAGCCCTTCCAGGCACGGCCGGGTGCGGAGCTCAATTCGAACCCGTCGTGCTTTCGCTAAAACTTCCTTGGGCGAATTGTCCATGCGCCAGAATCTAGCGCATGTTCTCCTTGCGTTCCAGCACGATCTCGATGGTGTGCCACTCCGGGCACTGCACCATGAGCTTTGCGGTAGCTGCCTCTGCCGCTTTGTGCGCGCTGTCGGGGTCGGTAACGAAGCCCTCGCTCTCGCCGATCCGCTGGTGCGCGGCATTAAAGGCGATGCTCTTGGCCACAAACCGCGCCCGTGACCTGCTCATAGCCACCTGCTCGTCACGGATCTGTCGTTGACGCTCGTCCATTCGGGCTTTCTCCTTTTCGTCAAATCGCTCTTGCACGATTGCACGAAAGAGCGAGGATGTCGGCTGGCATTTTAGGGCGAATCAACGCGCAGGGAAGCTCACTGAGCGCTTGGGGAGTTCGACCCTGTCTCTGTGCTCGCGTCGCGATTTAGCGAATGCACGACGCGCCCTGCAAGCGCCTCAGAGCGTTCCAGCGCTTTCGCGACTTCGCGCTTTACAGCTTTCGCGATGGAACGAATTAGCTACATCGCTATTAGGCGTATTGGCGCCGGCCATTCCACTCCAGGTCGGCTTCCTCCCTTGACTTGGGCCGCCTCGTCTCACCGGGGCGGTCTCTTTTCGGGACAACAAAGGAGTGGGAATGCAAATGGAGTGACTATGTCGAAAGCCGCAAAGCGAACACGCCGGGTCTGGACCAAGGACGACCTCCGCGCTCTCAAGCGCCATTCGAAGGAGGGGACCAAGGTCGCTCGGGTTTCCAAGGAACTCAAGCGCAGTGTTGGCGCACTCCGCGCCAAGGCCCATGAGCTCGGCGTCGGGCTCGGTCCGATGCAGCGGTAGGAACGAATTAGCGACTTCGCTATTTAAATACCGTCGCCGTGCTTCTGGACGGCCGCATCACCCGGCGATGTTCCCTCGCCCGCGTTCGAACTCACCATGACCCATGGGGTCAGGCTTTGGGATTCGATCTGGACCGCGGGCGAGGGGACCGATGGGGAACGGTCTTCAGCGATATCGTCCTTTAACGATTTCGTCCAAACTTGTTCGCCAGCCGCAGCGCCGCATCGAGCGCGCGGGCCGCCGCGGCATCAGCCTCGCGCATCAAGGTATCGAGATCGGCGACAGGGCGCGCCGGCTCCGCTTTCGCTTCGAGGGCGATCTGCCGATGGCGCTTGCGGCGGCGCCAGCTCTGTTCCATGGCGTCGGAGAACCGCACCTTCTGGCAGCGCTTGCACCGCAGGAACCGGCCCCAGCGCGGCCGGCCGCAATCGACGCAGCGGGCAGGTGGGACACGGCGGCGGAGCATTCTAGGTCAACCTTGTTAACCCCTTGTTAAGTAATTCAGATCGGGGTTTGAGGGAAGGGGTTATCCGACGCCGCGCGCGATCTCATCGAAGCGCTTGATCCAGTAGAGCTCACCTTCCTCCCGAATCCGGATCTCCTGTTCCGACAGGCCGGGAATTCGATCCATCCACGGCGTTCGATACCGTCCGGGGAACTGGTAGCCCGCGATGTGCCGCGAGGCGATCTGGAAGAAGGCGTTCTGGAACGCAGCCTCGACCTGGGCCGGACCATCGAGCTCGCCGATATCCTCGAAGACCCAGCGCTGCATGTAGCCCTGAATCTGGCGCCTGGCGCTCGCGTCGTCCCCAACCTCGTCTGGCGAGTAGTGATCGCCGAGACGATAGAGCACCGTGTCCAAGATGTCGGCGAACATCACCTTGGCGACGCGCTTGAGGCGGCTGACGGCTTCTTTCTTGGTCATCGGCTCAGCTCCTTAATCTCCTCCTGGATGTCCCAGACGTGATCGAGCGCGGCGCACACCAGGCGCTCGCAATGGCGCAGCAGGACCGGCCGATAGCCGATCTTGCGAGCGCGCCACAGATTCGTGCTCGCCTTTCGAAGTTCCTCGCGGGCGTAGAGGAGATCCTGCTGTCGCCAACGGCGCTGTCCATTGGGACCGGTCATGCGATTTTCTCCACGCGGTCCGGCGGAATGATCAGGCCAAGGGTGCGGCCGTCGTCCCACTTCACGCACACGCTCCACTCGTTGCCGACCAGAACCGGCGAGGTGACAATCTCGCCCTCGGCGCCAGGCGTCACCGGATCGGGGTCGGGCCCCATCGCGATCAAGCGGATGCGGTCGCGCGGCTTCAGGGCAGGGGGCTTATTCAACGTTCTCTTCCTCCATGGCCAAAATTTCGATCTCGCCGTCGCCATTCAGACGGGCCTCCCAGTCGGGCTGGACGATCTTGAGGAGTTGCACGATCTCCTTCGGGTAATAGCCGCTCTGCATCACGGTCTCGCGGACGCAATAGAGTGCTTCCGCGGCGTTGATCACGCGACGCTTCTGCTCCGGCTTGTGGTGCGGCGATCCCGGCAACGGGCAGGATCCTTTGCATTGTGACCAGTCATTGCCGCTGGTCGCGCCACATTTCGGACAAGTCGTCATCGGTCTCTCCTTTCAAAAAGCAGTTCGCGAACCCTCGTGACCTTGAAGGCATGACAATTCCGCGCCGGGCATGGCGTCGGTGGGGACCACCCAGGTCACTTCTCGTTATTCGTTGGGGCAACCGTCGGCGCCTTCTGAGCTCCGACGGCTTTCGCGGGCAACGTCAAAACACGGTCCCCCTGCTAACTGCTTTGATGGAGCGGGCTTAATCGCCACGCACTGCACGCATCGGCATATGTCCCGCGCGGCCCCGCTCCATCGAAGCAGTCAAAAGAGGGGAGGGCAGCGGGACCCGCCGCCCTCCGTCTCGGTTAGACGAGCGCCAGCAGGCGCTCGGCGATCTTGCTGTCCTTGTTGAAGGTCAGCTTGTTGTTCGCGCGGTGAGCGACGCCGACAGCTCCGAAGAGGTTCATCAGCTGGCCAACCTGCGAGCGCGCCGTGCCGTCGGAGTAGGCCCCGCCGGAGCGGCTGGCAGCGGCCTTCATCGCGGCGACGAGATCGCTCGACGTGACCTCGCCCTTTTCGTGCAGCACCTTGAAGCACGCCATCGTGTAGACGGACGGCGCGCGGCCGGCGGCGAGGGAAGCGAAGAGGTTGTCGAACTTCTCCGCGATCTTCTTCTGCGTCGGGCGCAGCGCGATCACAGCCGCCTTGTCGTAGCCGGCGGAGCTCGCATCGAGCTGGAAGAACTCGTCGGGAATCGCCGAGAGGTCGCGCTCGATCTTGGGCTGTTTCGGCGCCTTCGCGGTCTTGGGCGCTTTCGCAGCCTTGGCGGGCTTGTCGCCCTCCGGCGCGGTGACAGCGGTGGCGTCGGCCTCGATCTCGCTGGTCATCGAGGCAACGGCCTCTTCCTTCTCGGTCAGCGTCTCGACCGCGGCGAGATCGCCCTCGTCGACTGTCACGACCTCTTCGACGATCTCCTCGGAGCCCTCGTCGGTCATTTCGAGTTCGAGATCCGACAGAAGCTCGTCCATGTTGTCGACGGTCATCGCGGTGGCAGTGTTCGGGCTGGTCATTCTCATCTCCTGTGCTGTTGCTCTGTTGTCGTCATCAAGTGACGATGCATGTATAGCGAGCAGCATTTCGGATTGCGGCTGGGACATCAGCCCCGCCGGCTGGCAGTATCGCTCTGAAATTCCACGATCGGCCCATCGATCTCCGTGGCCGACAGCATGATCGGGACCTGGACGCCGAAGCAGGAGATGCCGATGTTCGCACCCTCGGCGATTGCACGCCGCTCCGCGTCCGTGGGTTTCCAGACCGAGGTGAACATCTTCATGCCGTTTGGCAGGATGGAGATCTGCGCCGGCAGCCCCACACATTCGCCGTCGCGCGCCGGGTCCCAGTTCTCGGGTGCGCCGACGATCTCAGATCCTTCGAATTTGACGGGGTTCATGCTTCTGCCTTTGGCTTGTAGAGGGTGAGGATGGTGGTGTTGACGTTCGTGCCGCTCTCGCTGAAGGAGCCGACCGGCAGGTCGTCCCAGGCGCTGTCACAGGACCAGCGCGGCTTCGGGATCAGGTCGTCGAGCTCGCCGTGGTCGTAGCGCGCAGTCACCGGCAGCACCGCTTTCAGCACGCCGCCTGGCTTGAGGAATTTGAGGGCATGGCGAACGTGCTTGGCGTAATGCCGGCCATAGAAGGGCGGGTTCATCAGCACCACGTCGAACTTCTCGACAGGGACGGTCTGTAGGAAATTGCCGTGTTGGACCTTGTGACCCTTGGCCCGGCACATCGCGACGCGGCCAGCATCGTATTCGACGCCAAAGCCGATGCCGCCGGCGTTGCGGATCGCATCGAGGAAGGCGCCGTCGCCGCAGCTCGGCTCGAGCACCAGCTTGTCCTTGAGATCGATATGGTAGAGCACGCGGTCGACGACGCTCTTGGTCGAGCGGAAGAACTGGAGATCCTTCACGACCGCGGTCGATTCGCGGGGCTCCTCAGTCCAATTGGTGGTGTCGCCGAGCACCACGCCGTAGAACTCGGCCAGCGCCTTGTTGATGTCGGTCAGCGTGTCCTTGTCGAAGTAGAGATGGCCATTGCCGTTCTTGTAGCGCTTGAGCCAGACACCGCGCGAAGGGAAGCGGTGCTCCACATTCTTGTAGTCTTTGTGCGTCCACGGCTCGGTCAGGTAATTCTCGGATGGCGCTCTGCTGCCGACGAGCCGGTTAATCTCGGCATAGTCCGGCAGCGGTTTGCCCTGATACGCCGCGAGCGCGTTCAGGATCGACTTGACCTGGTCGACGCCGTAGCCGGAGCCATATTCGCTGAATGAACCAAGGACGACGCGCTTCGGCAGGCCCTTGACGCCGATTTTGATCTTCTCGTGGCTCTTGTAGTAGGGGTCGAGGTTGCAGAAGACCTCGGCGAACGCCTTCAGGATCGACTTCCGGGGGTCCTCGAGATAGGGGCCGAAGGTCGCGCGGATGTTGTCCATCGTGAACTCCGGAGGGTTCGCGATCGCCATCTCCCATTTACGCTTGTCGTTCGGGCTCGACAGCGTGGCAATGTTCAGCCCGTCGTAGACGTGCTTCCAGGCCGACTTGAGCAGGTGCTGCTTGAGCGCCCAGTCGGCGGGCAGCCGAACATCGATCTGAGTGTCGCCATAGGTCCCGCCGATCGTCGCTGCCATGGCCATGTCTCTTGCGGCGCGGCCGACAGCTTCCAGAGCGGCATCGAGACCGGCCGCCTTCTTCTCGTATTCGGCGACGATATCGGGCAGGCGCAGCTTGAGGGCAGGGACGTGCGCGTTCATTGACGGTCGAGCTCCTTCTTCTCGACCAGAAAGCCGCATAGGCCGACGATCAGGATCAGCGGGCGCGCGACCAGCCAGGCGATGAGGGATCCGACGACCACGGCCGCGCCAAAGATCGTGCCGAGCAGCGGCGTCTTGATTGCGAGGAACAGGCGGTCCGGCGCGGTCAGTATGCCGTCGCGTAGCCCCAGCCATGCCGATCGGCGCCAGGAGCTCGCCTTTCCTGGCCGCACGCGCTCGACAAACTTCACCTGCCGGCGAATGGGCTTGAGGCGCTCGTTCTCAGCAACGAGGTTGTCGATCAGCTTGGACTGCTGATCGAGCAGGAATTCCTTTTGCCTGATATCCTCCGCGAGCACTTTGACCGTGCTCTCGATGACGGCTTTCAACTGTTCTTGGATGGTCACGGGGTCTCCTATGCCGCGAGCGCGGTTGCCGCAGGTTGGGGCAGGGTGAAAAAGCCCCAGTCGAGGGCCTTGAAGAAGCACGCCATCATCCGATGCACGTCGTAATCGGCCGCGTGCGCGAGGGCGGGGTCGTAGGGCTCGTCGCAGGCGAAGCAGAGCGCGCCCAGATTGGGCACCGTGCCCATTGGCGTTGCCCAGCGGCCCTCGAGCATGGTGTCGAAGGTCGGCTTCGTCAGCTTGGGCAGGCCCACGCGCACTAGCTCGCCGTCGATGAAGGGCTTATCGAAGCCGTCCCAGTTGTGACCAACGACGACGTCGCCTTGCTCGTGGAAGTCGCGCACCTGTTCGGCGACGTCCTTCCAAATCGGACAGCCGGTCAGGTCAGCCAGCGCAATCTTATGGACGCGCTGCGCCGCCACATCGATCGAGCGCTGCGGATTGATCCGCAGGAAAAGCTCGTCGACCTGCTGGCGCTTGTCCGTATCCCAGAGGCCGGCGTAGACCTCGATGATGCGCGCATCGCCGGGGGTGCCGTCCTTGGCCAGTAGGCCGGTTGTTTCGGTGTCGCTTCCTACAATCAACATGCCGTCACCTTGTTCACCAGATCCGCGACAGAGTTGCCAACCCAGACGACCTTGCCGGCTCGGGTAATGATGATCTTGGACGGCCTCTGTCCTTCGATGATCAGGCGATCGCCGGGATATTCGACATCATCACCCACACCCCAATCACGCCGCGGCTCGGCGACTGGTGTGGGCAGCACGGTTTTCCTCTTCGAGCCGAAAAGCCAGCGGATCAGCATCGGCGATCGCTCCCGATCTCCATGCCCTGCCAGCACGCCGGCTTCGAACCGCGAACAGCGTCGGTCACGATGATGGTGGCGGCGATCACGCAAAAGATCGCCACGAGAAAGCCCGCGACCCGCATCGCATTGCGGTCGGACTCGTTGATCTTTTCGGGGAGCGGATCAGGCAGCATGGTGTCAGTCCTGTAGGTGCGTGGCGATGTGTTCGAGGGCGGCGCAGAGAACCTGGTGCCCTGCGGCGTTTCCAAGCTCCCAGCTCCAGTTCAGCGGCGACCACAGCGGGTAGGGGTTGCTGTAGTCGCCATCGAGCGCGGCCTGGTAGCCGCGCCAGTAGGCGTCGTTCATGGGAAGGAGATTTCCCGCAGTTCTTGCAGTGATTTCGGTCCGAAGCGCACAACCTCGCGGCAGTGCTGGAGCACTTCGTCGGGCGCCGGATCATTCTGCGTCAGGTCGGCGTAGCGCTCCTGAAGTGAGGCAGCCTGCTTGATGAGCCGAAGTCGTTCTTCCTTGCGAGCCGACATCACTTCACCAGGCGCAGGCCGGGGCGCTGCTTCGGCAGGGCGTTGAGGATCGGCGAGCCCTCCTTGGCGAAGGCGATCAGATCGTCGTGGCTCTTGATCGTAGGGGTGATGCCGATCACGCGATCTGCCTTCTTCACCTCGTCGAATGACATCGTCACGTCCACTTTTCTCAAGGTCGCGTTGTAGTGGTCCTCGGCGACGCGCGCATTGTGGCGCTTGAGGAACAGCTGAGCCTGGAGCGCCCGCGTCGCCGGCGTGTCGGCCATCGCGTAATTGAGGCGGGTGAGGTAGTTCTGGCCGCCGAAGCTGACGTGAACTTCGGTGCCAAAGGTGCCGGGACCGATCTCGATCGGCTTGATCTTGACGTGAGGGGTCACAAATGCCTCCAGGTTCGACGTTCGCGAATATCCGTGATCGTTTTCATGCTGACGCGCAGATCATGCGCGAGATCAAAAAGGGTGTCGGCTGGCGCTTGTCGGATCTTTTGCACGTCGTCGGCAGTCAGCTTCGAATTCCCGTTGGCTGTGCCGCGGTTGGATTTGAGACCCGTGGCGAAGGCGTGCTTCTCGTTCGCCGATTTGCTTGACCATTCGAGGTTGCACCGCGGCAGCTTGGTCGGATGGTTGACCCAATTGTCGCCCTTGTTGCCGTTGATATGGTTGACCTGGGGCCAGTTGTTCGGGTTCGGCAGGTGGACGAGCGCGAGCGCGCGGTTCACCAGCATCGACTTGGTCTTGTTCTCGAAGGTCAGGTTGAAGTAGACGCGGCCCGTCTTTTTATGGGTCTGGAGCGGAATCTCCTGGAGGGCGAACTTGCCCGGCCGCAGGATTTTGCCGTCCTTCTCCACGCGCACCACCCCGGCGGCGACAGCGCGCAGAAACCAGGCGTCCTTGTCGAAGGGATCGTCGGTCATCTGTGGATACCTGCCGCCTTCAGCTTTTTGGCCATCTCCTGGCGCACGGCGTAGATCGTGTTCCAGGTCTCGTTGTCGATCAGGCCCTGACAGACCTCGGAGAGAACATCGGCAGTGTCCCAGAGCTCGGACTCGGTGATCTCGCCGTCCTCGTAGCGCTGCACGTCGGCAGCGATCCGCTCCATCGCCTTGCGGCCGAGCTCCGCGCTGTGATCGGGCCAGGACTCGGCCATCAAGCGATCTCCCGCTTGCGGGCCAGCTCATAGAAGCGCTGGAGGAAGAAGACCTCGGCCAGCTCGTCGCCCCAGTAGTAGAAGCGGAGATCGGACTTCAGACCGGCGTCGCGGGCGTCGATATCATCCGAGAGGTGGTTCGTGACCTTGGAGCGGATGTTCTGTGCGACTTCGGCGCCGACCACGAACTCGTCGGCCTTCTTCACGCTCGCCGGCCACGGGTAGACCAGCTTGAACCGCTCGGCGACGGCGCGCTCGATGCCGGACTCGATCTTCAGGTAGATGTCGCCCAGACCGGGGAGGGTCTTGAGCGGGCGGATCATGTCGCCGATGTAGGCTTCGGCCGCGTCGTGCAGCAGCGCTTCCAGCGCCTCGTGTTCGGGAACGACCTGCGAACAGTGCCAGCAGTGCTCGGCGACCGACATAAAGCTCATGGTGGCGCCGCCGAACCGGCAGTTGCGCGACAGGTGCTTGGCGATGTCGTCGATGTGGACTTCGTCGGGCCGCGGATCGCAGGAGAAGAAGATGCGGCCGTTGTGGGTGTATTGGTAATTGCCGAGCCGATCGGGGTGGCCTGGCGACCGGACGTCGCCGATCAGGTCGGCGAGGGTGAGTTCTGAGATCAGGGCGCGCAAATGGGCCCCCATATTCGCCTTTCGGATCTGAGCGGCGGAAATTGAGACAGGGGCGTTCATGCGGATCTCCTAAGCTGGGCGCTTGTGTAAGTCAATGCTGACTTATGATATAGCGCGCAGCTAGAGGGTTGCGCGCTGGTTTTACGCTGGGAGCTGTTTCAGGAACTCGGGCCAGATCGCGCCCCAGAAGCCCAGACTGTCACCGTCCGGCCTAACTTCGAGCGCGCCGCCAATATCACCGCCGTAGAGGTCATAGAGGTGCTCGGAGTTGTAGAGAGCCTGGCCGAACAGATCGGCGCTGTTCCCCTGCTCCATATCCTCGAGCTCGCGCCAGGCGGATCGGGCGTGCTCCTTGTCGACCGCCCCTTGGCGACGCTGGTCGCAAATGAACGCCTTAATGCCTTTGACGGTCGCCTCGTAGTCGAACCGCCGGTAGTCGAGGCCGCGGGTCTTGCCCATGAAGTAGTCGAAGTCCAGATCCTTCAGGAACTCCTTCAGCGTCTGGTCGCCGCGGTGCGACCAGATATGGGCGTAGTTGCCATAGGACGAGACGGCAGAAAACACGCCCCTTTCCTCATCCAGGTAGATGAAGGCCCATTCTCCGCGGCGATCATCCTCGCCGCGGACGATGTAACGCTCGACCTGGGTCATGCCGCGACCTTGCACAGGTCCGACCCCTTGACGCCGCGGCTGCGCATGTTGCGACAGAGCAGCGCCTTGTCCTCGTCAGAGATCGTGACGAGTGAGACGGCCGACGGCAGCCGATCCTCGAACAGATCACCCTCGATTTCAGCCGCTTCCGGCCAGAATTCGAGGATCTGCTGATAGTGGGTTGAGGCATTGATCAGCCTGCAGGCCGTCATCGCCATCTTGCCTTCGGTCTCGGCGCGCTCTCTGGCGATCTGGAAGTAGGCGCGGAAGGCCGCGTCGATCTTCGGCGTCATGAACGGAGAGTAGTGGAAGTAGAACTTCTCCGCGCCGGTCGAGCCATTGTGATCGACCTGGCCATCGAGGATCTGCTCGCCGTCGAGCGACGCAAAATGTCCGCCATAAGCTGGAACTTCGATGACCTGGCCGAGATCGATGGGACTTGTCTTGCCGTAGTTCAGGTAGCGCTCGCTCTCGTAGACCTCGAAGCCGCCAGACATGGCGGTTTTCATGCTGATCGGCGTGAATTGATCCCAGTCGCGGGGACGGGAAATGAGCTGCGTTTCCGGCCGAGTGACGGTCTTGTCGCCGACGGTGAATTCCTTCTCGCCGGTCTGAATGCGTAGCTGGTAGGGCGCATCGACATAGCGGAAGGTCTGCGTCATGTCGAACTTGCGCAGCGCCTTGAGTTCAACGGCAGTGATAGCTTTGGCGCCGGCGAGAATGGCCTCGACGACGTGCTGGCGCGCCTTCTCTTCCTTGGTGCGAAGCTTCGGGTCGATGAACTTGGTCCACGCCAGCTTGGCGAGCTTCATCTTCTGGCTGTTGGTCAGCTTGCGCTTGATACCGAGACGCTCGGTCATGTCGTTCTCCTGTTGTGTTGCTGTGCTGTAGCAACGTCACGCGCAGATATAGCGCGTGACGCATTGGTTTGCGGGCGGCAGCTCAGTGGCGCAGAGCGGCCTGTGACGCCTGCGCGAGCTCGGACATCCGCTCGGTCAAGATCTCGTTGGAGATCCGACGGCGCTCGGCGAGCTCCTGAATGTCGATGTGGTTGACGAAGATCGCCTCTTCACAGAGGTTCGCCGAGCCCTCGATGATGAACTGCACCAAGGACTGGTAGGCGCGGTTCATCGGCGGCTTGTCCGGATCCTCGACATAGGTCGTGAGCGGCCGCACCACGATGATCGTGTCGAAATGGATCATCGTCGCGCCCAGGCACTCCTCGACGTAGTTCTGGATGCGCCGACCCAGCACCGCGTCGGTGTTGTGCATGGTGATCTCGCCGAGCATGTAGCCGATCATGTCGAGCGGCGTGCGGTCGGTGATCAGCGGGCGAGGGGCCCACTGGAGATCCTTCAGGTATCGCTTGAGCAGGAATTCCTGCGCCTCGACGCGGGCCTCGAGCGGCACGTCGCCGACGGCATTGATGCCGGCTTCGCGCATGATCTTGGACACCGAAGCGTCGTGGAAGGTCATCTTAAGGTCTTCCGCGGCCAGCTTGGCGAGGGTGGTCTTCCCGGTTCTATGTGCACCTGCAAACCCGAAGGCCATCAGAATACCCCCAAGAAGTGAGCGCAGATGAGCGTCGTGACGAGAAGAACGCCACCGCCAATCCACAGCGCCAATATCTTCAGGAACTTGTCGAAGTCGAAGGCCGTCGATTTCTCCTGGGTGGGCTGGCAATCACAGTGCGGATGCCAGCAGGGCGTTGCGCCCTCGAGGTTGAGGTTCTTGCACTTCGACCAGTCGGCCGGCGTGGTGTAGAAGTCGGGCCAACCTGGGCCGAACTGCCGTTCATAGTCCTCGTGGGTGAACGGCATCAGATTGACCCCTCGACCAGCGGCTTGTAGGGCTCGTGCTGAGCATCCGCTGCGAAGCTGTTGTGAGGGGCGGCGCTGACGCCGGTCGAGCCGAATCCGCCGGCGCCGCGCGCCGTTCCGGAAAGCTCGCCGACCTCGATCGCCTCGACGATCTCGTAGCGGGCGATGACGAGCTGGGCGATGCGATCGCCCGGCTTGACCTTGAAGCCAGCCATCAGACCGTGGCCTGCGTTGTGCAGGATCACGCCGATGCCGCCGCGGTAATCGGAATCGATCGTGCCCGGCGAATTGAGCACGGTTATCCGGTTCTTGAGCGCCAGGCCGGAGCGCGGGCGAACCTGCGCCTCGAGCCCGATCGGCAGCTCGATCGCCACATTGGTCACGATCAGGCGGCTCTGGCCGGGTTCGATCCAGGCATCCTGGTCGGCATAGAGATCCATGCCGGCGGCGCCGGGCGTGGCGTAGGTGGGCAGCTTGGCCGTGCTGCTCAGACGGCGAAAATTGACCTGCACGTTACTCTTCCTCTCCTGTGTTCATGTCTGTCAGGCAGTCGCGGATGAAGTCGCGGGCGGCATCGAGCGCCAGCTGCCGCGTCTCATAGGGACCGGCGAGGGGAATTTCGGCCGTTGCGACCTTGTCCTCGTCGGGCATCGGAATGTGGTAGTAGAAGCCCGCCTCCAGCCCGTCCGGCGGAGTAGTGAAGTCGAAGGTCAAAATCGGCACTTCGCGCACCGCGGCCTGGACTGGATTCTGCATCTTTTCCCATGAATAAGTCATTGCTGACTTACGATATAGCGCTAGCGAACAGGCTCACGCTGAAATTGTGCTTTTCCGGATCGTCTGGGCGTTGCGCAGGAGCTCGGGATGCTGGCGAAAGGCACGCTTGATGGTCTTTTCGTCCCGCTTCAGAGCCTCAGCGATGTGGTCCCATGGCATGCCGCTGCGCCTGGCGCAGATCGCCAGGCCCTTCTCCAGGGGCGTCATGTGCTTGCGGCTGCCCTGCTTCTCGGGTCGGATCACGATATCAGCCCTTGTTCCTTGGCGAGATTGTAGAGGCGGGCGAATTCCACGACCTTGTCGAAGTCTTCCTGATCCGCCCTGATCTCTGCCGCGATCCGGTCGTCGTCTTCGCGCTTGGCCTGTTCCCAGCCGGCGAGCCAATCCGTCGCTTTGAGGGATTGAAAGCCGCCGGCGGTGTAGGGATTGTGATCAGCAGGGTTGCCGCCGCGATAAAAGGCATTGCGACCGTCGCGGCGGATACGGGAGGGCGAGGTCATCGGCGATAGGTCTCGCCGGTCGTGTGATTGGTGATGGTCTGCGATGGCTTCAGCGCGTTCTCGGAGATCACGAGCAGCGCTTCGGCGGCGTCAGCTGGCGTGCTTTTCAGCCGCTCGGCGATCGCGGTGGAGAGGGCCTGCATATCGCGGTAGGAGAGCTTCTGGATCAGCCCGGCGATCTGCTTGAGCGGATCGCCTTTGAAGTCGATTTTCGATAGGTCGATGCGGCGTTCCATAGGTTCCTCTGTGCTGTGCGAGAAAATGGCCCGCTCGGGCATGAGCGGGCCAGGTTGGGAGGTTTAACGCCTTCCGTTCACATGACTGCCTCCTATCTTACGCTCGCGTGTAAGTCAATGCTGACTGTGCAATGATTACACTATAGCGAGCGCAGATTGGATTGCGCGTGGAACTTAAGCGGCCTTGTCGGCAGTATTGAAGTCGACGGGGCAGGCACCCGTCGAGCAGTCCACATGCTCGAAGCCGATGTCCTCTTTGACGTCGTCGGCCTGGATGGCAGCGGCGATGTGCTCGAACTCGGCCTTGGTCACCGGCTGCTCGGGCTGATACTCGTAGGCCGTGGTGTCGGTCTGCGGCATCACCGAGCATGCGCGGATCGAGAACTGGCCCTCGATCAGCGTCTCCAGGAACCGCTCAAACGAGACCTTCTTCGGGTCATATTTGAGCGTGTAGGAGATCTGATTGCCGGTCTCGGCGAGCGGCGTGACACCGTCCTCCTCGACACCCGTCAGCCAGTATTTCTCCAAGAGCCGCAGGAACTGATACTGCTCCTCCGGCGTGGCCTCGGCCGCGGTGACGACCCAGTCGCCGCCGTCCAGCTCGCAGATTGCGGGCTTGGTCGGGAAGCCGACGACCGTCGTCCCCTCGTATTGCTTCAGCCGCTTGATCGGAAAGCCCTTCTCCTCGTATTCGGCGACCAGCGGGTCGTCGTTGCGGAATTGCACCCAGCGGATGAACTCGCGCATCGAGGGCAGGTGGGCGCCCTCCGTGAGGCCGAACAGCTTCGAGGTCGTGCCAGCCGGCTTGAACGTCGTGTTGGTGTGGGGCGTCACGACGCCGAGCTCCTTGGAGTATTTCTCCGCCTCGTCGACAATGGCGCGCTTGAAGCGCGACATCGTCAGCCACAGATCCTGCGACTTCTCCTCGTCCACCAGGTCGTGCCAGGTGAACTTGAAGCGGGCATATGCCCATTCGTGGAAGCCCGTGATGCCGACGCCGATGCGGTTGGTCCGCGCCACCTCGCGCTTGTAGAGGCTGTCCATCAGGTTCGTGCGGATCAGGGCGCGCGTCGCGGTGCGGAAGGCATCCTCGGCGTCATCATCCCAGAACAATCCGTTCAGGCCGCTGTCGCGGTTTGTCTGGAACGAATAGCCGGCATGGAACGGCACCACGTCGGCGATGACGCAATACCCGCCGAGCTGGAAAAGCACGATCTCGCCGCAGGGGTTGGTGATGAAGGCGTGCCCGCTCTCGATCGCAGCCTTCGCCAGGTCGCGCATCAGCGGCAGGGTCTCGGCGTCGAGCTTGAACTTGGCGCTCTCGGCGTAGAGACCGTCCAGGTAGCCGTCCAGGCCCTCGTAGTTCGCGGTCAGGCGGTCCTGGTTGATCAGGCCGGGCTCACCAGTGCCGTCATGGTAGGCGGCCTCCGCGAGCGCCATCATGACCTTGTAGGCGTGCGCTTCGTCGGCCGAGATCAAGCGGCACGGCCGGACGAGGTGCTCGACCTTCTGCTGCCAGTCCTTGAAGCCGCGGAAATTGACCGTGTAACCGTTGAGCTCCCGCTCCACCTTCTTGACGGCCTCACGAAACTCCTGGTCGACCGTGACCGAATTGTTCGAGCTCCAGAGGAAGCCGCCGCGCTTGACCTGGATGAAGTCGAGGACGGTCGGGTCCTTCCAGTGCTTCGTCGCCATGCGGGCCGCGCGGCGCGCGCCGCCGACGAGCACGCACTCGGCCGCATAGTGGTCGGCGAACAGAGCCGCGCGCCAGGGCGCCATGCCGGCGTCGCGGAGCTTGGCGATCTGCATGATCGCGGCCATCAGCGGACCGGGGCCGGAAGCGGGGCGACCCTGCATGCCCTTGATCGGCGCGTTCTTCTCGCGAACGCCCGTGAAATCCAGGATCAGGACTTCGTCACGCCGTTCCTCGAACGCCATGCGTTCGATGATCTCGATGGCCTTGGCCCAGCCCTCGCGGCTGTCGGGCACGTCGAACACGTTGATCTTGCGGCCGGCATAGAGGTGCTCGACGTCGCGGCGCTGCGGGTAGCCGGTGATGATGCCCTTCTCGACATCCTTGTGGCTCCAGCCGATCGTGCAGACCACGATGGGCATCTTGTTGAGGTCGGCCTTGATCATAGCGTCGTCATAGGCCCGGCCGACGCCGGAGCCGTTGAGCAGCAGGTAGAACAGCAGGAAGGTCGAGGCGGCCGTGGCGCAATTTGTATAGACCTCGATGTTGCGGGTTGGCTGCGTCTCGTCGCCGTGCTGGAGGTGGCGGCCGGACATCAGGAGCGAGGCCTGGCGCAAATGATGGTGCATACGGTCGAATTCATCGGCCTGAAGGCGAGACATCATGCCTTGGTCGCGGATCACGACACTGGCCGGACGCGGATCGAGCAGAGCATTGCCGTGCGCAACGCGCGCCGCCACATCTGCCCATCTCTCGACTTCTTTTCGCCCATAAGCCCAGAAAAAGCCCGAAACTGCCACGTCGTCGCCGTGCTCGACATGGTAGTCGATGCCGGTCGCGCCAACATCATAGCCCTGGCTCTTGGCATGCGCCGCCATCAGATCGTCCAGCGAGGAGCTGTCGTCGCGCGGGATTAGGAAGGGGATCATCTGCGGCTGATCGAACGGCCGGACGATCTTGCGGTTCACGGTGCGGTCTGCGACGGCCTGGCCCATGCCGGGGAAGTAGTCGCGCGCGGGAGTGGTGACGCCCATTGATGGGGAATCCTTTTCGTTTCTGATGGGTGGGTTAACTATTCTAGGTAAGTCAGGACTGACTGGCCAATCCGGAATATATTTTTCTCGGACTTGACTACGCAGCCTTCATCAGCGCTTGCCGCATCAGAGGCAGCAACTGCTGGAACTGGTCGGTGAGGACGCCGGCATGACCGACGGCGAGCGCGTCAGCCATGTGCTCGTTGGAGTTCAAGATGCGGCCGTGGTTCTTACCCTTGCGCTCCTCACGGAGCCAAGGGGCGTTGGGATAGGTCGCAACCGCCCACTCGATCATCTCTTCCTTCGAGGCGGTCTTGGTGCCAACCGTCGCCATCTTGGTCTCGGTGGGCTGCACCTGAATCACCGGCACGGGGCAGGCCGCAACAGCCATGGTCGCCACGCCGAACGAGAAGGCGGCGCGCGCCGACTGAGCGCCGGTGGGAATCTCGGCAAACACGACACGGCAGCCCTGAATGACCGGGATGTAGCCCTTCAGGATCGTCTTGCAGCGACCCAGATCGGTCGAGTTCTTGCGAACGACCTTGCGATCAGCCTTCTTCGCCGGCTCGGTGACGATCGTCTGCATCACCAGCGGCTCGAACGTGAGGGATCCGAGGTCCAGGAGCGCACGGACCACGCCGAAATGCGTGAAAGAGGGGTCTAGCATGCCAACTTCCAGTTTCATAGTTACCCCCATACTCCATACAAAGGATGCTCGTCGTAGTGCCCGGCAGCTTCAGCCTTCTCGGCCTTCTCCTCTTCCAAGGCGCGCGCCTCTTCGAGCTCCTCAACCTGTCGCAAGAAGGTGCCCTTGATCGCGGCGAAGGGAACGCAGTTGTCGTCGGTGTCGATATCGTCGAAGCCGAGCGCGCGCACGACCAGGCTCTCGGTCTCCGGGAAGGCGGCGAAGATCTTGGTGTCGTCCAGCTCGTATTGATCGAAGTCGCCGCTGGGATCGACCGGCTTGAACTCGAAAATGATCTTGGTGCCGGTCTTGTGCATCCGGGCGCCCGAGAACATGAACTCCTCGCCGCCGGTGACCGTCGCAGTGCGATATTCGCCATTGGCGCGACGTGCCTGCATCTTGCAGGGCGCCTTCACCTCGTTGACGAGCTCCTTCAGAACGCCATCGGTGATGGCCTTCTTGAGCGTGTCGATCAGGACTTCCTCGGGTTTGCGGATGAGGCTTGCGGTTCGGGCCATCGGTTCACTTTGTCAGTTCTAACTTACATTATAGCGCGTGTGAAATGGTTTGCGCGCTATTTCGGGTCTCCTTGGTGTGGGCGCGAGAGTGCCTGACCCACGAGAAGCTTTTCCTCGAAATCCAGCCAGAAACGATCCAGCTTGATCCCGGCTGCCTTCGCGAGCCTGATCCGCTCCAGCGTGTGCTTCTGACCTTCGGTCAGGTCGAGGGACGTGGGCGCTGTCTGCGGTGCCATGCGAACACGAACATTGCGGTAATAACCCTTGCTACCTGCAAGCTCTGCCGCTTCGGTTTCCGTGGTCGCCGTCACCCAATCCTGCTGCCAGTTCACGTTGGAAGATGTGGCTGAAGCAATCCCGATTTGCCACTTCCTCGCTCCCTGCGGTCCACTGGCGATGCCGGCCGCGCGACGTAGAGCAGTCTCGACTTCGTCGAACAGAGCCGCTGCATCGCAGAGCGATTGGTTCATTTCCTCATTGGCTGCGAAGTTGATATCTTGCTGCGCATCGAGAATGCGATGGATCAGGCAATTTAGATACGGAACGGATGTCGGGTTTGCGATATCCGGGTTCGTAACCTTCGGCTCGGGCCATTGCACGGTTCCTGCAGATGGTTGCGGCGCGGCCGTGAAATCGGCATTGCGTGCAGCGAGGGCACAGTCCACCAGCTCTTTCATGTGACCCGTCAGGACTATCTCGCTATCGATCGCCTCTAGCGCATCTAGGGCGTCGATCAAAAATCGGCGCTCGGGTGGCACGCTGCCGGCAGATGAGCGAAAGTAAGCTGGATCAGTCTCTTCGTTGTCCCGCTCGCCGGTCGCGAGGTTGTATCCCGTCTCGACCGGAGCGGCCGGCGGCTGGGCGGCGAGGATGGAGCGCGCGTTGCGGCGAGCCTCATCAAGCGCATCCAATTCAGGCTCCTGGCCTGCGTTGATCATCGACTGATATTGTTCGTCAGTCCTTTTCGCAGCCAATTGCTCGTTAGCCTCCTCCAACCGGCGGAGCGCTTCCCGCATGCTCGGTTGTTGGGCAGGACCGGGCATGCCAAGCCGAGCAATGATGTCGTCGAGCCGGTCCGTGATCCGCAATAGGCTGCCGCGAACGTCCTTATCCTCGACCTGGTTGCTTTCGATCGCGCCTCGACAATTGCGCACGCGCTGGCGAACCCATTTCAGGTCTTCGATCAGGTCGGCGGCTACAGCGCCTCCAGCGGAAGAATGATTATCGCTCATGCCGTTGTCTCCTCAATGGTCGAACGGGGTCCGGTGCGCCGGACGGTGATCTGATTGCGGATCCAGTCCTTGAGATCCGCGTGGCTGATGATGAACACTGATCCGCGTTCGCGGGCCTTCTCTTCAAGGATCTGGATCAGGCGCTCCTGGCCGGAGGCGTCCAGCGCGTCGTCGATCTCGTCGCCGACGAATAGCTCGATGGGCTTGGTGGCGCGGCGGGCGACCAGGTCTTGCAGGGCGAGGGCGCAGGCAACCCGCACCTTGCGCTTCTCGCCACCGGATACGAGGCCGAATTTCTTGCCGCCGTTCTTGTTTTCCACCTCGATGGAGAACTTCTCGCGGAGCTCGCCTTTCGCGTTCTTGACCAGGGTCGTCCAGGTCGCCGAGATGTTGCCATCCGACAGGGTGCCCAGATACTTCGCCGTCTGGTCGTTGAGGAACGGGGTGACGTCGTCCAGCAGGAAGGCCCGCACGCCGGTCGGCGAGTAGACGTCGGCGACGTGCTTGGCGACCTTGTGCGCAACTTGCGCCTCGGTCTCCTTTCGCATCGCTTCGACCAGTTGATTGTTGCGGTCGAGGACCAATTTCTCGCTCTTGGCGATCTCGCCGGTCCAGGGGTTGGTCTCGTCCTTCTTCTCCTTGATCTGCGCGATCAGGCGGTTCAGGTCAGCCTTGACGCGCTCCAGCTCCCGCTCGGCATTGCGGATCTGATCGAGCTTGGTCTGATTTGCAGCGCGCGCTGCACTCGCTTTGCTGACATCTGTCATGCTCGCGCGATATGCGTCCCGCGTCTCTAGTGCGCTCTTATGCGCTTGCGCAGCATCTTCCATGTCTTTCTTCGCAAGCGCGACGTCGCGCATCGCGTCGGCCACTTTGTCGTTGGCGAGCTTTTTGGCGGGCTCGATGTCCTCTGCGGTGAACGGTCTATCACAAGTCGAGCAGGGGCACCCGACCTGGTGATCCAGATCGGCATAGTCCTTCCGGGCTCGCTCCAGTGCCTTCTTGGCGTGGTCGAATGCGATTTTGGCCGCGTCCGCCTTCCGGGTGGCGATCTGGAGCGAATTGGTATTGGTGCGGTCCTGGGCCTGCTCGGCGCTGACGGCTGCAATCTGCTTGTCGAGCGCCTCGATGCGATTTCGGATAATGACCGCATCGCCCATGCCGGCGAGCTCGGCGATGCGCTCCTCAACCTCCGTCTTCTTGGTCTTCGCGACGGCGCCAATCTCGAGGATCGACTTCTTGCGGTCGTCGTTCCAGTCGGTCTCGTTGCCCTTGTAGACCGTCACCATCTCGACGGCGTCGCGGTGCTGGCGATCGGCCACCTGGACGGCCGCGGTCGCGTCCTTGAGCGCCTGCTCGGCCGCGCGGACCTTCGTATTGGCTTCGGTGTAGCAGGCCTCGAGCACGGTCGCGCCGGAGGCTTCCTCGATCAGCATCTTGAGTTGCTTGTCGGTCATGCCCGGCAGGTCGGGCATGCGCTCCTGGCCCGCATAGACGGCGCCACAAAACACCTCATGGGAACAGCCGATGATCTGCTCGACCACGGACTGGGTCAGCTTGTCGGTGCCTTTGGTGAGCTCGGTGATCGTGCCGGACGGGTCGAGTTTCAACACCTCGAGGCGGTTCTTACCCTTGTGGTGCTTGCGATAGCGCGTCACGCGGTAGACGTCGTCGCCCTCCGTGACGTCGACCATAACCCGACAGTTCTTGCCGGTCTCGTTGTTGACGATATCGTCGCCGCTCTCGCCGCGCGCGGTGGTGCCGTAGAGCACCCAGGACAGCGCGTCGGCGATCGAGGATTTGCCGGCGCCGTTGGAGTCGGCGCTGCTCTCGTAGTCGTTGATGCCCTGGATCAGGACCAGGCCGCGGTCAGCGAGATTGACCTTTGCCTCGCCGATCGCCATGAAGTTGTCGATAGTCAGAGTGCCGAATTTCATTCCTCGTCCTCGTCTTCCTCGGTGTTCTTGTCGAGCGGTGTTCCCTCAAACGGGACCCAGGACCATGCGAGCACCCATGCCCCATTGCACTCCTCCGCTTCGCTCAAGATGGCCCAGTCGTTTTCCAGCTCGTCGCTCGAACCCATCAGGGCGGCAATCTGCTTATCGCGCTCGCTGGCGCGCTGATGAAAGCAGCGCACGCCGCGAATGTCAGGCCCTCGATCGCGGCGAGAGCCTCCTGGATCTTCTTCGGGTCGCTCATGCCAGATCCCCCAGCTTCTTGCCTGCCTCGCGCCAGTCGAACTCTCCGGCCATCACACAGCCGTAGGGCAGCACCTCGTCGACAATGCGCGTCAGATTGTATGTAGCGATCTGACGACGGACTGAGCTGGCAGATTTGTAGCCGTATGGCATTTCGCTGACATCCGGCACGCCGGAGAACCAGCGCACGTCGAGCTCGGGCGGCAGGCCGGTGGCCTCTTGGTGCGTTGCGCCGGCGGCGATCTTCGCGTCGACCTGGGCCTTGTGCTGGGTGCGGCTGAAATTGCGGCCGGCGCCGTGGGGCGCGAAGCCGAGCCCGTGCGGCGCATTGAGCCCGCTGGCGATCAGGATCGGCTCGCCCATGTTCATCGGGATCAGCGTCAGCCCGCTGTAGTCAGCCGCGAAGTCGGCATAGGCCGGCGTTGCGCCCTTGGCGTGGTAGAATAGCCCGTCGGTGCGCTGGAAGACGAAATTGTGCTCGTTCCAGAAGCGATCCTTGCCATAGAAGCCCACGATTGCGCCGACCCAGTCGTGCAGCAGGAAATGGTTCATCTTCGTCCACTTCCGCAGCGTCTGGAGCGCGCGCCAGTAGTCCTGGCCTTCCTGGCTGTCCGCCACGATCCAGGACTGATGCTTCGGCACTGCCGGCGCGATCTTCTTGGTCGACGCCTCGGCCGCGCGCATGCCCGCCTTGTAAAGCAGCGCGCCGGGCTTGCGGGACCCGTGGTGGGTGACGATCGCCGTCTCGCCGGTCGATTTGAGCGTCCCGACGTAGAAAAAATGGTTGCCGTCGCCCTGGGTGCCGAAGTGGCGCTCCATCGACTTTCCCATCAGCTCGTTGTTGAGGAACGGATTGCCGCTGACCTCTGGCTCGAGCGGCGCGAGACGCGAGAGGTCGTAGCCGACGTCGAAGCGACCGCCTGGGCCGAAATGCGTGACCTTCTGAGCCGCATCGAGGACGATCTTCGGATCGACCTTGCCCAGGACGGTGATCGCCATCGAGCAGCAGATATCGGCCGAGTGGAAGCCCGGATGGATGGCATTCTCGCACGCGACGACGCCGCCGACGGGAATCGTGCCTGGCGCAGAGCCGGCAGGGCAGGCGTCGGGCATTACGGCGCCGGCCTTGATGGTCGGCACGCGCATGAGCTCCGACATATGGTCGAGCACCGATTGGATGTTCTGGTAGTCGCCCTCGTTCTCCGCCTCGATGTTGACGTGGAACGGCAGGTGCTCGCCCTTGGCGCGGCGCGGGATTGTCACCACGGGCGGCGGCTCAAAGGCCTGGAGCTGGGTCATGATCAGGCTGTGGTGAACGCCGAGATCGTCGAGGCGATTCGCTTCAGCCAGTGCCGCCTTGAACCACGGTCCCGGCTTGAAACCCCACTCGATTAGCTTGTGCCCCGTAATCATCCTATTCTCCCGTCTTTTCGATCGCGATCGCCGTCAGGTCTTCGCCGCTATAGGCCTCGTCGCTCTCCCAGGCGCCGGTGACGCGCTCGTCACTGGAGCTATCCCAGTCGGCTTTCGAGCCCTCCCAGTTCTGGTTCTCGGCGTCCATCTTGAGCGCCTGCTCGAGGGTGTCAGCCTCATAGGTCGTGTGCCGGTAGTAGGGCACGTCGTAAGTCCGCTCGATCGTGAACTTCGGCATGTCAGCGCTCCCACACGACGACGTCGCCTTCGTCCTTGACGGCATAGACGCCGCCATAGCCGAGATTGCCGTCTTGCAGAACATCGTCGCCGTCCTGCCAATCTTCGATCAGGCCATCGCGGAGCATGCGCTCGGCTACCTGGCGCGCCTTTTCTGCCGTCCCGGCCTCGATCTCGACGACCGCCGTCTCCTCGACGTATTGCTGAACGCAAACCTTAAACATCGGCATCAGACGGTCTCCTTCTCCAGCAGCCTCAGTTCGTCGGCGCTGCGCAGCCAGCGGCGCTTTTCGGCGTCGCGAACGACGTAGTCGCCATTGATCGTGTCCACGATCTGCCCGTTGAACGAGCCCTTGTAGTTGACGGGCACTGAGCGCACCCAATCGCCGATTTTGAATTTCATGTCGTGAGGTCCTCTACGAAAAGGCCGCTTTCTTCGAGCGTGCGGGCCACTCCCGGCAAGAGTTCCGTGCGGAAATACTCGCGCGCCTGCTCTATCTGACCAGGCACGAACCGGTATCCTTCCGCGATGATGTCGGCGAAGAAGGCGTCGATGACCTGTTTCTGCGTCAGCAGTCCGTCGCACGACACCGGTCGGAGCTTCTGGATGAACGCCGCAGTCTCGTATTCCATTCTCTGGCGCGGCTTAAAGGCAATGACGTTGCTCATGACTTCATCTCCGCGTTGATGGCCGCGCTCATGTCGCCGGTCTGGGCTGCGGTCAGATCATCGGCCGCGATCTTCTCTTGGATCTTCTCGCGCACGGCGCGACGAGTGTGCTTGAAATCGGCCGGCACATTGACGCGCTCGCGGCGCTCATACGAGCTGCCCTTGCGGCCCTCGCCGGCATACTCGCCATGCTGGGCCTCGATCTCGACCTTGTTGTCGGGGAAATTCGCTTTGTAGCCGAGCGCCGTCGGGTGCGGCAGATCGCGATAGACCTGCGGGATCTCCTCGACGCGCTCGCCGGTCTTGGCGCCGCTGGCGTCGAAAAAGGAGACGATCCGCTTCGCGATCATCTTGACGGTGAAAAGCTGCATGTTTCGTGCTCTGTTGTTGCGCTGAAAAGAACGTAGCGCAGACGCTTTCGGATTGCGGGCGGCAGCAGAGAGGGAAACGAGCGCCCCGAAGGGCGCCCGCTGTGTCGAGCCGTTACTTGGGCTGGACGAGCTTGGCGATGTCCGGCTTGGCGTTGGCAAAGCCGTCGAGCACCTTGTCGAACTCGTTGGGGTGCGCAGCGATCCAGTCGCGATTGGCCACGAACACGGCATCGACCTGGATGGTGTTCACGGACTTCGTGCCGTAGACCGTCCCGGAGGGCTGGATCTTCGGATAGGTGTCGGCCGGGATCTCGCCATACGTGTAGATCGGCTGCTTGCGAGCATCCTTGGCGCCGTTCGCCATGTCGCGGTCGTCGGTGCCGACCAAGACAATCCGATCGCCATATTTCTGCGCCTCGTTCTTGAGGAAGGACGCATTGAGGGCGGTCATGATCAGGCCGCACTGGACCTCGGTGCCATCGGAGATCTGGCTGAGCATCAGATTGCCCGAACTGGGGTCAGTGCGGACCTTGCCGTAACGCTTCGGGTCAGCCTTGACGAACGATGCCCAGGTGATATTGGCGCCGGAGCCTTCGGGCCCGATCGCCACCGTGTAGGTGTCGTTCAGGTCGACCATGCGCGAGGCGGTGAAGGCCTTGCGGTTGCAGATCAGGTTCGCCTGCTCCTGGTAGAGCACGCCGGCGCGCTGGAGCGCCGAGATCGACTGGGCGTTCTTGCTGGCGTAGACGAACAGGGCGTCGTTCTGGACGAAGCCGCCGTCGCACTCGCCGGCAGTGATCTTGTCCAGGTTGTCGAGCGAACCCTTGGTCTCGATGACCTCGACGGCGGGCGCGCGCTTCTTCAGGTGCTGACCGGCGGCGTAATAGTTCAGCTTGGCGTTGCCGGTGCAGAGACGGAACTTGGTCACGTCGGCTTGCGCCGACACGGTCATGGCGCCGAGCGCGAGCGCGGCGATCATCAGGTAGGACTTACGAAACATAGGGTCTCCTTGTGGTGGTGGGTGGGGTGGTTAGAAAAACCAGCGGTGGATCGGATACTGCTTCCGACCCTTGGCCGCCTTGAAGACGATGGTGCAGAGGTAGATCGTGCCCAGCGCGGGCAGGATGTTGTTGGCGAGGACTGCGATGATCATGGCTGCTCCTGTTATTGGCCGTTGAGATATGAGCAGACAGCCATGACGATGGCCTCGGCTCCTTCTTCCATTGCCGGACCGCTATGGTCGCCGGCCCATTGAGGCTTCGCGAACGAGCAGACGACGAGGCCATCCTTCGTTCCGGTCACCACGATATGATGACCAGCGCCTTCGTGATTGGTCAGCGTCGTGCGCGCCCAATTCGCCGCTTCGACGATGTCGTCCTTGATGAACTGGTCGACGGCGTTGTAGGCCGCCTGGGTAGCTGCACTCGGCTTCATTCCAGCACCTCATGAATCTCCTGCTCGAGCTCCAGATCGCCAAGCCGAAGCTTCTCCTCGAGGGCCTTGCGGATCTGATCCGCGGTCGGCCACTCTTCGTCGGAATGGTCGACTTCGAACTCGATGGCATATTGCAGCTTCACGACTGGACACTCCTGACATCGGTGAGGATTTGGGCTGCGCTCGCTTTGACCAGCGGCAGGAGATCGAGATCGATGTCCTTCTTCTGGTCGATGAAGCTGTCGACCGACTGGTCGAGCGTCGTGCCCTTGGACACAGACGTCGAGCCGCGCGCGGAGACGGTCTCGCGCGTGACCTGGAACGTGACGCCCTTGGCGCCCATCTCCACGAGCTCAGCGCGGAACTTGTTGATTTCGGCATCGGTCAGCTTCATGCCGCGCACGCGGACATAATTGCCGTCAACGATGCTCGGAATGTCCTCTTCGGAATCGTCAGCGGTGATCTCGACGAACGACGGCGCATGGGATGCGCGGTATTCGACCCGATCCTCGTAGACGAGCAGGAAGCCGGCCTTGGTGTCGATGTCGCCCCACTGCTGATGACTTGTGGCGCCGATCGAATAGACCTTGCCACCCTCCATCTCCTTGTGATTGTGGTAGTCGCCGGCGAATACGCGCTTGAAGCCCCAGGAGGCGACCTCTTCCGCGCTCAGACCGTGATCCGGGACGCCGGCGAGCACGCCGTCGATGCCGACGTGAATGATCAGGTCGAGAGAACCCATCGCCGCAGGGCCGGCTGCGGGCCCTCCGTGGGCGTCGTGGAGCTCCTTGATCGTCGCCCGTAGCGCGTCTTTGGAGCCGTGCCAGGGGATCATCAGGACGCCGTGGTCCGGAAACAACATGCCGGTGCGGTTGGTGACGATCTGGACGTTCTCGATCGCGCCGAGCGTCTGGATCGCGTTGCCGAGCTCCGTCGTGTCGCGGTCCTTCAGATCGTGATTGCCGGGGATGATGCGCCAATTGATGTCTGCCGCATTGTCGGCGATGCACTTGTGCAGCGGATTGAACACCTCCGGATCCATCGAACCGCGGGTGTGCAGCAGATCGCCCGCACAATAGGCGGTGTCGCCGCCTTCACCGACCAGCTCGTTCACGGCCCGGTCGATCTCGTCCAGCGTGATCTTTAGCCGCGAGTTCATGCCGTTTGGCAGCCGCGTCGAAAAGGCGCTCCAGGCATGAGCGTGAATGTCGGACACGATGAGATAGGGCCACTTGGCCATTTAGAACCCCAATATCAGCTTGATGGTCAGGAACAGCGCGAGCCCGATGCCCCAGAGGGCTGCGGACTCAGTGAAGGCGCGGCGCCAGGTGCCGCGGCCCTTTTTGATCAAGGTTCGACCTCCAGGCGGCCCGCGAGGTCCCAGATCCACCTCACAAATCGCCAAATGAATTTCACCGCCCAGCCCAGCACCCAACAGGCAAACACAAAGGCTGCGAGGAAGAAGACCCAGCCGGGAAGTTGCGGAACGAAGGCGATCAGGCACAGAACGCCAAATCCCATCGCAATCGCATCCAGGTGCGGCGTGTCGTCGCTTTCGTCCGGATCGGGATAGCTCATGCCGACACCTTCATCGCCGTGAAGGTCTTTGCGTCGTGCTTGGCGCGGCACTCGTCGCGCTTCTCGAGGACGCGGGCGAGCTCCTTGAGCGTCGCCTCCTCAGTGTCGACCTTGTTGGCTTGGGCCAGGGCGAGCAGCGTGACCTGGACGCCTGCGACCTCCTGCGGGAGCTCGCCGACCTTGCGATCGCGGTATTCGTGAGCCAGAAGCGCACAGGCGTCGCCGTAGGGCAGGCGGGCCGCGCGGACGAGCTCGCAGGCCTCTTCGAAGAACCGAAGGGCACGCTCGCGCTGATCGTCCTGATTGCGCTCGCCGAAGACGATCTTGCCGGTCTCGACGGCGTGCTTTTGCAGGTCTCGGAGGTGCATTTCGCTGTTCTCGCTCGCTTGTCAGTGCTGACTTATACTATAGCGAGCGAAAACTGGATTGCGCGCGGAATCTCGCTAGGAGCTCTTGGATCTTACGACCTTCCGGGAGATGATCGCGCCGCCTAGGGCGCGAATCCGCTTCGCAGCCTCATCCGCCAGTTCCTTGGTCGGATAGCGATGGGTCCGATCCTTGTTGCTTTTCGGCGGGAAGTATTTGATAAGCCAATACTTATCCTGCTCCAGGAGAGCCTTCTTACGCTTACCGTAGCGCTGAAATTTCGCCTTTTCCTCGCGCGCGATGAACTCGCGCCCCTTGGCCATGTTTGCAGGATCGAGGATGAATTCGATCAGCCTCAGTTGCAGACGTTCCGGAAGACGGTAATCGAATCCGACCTTTGCGCCCTTGAGCCCGTGTGCCTCGACGAACAGTCCGACAAGATAGAGCCCCATCTTGCGCTGGCCCGGCATCCGCTGCCGAACGATCATCGATCCCCAAAATGTAGGCTCTTTCTTCATTAGACCTTCGATTTGCCCACCTGGCGCCGGAAATACTGGAGCGGCAGATAACGCTGTAGGGAACCGCCGCGGCTGGCGTAATTGTAGACTGCCGAGTCCGAGAACCACTTGTCGATCGTGGTCAGGTAGCGGTCGCCGGTTCCGCGATCAAGCACGCCGACGAACTTGATGCCGCGCGCCCGGCAATTGATCAGGTCCGCCTCGTCGATCGCCCAGCAAGCCTTGCCCTTACGGATCGCCGTGGAGATGTCGGGCTCGCCCTGAAGGAAGATGCCCTGGAATCGCTTGGAGCTGTTCCGATAGGCCATGTAGAAAGTGGTGCCGTCCGCGTTGGTGTAGTAGGCGCCGAAGGTGCGCCTACCGTTTTTGTTCAACAGGACGGAAAGGGAGGACGGTCGCGGCATTGAGGTTCCAAATGCCCTGCTGGCCTCGCACCGGCACGGGCTCGTCAAGCAATTCAGGGTCGCGGGTGCGCCAGACGTGGCGCTTTGGGCCGTAGTCGCCGTAGAGGATCTCCTCTTCGGTCAGATCGTCGATCTCCTCGTCATAGGGGTCTGACGAGTGGATCAGGACCGAGCCGACCAGGAAGCCATTCGGCATGTCCTCGAGCTTCTCGGGCAGACCCGTCTCTCGGTAGTAGGACTGGAATTTCTCGTCGGCGAACAGCGTGCGCTGCGTCGGCGTGATGACCTTGGTCGAGGCGATGTAGAGCCGCGTGCCGACGATCGAGGCCGGGCAGGGGTAGGGCCTGGTCTCGTTCATCTTGAACCCGTGAACCAGAAGCAAGGCATACGGATTCCAAATCGACAGCACCTTCATGAGCTCGCCCTTTGCAACTTCGCGAAAACCTATCCGCTTAGGTGCTTCGGGCCGCTTTGTGAAGGGCTCAGCCGAAGCCTTCCCTGATGTCCTCTGTTCCTGCTGCAAGCTCCTCGATCTCCTCTAGTCGCGTGACGCCCGGCTGGCGGTTCTTCATGTCAAGGTCTTCCCAAACGATCGGGGTGCCCTCGGCGATCGCCGCCTTAGCCAGCGTTTTGGCCTGGTCAGGGTCGGCAGCCTCGATCGAGAAGTCGCCGTATTGAACGACCCTCGTCCAGCGTTTGACCCTGACCAGAAACAGCGGCATCAGGCGGCGATGTCCTCGGGCTTACCCTCTTCGTCCTCGCCCGGCATTTCAGCCGCGCTCAGTGCCGGAGGCTCATAAGCGGCCGGCAGCAGCTTCAGGAGCTCGCCGAACTGCTTGTTCTTCTCGATCTCTCGGGCGAGCGTCTCCTTGTGGATCGACTTGCCCTGCCAATCGACGAACGAAGCCCGATTGCCAGCGCCGACGGTGAGGATCTTCTCGCCGATCAGCCAATCGATCAGCGAACGCTCCACATCGAAGCGACCGGACCCGTCGGGCTGGAACATGAAGCGCCACTCGGCTTTGCGGAACGGGCGGGCGACCTTGTTCTTGATCACGCCGGCGCTAATCTGCATACCGAGAACCTCCTTGTCCTCCTTGGACTTGGTGATCTTCGCGGCCGCGCCCAGCATGATGCGCTGCGAGGCATAGAACTTCGGAGCTTCGCCGCCAGGGGTGGTGCGGGGATCGCCATACATCACGCCCAGCTTCATGCGGATCTGGTTCAGGAAGATCACGCAGATGCCGAGCTCCTCGGCGTAGAGGTTGAAGGCGGGCATCGAAGCGGACGTGGCACGAGCCAGCGCGGTGTTGTCGTGCATCGACTTCTTGCCGAGCTCCTTCTCCTTGCCGGTTTTGGCATCGAGCAGCACCGACGACGGCACCTGGGACGCGAGACTGTCGAACACGGCGCAGAGCGGGGCGTCCTTGGGGATCAGCTTGTTCTCGCGGACGTGCTTGGCCACGAGGACCACCATCGAGAGCGATTCCTCAAAGGTGCGCGGCTTCTTGTAGATCCAGCGACCCTTCGTGGTGTCGAGGCCCAGGCCACGACCCTGCTTCTCGTCGAAGGAATGCTCGTGATCCATGAACATCGCGATGCCGCCCTGCTTCTGGGCCGACGCCATTGCATAGGTCGCGATCGCGGTCTTGCCGGCGGAGGGCGGGCCAGCCAGCTCGATGATGCGGCCGACGGGGAAGCCGCCGTCCCACTTGTTCGAGAGGGCGTAGTTGAACGGCGGATAGCCGGTATCGAGGAACTGCGTGACGGTGGCGGACTCGTCGTTGCCTCCGATCAGCTTCTCGAGGGATTTTGCGATGTCAGCAGCGGATGCCATTATTCACTCCTATTCGGCTTCCAGGAAACCGGCGTCCTTGATGAAGCCGGTGGCGTCAGGTTTTTCGGTCACTTCGTCGCCGGCGGCGCGCGGCGGCTCGGTCTCGATCCAGACCGGCTCTTTCGTGCCGACCAGGCGGCCGTTGGGCTTGCGCCACTTCGGCGGGGGTTTGGTTGGGTCTTTGGGCTCTGGAGCAACTTCATACAGCGGCGCGACCTTCGGCGGCGGGGGCGGAGCCGGCTCGTCGTCGAGGGCTGCGATCGCCGCGAGCTCGTCGTCCTCGTCATTCTGGGGCTGTGGGACTGACGGCGTCGGCGGGTTGTCCAAGGTGCCGGTCAGCGAGCCGTGGATGATCTTCTCGGCCTGAATGGTCAGGGCCGGCGGCAAGCCACCGCCCGGAAGGACGATCTCGCTGGGGATCGGCGGCGCCGCAAGCGAGAACACCGAGCGCTTGGCCTTGCCGAGATCGGTGATCATGTCGTTGACGCGGGCGTGCAGATAAGCCGCGAGCTTGGTCTGGGCCTCGGGGTCGAGCACGTCGGCCATCTTCTTGCTGTCGCGCACGAGCGCCTGCATCGCCTTGTCGATCTTGCCGACATAGGTCTCGAGTATCGCGGTTTGCTGGTCGGCTGGGAGCTTGGGCACGTCAGTCCTCAATGCGGTTTCGAAGGTAGTTAAGCACGCGGCGGCGCGCACTTTCCGGAAGTCGTCTCATTGCCTCCATGCAAATCGAGACCACTTGAAGTTCCTCATCCTGCTGGCGCGGCGCGCAAACTGTGATGAAGGCGGACTCCGGCTCACTCTCTCGCTGTTCTGGCGTTGTCATGCGGCCATAAGCTCCTGTTTCGGCATGAACGGCTGGAGCCAGCCGTCCAGGTCGCTGGTGATGGAATTGAACAGCATGTCCTTGCAGAAGGTCTCGAACGCGATCGGATCGAGGGGCTCCTGTTCGGACTTGAGCGCGATCACCGCCGGCCGCTCCGTGGTGCGCAGATCCATCAGGCGCATGTTGCGCCGGAAAATCTCCTGCTTCTCGTCGCTCTCCGAGAAGTCGCGCAGCGCCTTGGGCAGCTTCGCGGTGTCGATCGATTTGTCCGCGCACTGGTTGATGAAGGAGGCGAACGACCCATACGCATGAACGAAGTCGATCGCCCCTTTGGGCCCGATCTTGCCGACACCGGGGATATTGTCCGAGGTGTCGCCCATCAGGCACTTCATCTCCAACCAGGCACGCGGCGAGGGAACGCCAACCCATCCCTCGATCTGTTTGCCGTCCTTGACGACGGTCATATCCTTCTTGTTCGGGTCCCAGCCGAGCTTGTCGGGCAACGTCTTGAGCGTGAGCCGATAGTCGCGCACCGGGTCGATCCAGGCGACGTTGGATGAGATCAGCTGCACCCAGTCCTTGTCGCCGGAGATCAGCACGCCGCGCTTGCCCGTCTTTTGCAGGCGCTCGGTGATCATGCCGGCGAGGTCGTCGGCCTCGTAATTGAGGGCCTCCATCTGCTTGATGCCGAGGAGCTTGATCGCCTGCTTGATGTAGGGCAGCTGCTTTTTGAACTCCTTGCGGAGCTGTTCGGCCTTGAGCTCGTGGGGCTTCGTCGCAACCTTGTTGCGGTTCGCCTTGTATTCTTCGAAGGCCATGTGGCGCCAGGACGCGCCGTCCCATAAAATAACAGGCTCGAGCATGGTGTAGATCGCCATCATCGGCCGGAGCGTTCTCAACATGCCGAAGATGGCTTGAGTCGGCAGATCACCCACTCTCAACGCACCGCCATTATTGGCCGCGTGAGCGATGTTCGAGCCGTCGATCAGTAGCAAACCGCGCTTCACACATGCCTCCAGGTCCGCCCCGAGCGGATCGCATCGATAATCCATTTTGTTGTCCCGAATTCGAGAGCAACATCGACGGAGCGCGGCTCCGTCTTTAGACGGGCTTTGATCTTCCGGACCGTATCCTCGTCGACCTTGGCCTGCGGATGCGTTTCTCCGACAGGCATCGTTCCATGACGCTTTCGGTCACGATTGTTTTGGGTCGGCGTGCCCCAGTAGAGGTTATCGAGCCGATTGTCGGTGCGAATACCGTTGTCGTGACAACCCTCTTCATTTGGGCCTGGTGGTCCGCGAAATGCGCGCAGCACGAGCTGGTGAACGCTGTAGTGCTTTCGGTCGCGCAAACCGACGCGGTGATAACCCTTCTTGCTCAGATAAGGCTTGAGAATTCCGCCCCGCTTCCGGCCTCCGCCATCAATGCGCTCGACTGCGCGCACCCGACCGAGATCAGAGACCTCGTAGATGCCGACAAAGCCGGGAATGGGAAGCCAACGTTCAGTCACAACTGTCTCCTGCGAGCAAAAGGGCGCCCTGGTGACGCATCGGGGGGCACAGCACATCACCAGGGCGCGGTCGTCGGGGCGTTGGGGGCCGCCCCGAAGCTCTTACGAGTCCAGATCAGCCAGCAGGCTGTCGATCTCGTCCGCCGGCAGGTCGGCGTTGAAGGCATCCTTCGAGACGGTGCTCTCGGCGGCTGCCTTCTTCTTGGCGGCGAACTCGGCAGTTTCCTTCTTCTCGGCCGCGAGCTTTGCAGCGGCAGCCTTCTTCACAGCGTCCGCGTTCGCAGCAGCTGCGGCCTTGTCGGCTTCCGCCTTCTTGGCAGCCTGGGCCGCCTTGAACTCGCGGAATTCGCGGAGCTCGCGCTCCTCGTCGGTCTCGGCCTTGGTCTCTTCGACCACAGCTTCCTCGACGACCGTCTCGCTCTCGGCTTCGACCAGCGCTTCGGCGACTTCCTCGACTTCGGCGTCTTCGACCACCGCAGCCGGCTTGGTCAGCAGGGCAGAGCGGGCCGGGGCAGCCAGACGAGCACCCGTGCCGACGGTGATGCCGGTGACTTGGGCGATCGCGGTGAGCGCCTTGGTCTCTTCGCCGCGGAAGAACTGAGACTCGATCCAAGCCTTCAGGTCGTGCATGCCTTCGAGCACGGACTCGTCGACCGGCTGCGAGCGCGGAGCCAGCATGACCGTATACTTGGTGTCGATGCCGCGACCACGGCGCTCGACAACGAAATCCTGACCTTCCTTGAGGTCGAGGAGATCCTTATCGGCTTCCATGTATTCGGCGATCATGCCGGAGATCTGACCCCAGACCGACGACTTGAGTTCGACGATCTGCGGCTCGTCGGACTTGTTGGTGCCCGAGCGGACGAGCGCGTTGACGATGACCGTCTTGCTGGCCTTCCACTCCTTGATCAGCTTGATCTCCTCGTCGGAGGTCGCAGCTTCGGTCGCCTTGGCGATCGCGGTGCAGATGGGGCAGGGCTGGCCGTGGACCTCGTCGTGGCAACCCACGACAGCGACGGGCTTGCCGTTCACTTCGGTCTTGATCCAGTGGACGCCCAGGTCTTCCCAGAACTGGGAGCCATCGGGCTTGGCGAGGACGCGGATGGTGGTCTTGCCTTCGCCGATCGAGACGGACTTGCCGGCTCGGGAGTGCTTGTTCTTCGAGGACTTCACAAGCTTGAGGAGTTCGGGGGAGAGGGTGGGCACTTTGGTTCCTTTGGTTCAGGGTTGGGTCGTAACTGCCGGTCGCTAATTAGCGATTTCGCTATTGAGCTATAGCGTTCACGTCTCGGATCTCGCTCTCTTTCTTGATCCGGGACGTGATTTCTTCAGGAGGTCGGAGAGAGCCAGGCGCGGATGCGGGAGCGCGGATAGACGCTCTCGGCCACGCGATTGCGGTGGTTGCCGCTGATCACGATCGGGTCGCCGTTCTTGGTGAAGCCGGAGACCACACCAACATGCCCGCCGCCGCGCCGGCCCATCGTCACGACGGCGCCGACCTGCGGAGCGACGCGCTGATGGCGCTCCCACGACAGAGCGCGGTCGTCGACGTCCTTGGCGCCGGTGAGCTTGCGCAGGAACGCCGAGCACCAGAGATTGGTGCGGACGCCGACCTCGCGGGCGGTGTCGCCGAGATGGGCACGAGCGCGGCCGACGATGTCGCTGGATGCCGCGAAGAACGACCCGAACGTCGGGTAGGCCTCCTGCTGCGGCTGCACGATCCGGACATGGGATGCGTGGTGTCGGTGGTGGCGCGGGCGGGCCTCGGCCATGGTTGTCAGGGCTGACTGTATCGCGAGGGCGCAGACAAGCCCCGTCAGAAGACGCTTCACTGTTAACTCCGTGTTTTTCTTGGGTTTTAGCGCTTGTAAGCGCGCTGGTTGCGATTGACCTGGCGCACCAGAGTCAACCATTCGATCGCCGCGATCACAGATCCGACGGCGATCCAGAGCGTCAGGCAGATCAACAGCCCGAGCACAAACAGGATAAAGGGCCAGGCGAAGACGACGCCCCATGAGGCGACGCTGGCAACGTGAAAGGTGGGGCCGATGAGGGCCCAGTGAACCAGGGCGCCAATCGCCAGATAGCCGCCCACGATGACGATGCCGCCGATCTTCATGCCGCGTTCCCTGCGAGCAGCTGCCGGCGCTTTTCGAGCATGTCGGCGGCGCCGGTCTTGATCGCGGTGTCGCGCACAGCGGCAACGCCCATGCGAATGTCGCCTTCCATCTCGACGCGGTCCTTGGCGCCGGCTGACATCAGCATCTTCTGGCGATCGTCGAAGGCCTCGTAGACCGCCTTTGCGACCTCGAACACCTGCTTCGCCTCGTTGATGGCGAGCTTGATCGCCAGGATGGTGCGGTGCGCATTCATCTCCTGCTCGAGGAGCTTCTCGGTCACCTTCACGCCCTGCTTGGTCAGGTCGTCGCGGATCTCGCGACCGACCTTGCTCTCGGCCGCTTCCAGCTTGAGCTTGAGGTCCGCGACCTGGCGCTCGGCCTGGGCCTTGAGCTCGCCGTAGTGGATGCGGAAGGACATCTGGTCCTGGAACGCGCTCGACAGGTCGGCGAGCGAGAACGAAGCGTCCTTGCGGGCCTGGGTTCCGTCGATGAAATTCTTGACCGCGATCCTCGGGGTCGGCTTCGGGGCAGGGGCGGGGGTCGTCGTGTCGGTGTCGCTCATGTGGCCCTCTTAAGTAAGTCAGTGCTGACTGTCAATGCAGACTATAGCGAGATCAGTCTGGATTGCGCGTGGAATCTTCGAGCCGTTGCAGCTCCTGCTCGTAGTATTGGAACAGTCCGACGATCATGTTCCAATCGCGCGGATGACCGCGGCGCAGGTTGCGTCGGTAATACTCGACCTGGGATCGGACGAACTCGATGCTCATTCGATGAAACTCGCGACTGTGGCGAACACCTCGTCCATGAGCACCTGCTTGTCAGGGTCGTGGAAGATTTCGCCGGGGTTGAAACCGATGACGAAGTTGGCGTCATAGCGCTTGGAGTAGATCACTTTGCCTGCCTGGTCGGACGCCTTGCCCTTGAAGTCGGGGAAGAAGTGCCGGACCGCGGTCGAGCCGAGCAGCACGATCGCCGGCGGCTTGAGCAGGTCGATCTCCTTGTCCAGGTAGCCGACGTATTTGTTAATCTCCGCCGGCGAGACCTGCTTGCCTTCCTTGGGGCGCTTGATCAGGCCCGTCCAGTAGGCGTCGGCGCGCTCCAGGCCGGCATCCGACAGCGAGCAGGCGACGGAATGGAAGTTGTCGCCCCAGGAGAACGCGCCGATCTGCTCCTCGGAGCGGCTGGGCGCGTCGAAGATCACCATGAATTTGGCGTTCTTGCCCATCGTCGGCTTGACGCCCTGGCCGTCGCCGCCCTCCGCCTGGCGGTATTCGGTCACGATCTGGCCCAGCTTCGCCTTGGTGAACTTGTCGGCGTGCATTTCGCGGTTGACCGGGACCACCTCGATGATCAGTCCAGGGATCAATTCCTTCTGGGCTGCGATGCGGCTGGGATCGTTTGCGGCCGGCTGGGTGGGTTCGATGCGCGCGAACGCGCCGACCGCATCCAGCGCCTCGACAACCCGCTTGTTGCAGACCCGGCGCTCGACCCGCGCGACGAACTCCTTCATGGTCCGGAAATCGCCATCCTCGCGCGCCTTCAGGATCGCGGTGCGGGCCTTCTCGGACACGCCCTTGACCCGGTCGAAGGGGATACACAGGCTGGTATCGGTCAGGATCTCGAACTGGCCCGTCGAATAGTTGATGTCCGGCATCAGCATCTTGATGCCGAAATTGGTGGCGTCCTTCAGGATCGCCGGCAGCTTGTCCTCCTTCATCAGCGACAGCGCCGCGGCGAAGAACTCGACCGGATAGTTCACCTTCAGCCACATCGACTGGTAGGAGATCAGGGTGTATTCGACCGAGTGCGACTTGTTGAAGCCGTAGCCGGCGAAGCCCTCGATCTTGTCGAACAGGTCTCCGGCCCACTCTTTGTCGCAGCCGATCGTCTTGACGCAGCCGTCGACGAACTTGCCGCGCTCCTTAGCCATTTCTTCCGGCAGCTTCTTGCCCATGATTTTGCGCAGCTTGTCGGCGTCGGGCGCCGAATAGCCGGCGATCACGCGCGAAATCTGCATGACCTGCTCCTGGTAGACGATCACACCGAAGGTCGGCTTTAGGATCGGCTCCATGAGCTCGTGGTCGTATTCGACGGTCTCCAGGCCCTGCTTGCGCTTCCAGAAGCTGTCCATCATGCCCGACTCCATCGGGCCCGGCCGGTAGAGCGCGGTCGCGGCCGTGATGTCGTCGAAGGTGATGCCGGTGTCCTTGCCGAGCTCCTTGAGCAGGCGCCGCATGCCGCCGCCCTCGAACTGGAAGATGCCGGTGGTCTTCGCTTCTGCGAAAGCCTGGAGCACCTTTTCGTCGTCGAGCGGAATCTGCATCAGGTTGACCTTCTGCGAGTGCCGCTTGCGGATATATTTCAGCGTCAGGTCGATCAGGTCGAGCGTGGACAGGCCGAGGATGTCGACCTTGACCAGGCCCTGATCCTCGACGATGCGCTTGTCCCAATTGACCGTGGCGCCGTCCTTGCGCCGCTCGATCACGCCGCGCTCGACCAGGTCGCATCCGGCGACCACGACGCCGGCGGCGTGCCGGCCCAAGATGTTCTGAGTTCCTTCGAGACGAACCATAACGTCCCACAATGGCTTGTAGCGGTCACGGAACGCTCCTATCTCCGGGGTGATCTCGGCTGCTTTCGGTAGGGAGACGTTGGCGCCGTGCTCCTTGGGAGCATACTTAGAGCAAACATAGTCAAATTCGGAGAGTCCGAACGCCTTGCCAATGTTACGAATGCTCGAAGCGGCAGCGAGCTTGCCGAAGTTAGAAATGCCCGCCACGCGCGCCTGACCGTATTTGCGAACGAGGTAGTCAATTACTTCTCCTCGGCGTTCGGACATGAAGTCGAGGTCGGCGTCGGGCAAGTCGATACGGTCGGGGTTGATGAACCGCTCAAACAGAAGCCCGAACCTAATAGGATCACAGTCGGTAATCCCAACAAGATACGCGACGAGAGAGCCTCCGACCGATCCGCGGCCGGGACCCACCAGAATTCCGTTCGCTTTCGCATAGTTGACAATATCCATCACGAGGAGAAAGTAGCCGGAGAAGCCGAGTTTCTTGAGAACCTCGAGCTCGTAGGCCAGGCGGGGCTTGTAGACGTCGGTGAGCTCCTGGGTGGAGGGCCGATGTCCGAATGCAGTTGTGGTAAAACGCTTGCTCCAGCCGGCCTTGCAGGCCTCGACCAGTGCCTTGAACTCGTCGGGCGCCATCTGGGGCAGCGAAACGGGCTGTTTCGACCAGATGTAGCTCACGCGCTCAGCCAGCGCGTCGGTGTTGCGCACGCCTTGGGCCAGTGTGGGACCCGCGGTGATCCCGCGCTTCTCGAGCCGTGACTTGAGCGCGGCGAGCTGGAGCACGAGACCGCGATCGTTCAGCGGGTAGAGATCGCGGAAATGCGGCTGCTCGATCCAGAGCTCGGTCATCTTGGTGTTGTTCGACACGGCGTTCATCACGTCGCGGGCGTCGGCTTCGTTCTCGCCGTAGAGCACCGGACGGGTGACGAGCGGGAAGCATTTGAACTTTTGGCTCAACGTGACAGCCCGCGCGTTGATGGTGTCGTAATAGGGCGTGTCGATCGGGGTGATCTGGGCGAAGATCGTGACTGGGGTGGTCTTCAGCCAGTCGTCGATAATCGCCTCGCCATTGGGGTGAGTTAAAATGCTCTGGGCGTCACCGGTCGTCAGAGCTAGATCCTCATCGCCAAGTTTGGCGAGTTCGGCCTTCAGATCCTCAAATGATAGCTTGGGATCGAAATAGAAGCGCTCCTCGGAGTTGGCGAGCGTCAGCAGCCGAAACAGCGCCTTGAGGCCCGCCTCGGACAGCACATACGCGGTGACGTAATATTCCGCCGGTGCCTTTTTGTCGTCCTTGGTCTTGCGCCAGGACGGATCGTCGACCAGGCGCAGCCGGCAACCGATGATCGGCCTGATCTCGGCCTTCTTCGACCGGTTGGTGAAGTCGATCATGCCGGTGATCGTCATGGTGTCGGTGAGCCCGACGACCTTGGCGCCGGCCTCCTTGGCCTTTTTCACCAGATCCTCGACCGTGAGAATGCTCTCGCCGATCGAGAAGTCGGAACGTGCCGCCAGAACCGTATGCACTAAACAACTCCCGTCTGCATGGTAATGAAACGCTGAACAACGGCCTTGACCTCGATCAGCGTCTTGGCCTTGTCGAGGGCGTCCAGCATAAGCGCCGTATTGATCAAGCGATTGCCCTCTTGAAGACCGATGCCGTGCTTATCCCGCAGGGTCTGCGGCGAATGCTTGCGGAGCTCCTCGCGACTAAGGTTCATTAGGCGCACTCCATATGGGTCGCGAAATAGGTGCCGACGAATGCGCCCGCGCACGCCGGAATGAGGAGCCAGGGGTCATTGCTGTAACCCATGACGCTGACCGCCCCGACACCGTAGAGCGCGGTTGCGAGCATGCTGGCGCGAACCGGTCGCTTGGCGACGGTCGCGCGGTTGTAGAGCGCCCAGAGGAAGTCGAGGAAGGCGACGAGCAGGAACACGCCGAGCCAGATCGACCAGGCGGGCCACACGAAGTCGGGCAGGTAGGGTCCGTAGTTCATGCCGCCCTCTCAATCGCGCGGTAATCCCAGTATTCCCACTCGACGAAATATTTGCCGCACTGCCGGCGGCGCTCGACGAACTCCAGCCACCGGCGGTCGCCCGCGGCAATCCGCACCGGGCGCCAAGCGAACCAGCGATGCCATTGGTATCGCCGCTTCCAGCGACGTTCGTTGCGCTGCTGTAGCCAATCGCAATTAAACCTCATGCCGCCCTCAACTTGATCATGCCGTCGACTTCCTCGATCGCGCCCACATGGGCGAGGATCTGACGGGCCTGAGTGACGTGTGCCGCGGTCGTCTCAGCCGACCAGGACAGCTTGTCGCGGAAACACTGGGTCAGGAGATCGCGACTGACGCCCTGCGGCAGCTTGAGCAGCAGGTGACAGGCGATCGCCAGGAAGGCCGGGCGCTTGCCGCGGAACGGGTTCTCGCCCTTGGTCAGCGCCTCGTTGATCTTGATACCCTCGCGCTCGATGTAGGCGATCCAGGCCGCGACCTTCTTCGGTAGCCCGTTGGTGAGCTCCATGACCGGGCCGGGTGCCGCGGGCTTCGGGGCGGCCTTGCGCTCCGGCACCACGACGCCGAGCTCCGCGCGCAGCATCGCAAGCTGAGCCTCGGCACGGGGCTTACAGGAGGCAGCGAAAGGGCAGGTGCTGCACTCCGCGGTGCCCTCCCGGAAGCACATGGACATGCCGTAGCATCCTGGAGCGAGCAGACGATTGGGTTCCATTAGCGCTTGATCCTGTCCATCTTGGCGAATGCGTCCTTGAGGTTGAATTTCGCCTCGAGCTCCTCGTTGATCTGGGTCTGCTCGCGGGGCGTGGCGCCCATGAAGCGAAACACCAGCGTCATGAGGATGCGCTTCGGCACCGGCGCGGCCGGAACGCCTCGCTGCATCGCGAACTCCTGACGGGCCTTGAGCGCCTGAAGGATGTCGACGAGCGCCTTGGGCGGGCTGTCGAGAAGCTCGACGAATTGGCGGGCCCGCGGCGAGAGCCGGGAGAGTTGCTTGGCGCGGCGATCGTTCTGCTCCAGAATGTCGTCGGGCAGGTCGGCGCGCTCGTCGGCAAACACCTCGTAGAGATCGCCATCGCCGTTTTCGCTATGCGGCTTGTCGAACTCCAGATGGGATGCGCTGTGTTCGCGGAGCTCCTTCTCGACCCAGCGATTGATGTGGTTGCGCATTCCAATGCGCAAATAGGCCAGGAACGGCACGCCGGAAGCCTCATTCCAGTTGTCGCGCGCGATGCACCAGGCGATCGTGCATTCCGACACAATGTCGTCGACCGTGATAACGGACTTTGCCGCCGTCACCCGGCGCAGCACGCGCCGAGCGAACGAATTAATGGCGGGCATCGAGTCCTCGATGCGCAGAACCATGTTCATCGCTCCGCCCCTTAGCCGAACAGACGCTGGGCATACTGGTCGACGACCTCACGATCGGTCGGCGACAAGCGGTTCGCGAAAGCGAGCGCCAGACCCTCGCGCCAGTTGCCGCCGGTGACGACACCGAACAGCGCGGCGTTGATCAATTCGCGCGGGCTCACCGTGTTGCTGATCTGCCCGCCGCTGAAGGACTTGCGGATCTCGGTCGCATACTGGACGATCTTGGTCGCTTCCTGCATGCGGATGCCCGACTTGCCGGCGACGACCGCGGCTTCGATCTTCGCGTCCATGTAGGGGACTTGCTTGGTGACTGCGAAGCGCGAGTAGTTCGCGGCGTTCTGGATCTGCGTGCCCTGGTAGAGGCCCGTCTCGTCGCCGCCGCCGTTGGTGTTGCCGGTCGCGACGAAGCGGAAGTTCGGATGCGGCTCGATCACACGCCACTCGGGCGGGGCGTCCTTGATGATCAGCGGCTTGCCTTCCATCACCGGCTGGTAGACGGCGAGCACGCTCGGCATGCCGAAATCGTATTCGTCGGCGCAGTAGACCCAGCCGTATTTCATGGCGAGGGCGAGGGGGCCGGGGTTGAACTTGGTGACGGCGTGGACGTGATCCTTGCCGTCGGGACCGACGGTGACCTCCGAGACCACGATATACTGGCCCGTGATGTGCGCCTCTTCGGTGTTGACCGTGTGCTGCACGCGCTGGAAGGGGCGGTTCGTGCGGGCGCAGACCTGCTCCCACTGCGTCGTCTTGCCGGTGCCATGCAGGCCCCAGAACAGCGCCGGCTTGTTGAGCTCGAGCGCCATCAAGGCGATCTTGGTCAGGTCGATGTTGAAGATGTAATCCGGGTCGATCTTGGGGACCCAGGCGAGATCATCGGCGGAGAACTCGCTGCGATCGTAGACGCGGGCGTCCATGATCTTGCCCTGGCTGTTCGTCACCGACGCGGCGGGGAAGCCAAACAGATCGGTCAGCGGCTGGCGGGCGCCGGCGTTGGCCTTCTCGGCCTCCTTGTCGGCGCGCTTCTTGCGGATCGCATCCTTGGCGATCTCCGACAGGAGCGGCGCGCTCGGGAAGCGGCGCTGATACTCCTCGAGGCTGACGCTCGGGTGATACTTCTTAAGGTGAAGTTCGATGGAATGGACCAGTGCGCTGTCCAGTTCGCACTTGATCTTGCCTTTGTCGCTCATTGTGACCCCGTGTGCTGTGCTGCTGATTTGCTATGTGTAAGTCAAAACTGACTGGAATACAAGTCAGAACTGACTTTAGGGAATAGGGACGTTAAAGGACGGCGCAGGCGCAGGGACCGACCTCTTCCGAGGATTCGGGCGTGAAATCCTTGCCGCACCTTGGGCATTCGTCGTCGCACCCACACGACCAGATGTCCTCCCAGGACACGTCGCAATAGGTGCAGTGGTATTTGTTGAGCACCGCCGGCACGCAATCCTTGGCGCCGGGGTCCTGGTGATCGCATTTGGCGAATAGCAATGCCATCAGCTGAACTCCCCATAGAGGTCCCCAAACATGAAGCATGGGACCCGTGGTTGTGGATCGGGCGTCGCGTAGGCGCAGTCGGCGCAGGTCGGCGAGCGCTTTGCCCCAATGAAGCCCTCGCCGCAGTCGCGGCAGTGGCCTACATAGTCGCCGGGAGCCCAGCCAAAGCGGGCAGGGCGCGTGTCGACCTTCCAATCTTTCGGTATCGCTGGTCTGGTCATTGCAGCAGGATTCCTTTCAGTTCCTTCATCACTTGCTTCGGCAGCTCGGCGAGATCCTTCAGCACGACGGCCTTCGGGTAGAAGGTCTTAACCGAGCTATCCATGATGCCGATGCCGATCGTCTCGATCCGCTTTTTCTCGCACTCCTCGACCGCCTTATGGAGGTCCGAGTAGATTTCGTCCGAGTAGTAGGACATGCCCGCGGGGTGCCCGTCGGACAGCACGATCAGCACCTTGCGCGGCTCTTGACGCATCGCCAGGCGGTTGCCGGCGAAGCGAACGGCCTCGCCGTCGGTGTTGCCCTGCATCGGGCAGGTATAGGGCGCGATCGCGAAGCGGCGCTTCACATCGGGGGTCAGGCGCTCATTCACTTCCTTGTAGATCGGGTGATAGAGCGCGCCGTAGCGCGAGAACTTTCGACCGATGCGCTCCTCTTCGGCCTCTTGCTGCTCGGCCCAATCCTTGACGCCCCGCGGGATCATCGTGGTGAACCCGATGACCTCGTGCTTGATGTTGACCCGCTGCAAGGTCGAGGAGAGGGCGTAGCCTGCGCTCATGGCCATCTCCATCTTCTCGCCGGACATTGAGCCGGAATTGTCGATCAGGAGCGTGACGGCCGTCTCCTGCGACTTGTGCTCCTCGAGGCGGCGAAACACACGGTCGTCGCCAGTGCGCAGGCGATGCAGCGAGCCGGAGTGCAGGCGGCCCGACCGGAAGCCCGGCACTTTGAGCACCTGGCTGCGCGCGGCCATCATACGCTCGATGTCCTTTTGCATCGGCGCGACCATGTGACCGGTGCGCTCGTCGAGCTCCGTGACCAGGCCATTAAGCGTGACCTTCTCGCACTCATAACGACCGCGCTTGCCCTTACGGTAGACCTCCAGTTCGGGGTTGCCCTCGGGCACGGGGAACTTCTCACAGACGTCCCACTCGGTCGTGTAGACGCGATAGTCCAGGCCCTTGATGCTGCGCGTCGCCTCGTTGGTGATGATGAAGGCGATACCCTTCGCCATGTCATCGCCGAGGTTTTCGATTTCCGCGCCCATGAACGGGTTGCTTTCGGGCGCGAGCTCGGAGTGCTCGCTCACCGTCTGAGCTTCGTCTTCCGCGTCGGCCTTCTCGCCAGTGGGGCGGGACTGACCGTCTGCTTGGTCGTCTGCCTCGGAGCCTACTTCGCCGTCGGCTTCGCCTTCATCACTCTCGCCTTCATCGCCGCCGTCGTCGTTATCACCGGCATCACCCTCTGACTGAGAGCCATCGGCATCTTCGTCGCCCTCGGCGTTCTCGCCTTTCGCGCCAGATCCCTCGTCGTCCCCTTCACCGTCCTGGTCGCCGGAGCCGCCTTCGGCATCGCCTTCGGCATCGCCTTTGTCGTCGCCGGAAGCATCATCGTCACCAGCTTCGTCGCCGTCATCTTCATCGAGAGGCTCGGAGCCTTCGGACCCGCCAGCGCCCGCGTCGTCGCCGCCAGCCTCCTCTCCATCATCTTCTTCGTCGCCGGCGTCCGATTTGCCTTCGCTATCGCCGTTTTCGCGCTCGTCCTCGTCCTGATCACCGTCGCGTCCGCCAGCGCCCTCCTGGTCGCCTTCGGCATCGGCTTCGCTCCCGTCTCCCTCGTCCGCCTCGGACTCATCGTCCGCTTCCCCTTCACCCTCGGACCCTTCGGCTTCCTCGCCTTCTTTGCCATCCTTTTCACCCTCTCCGGTGTCGCCTTCGCCGTCGTCACCTTCTTCGCCAGCCGGCTGCTGCTCGTCCGACTGATCGCCGTCCGAACCGTTGTCCTCTTCGTCCTCGGGCTTATCCTGGTTGTTGCCTTCGCCATCCGGATCGTCCGACTTCTTGCTGTCGGACTGCTCCTCCTGATCCTTCATCTCCTCGTTGATGGCGTCAGCCATGCTTTGCTGCGGCATCGCCGGCGGAGGAGGGGGCGGCTCGGGGTGCATGATGTCGAACAGGATCTCGGCGATCTCGAGGGTCTCCCAGGAGTCCTTCGTCTTGCCGATGCGCTGCTTGACCTTCTCCGGGACCAGCTTCGAGTAAGCATCGACGAGAGGGTCCTTGTCGTAGCCGTTGGCGACGATGAAATCGGTGAACTTCTGCTGGCAGGCCCAGGAGCGGACCAGCGCGACGAAGATGCAGCCGAAGCGGTCTTGCGGCGTCTTGGCCCTCTCGATCGCGGGCTTGGAGATCTTCTCGATGAAAATGTCGTGGAGCTTGTCGACGTTGTAGGCGGAGCCCTTGAAGCGCTCGGCCATCTTCCGCTCGACATACGGATCTTCGACGACGTTGTGGACCTGGCTCATGAACTGGCCAGCCTGCTGCGGCGTCATCTTGGCGCGGCGAGCGCGATCGGGGGTCGCACCGCGCTTCTCGCTCTCGGCCACGGCGGCCCAGTCCGTATCGAGGACGTGGCCGATCTCGTGGTCGATGAAGCCTTGAATTGCGAAGCACAGGCGATCGTCGGCGTCGTCCGGCAGATGCGGGATATTGACCCGGATCGGCTTCAACGTCTTCTTGTCGGTCGCAACAAAGGCCTGCGCGCCCACCTGGGTCACTGCGATGCCGCGCGCTCCGATCATCGGAACGAGCTTCTTAACAACCTCGCGGAGTTGCTGGACTTTGTTCATGCTGTGCTGTGCCCTGTAAGTCAGAAGTGACTGTAGAAAAACGCTACAGCGTCAGACGTTGGGTTACAATTGGGAGAAGCTTGGTAAGATCAGCCGCGGCGAGCAGCGAATTGCCCATGGGCGGGATCGTGATGTGGACGTCGCCGAGCTCCGGATGCGTGCCACTGAAGACTGTGCAAACCTGACCTTCGTAGGTCTCTTTGTTTTGGAGCTCGTTGGCGAGCTCGTAGGCACGTTCATGGGAGACTTCGGTGATGCGAGACATATACCGCTATTCCTGATTGCATGGATTAAGTCAGCACTGACTTTCGTCAGATGGCATAATTTAAGCGGCCCCGCAAGGCCGCCTAAACTACGGGAACGTTCGAACCGCCTTATTCTTTGAACGCTGCCCGGAGCTTCGCCTCGACATCGCGAGACAAAGAAGGGTCCGAGTTCTTCGACACGCCGCGAATGAACTCGATGATTTCCTTTTCGTTCTTCGTCAGCGGGGTGCCGAAGATCTGCGCGATGGCATCGGCCGCATCCGGCCAATACTGGTTGAGCGCCAGTCGAAACAGGAAGCCCGCGTCAACGTTCAGCGCCCTGGCGAGCAGGGGCACCTTGTCCAAGGGCACCTTCATAGTGCCCTTGGCCATCATGTTGACCGGGTTCGGTTTGTCGTAGCCGATCGCCTCGGCGACGTCGCGCTGGGTCTTACCCATCGTCTTGGCGATCTCGAGTTGAGCCGCAATAAACTCGTGAATTTTAATCCCAGAGGCAGTCTTATTCGGGGTCTTGGACACTTTCGCGCCCTCCATAGTAGACAACATCAAAACTTCTCCTCAATGGCGGTTGCCGACGCCCCGCAATGATTGCTCTCGATATCAGCTCTCTCGGCGTTTGCATTCGCGCAAACGTCTGAGCGATGATGAACGTATAGCAGATCAAAAAAGGCTTTGTGCTCGGAAGTGCAACTCCCATCTAGTCAATGCTGACTTCGCGGAAACTGTTCCTAAAATTGGGACAAGTCAAGAGCGGTTGTGTATAGAAAGAGAAATGCCTATATGTTTCAACAAGTTACGGGTGAAATATTCCATAATGGATGTTATGCGAATTGCAGTTGCCTAATAGATTTGCAACGTGGCGCCGGTGCTATGTTGATGTTGCCACTTATACCCGAACCCGATTCGGGGCGCTACGGGGATTTTTGCCGACTGACAAGGCCTTGGTAATAGTTCCGAATCATGACAATCCTCGTAACGTAACGAGAGGAATGCCATGGCGGACTTTGGTGGACCCCAGCGTGTCAGAAAGCTGCGCGAGCGGCGCGCGGCCGAGGGTTTCGTCGAGACCAATATCTCGATCCCAAAGGAGATCCGCGAGGTCATCGACAGTAAGGTGGCGTCAGGTGCGTATGAATCGCGGCGGTGGGCAATCATCGACGCGCTACAGAAGGTTTTTCTGCAACAGGATCAGCAACCTACGCAAGCAAAAGGCCCCTGAAGCTGGACACTTCAGAGGCCTTGGATAGCAATCTAACCGACAGTTGGAAACCGGGTTAGCAACAGCACGCTCCCCTTATGCCAACTGTTTGATTCGGTGTCAAGAACACCCCGAATCGGGTGATCGCTCCCGCTTGCCCAAATTTGGGGAAAAGACATGCAACCGGCATCGTCAGGATGGCGGAGGGCGACCGCGGCTGCCCTGGAGGGACGCAGGCATACCGTAGAGCCGGATCGTGCCGTAAGCCGTCGGGAGCTCAACACGGCCGCGCGCAACGCCATGAAGGGGCTGCGGCTGTCCCCTTCCCTGCGCAATCTGCTGGGTGAGCTCGTGGGCGTCTGGGGCGAGGTGATGGTGAAGGACAAGATCCTCGTCTACCCCTCGAACGACTACCTGGTCGCCCGCACTGGCCTGTCCGAGCGGGCCGTCCGCTATGGGATCGGCCGTCTCGTGGAGCTGTGCCTGGTCTCCGTCAAGGATTCGGCCAACGGCAAGCGCTTCGCCATCCGCAACAAGGCCGGCGACCTGCTGGACGCCTATGGCTTCGACCTGACCCCACTCTACAACCGGCGTGCCGAGTTCGTGGAGCTGATCGCCGAGCAGACTGCGGAGATCGAGCGGCGGGAGCGCATGTTTGACGAGATCACTATCTGCCGGCGGGCCGCGCAGGAGACGATCGCGGCGCTGAAAGAAATTGGTGGCAGATTTCTTACGCGGTTCGAGCAGCTGGTCGGCCGCACGCCGAGACGCTCCAGGACGGCGGCTGCGGCGGCTGCGGAGGCGGTGGAGCCGGTGCTGGTCGAGTGGCGCGCTTTGCGCCAGGAGCTCGAGGAAACGTTCTATCTAGCCGCCTCTGGCGGCAAGAACGGCCGTCTCATTGAATCAAAACCCTCCGAATCTAAAATCCAGAGATTGGAGCAAGAGGCTCCGCGAGGAGCTGAGGTCGTGGAAGATCCTTCTCCACCAACGAGCGCCCTCCCCGTGGCGCTGGTCGTCGAAGCATGTCCTTCTCTTTTGGAATACGTCGAGCAACCGAAGGATGAGGTCGACCTGGTCGCCGCCGGCCGCGTCCTGCGCTCGACGCTGGGCGCACACGCGACCGTGTGGAGCGAAGCGGTGGAAGCCCTCGGGCCGGTGTCGGCCGCGGCCGCGGTCTGCCTGGTGCTCCAGCTCTATGAGAACGACGCCGCGCGCGGCCAGGCGCAGCGCATCCACAATCCGGGCGGCTATCTGCGATCCGTGGTGCGGATGATCAAGGATGGCCGAATGAATCTTCGGGCCGAGCTATTGGCTTTGGTTCGGAAAAATACCAGTCCGCCGCCGTTCTGAGCAGGCCGGTGTTGTTGAGGATGACGAGCGCAGCGATGAAGGCGATGCCGCCGAGGGCGTATTTCATGGGAACCCAAACTAAGAGAAGGTTTTTCGACGTGTGTTAAGGGTTTTCAGGAGGTTGGCTCGAGGGGCAGGATTCGAACCTGCGGTGGGGTGAGTAACAGTCACCTGCCTTACCACTTGGCTACCCTCGAACATCGGTGGGGCGGCGGACCGGGATCGAACCGATCACTTGGCGAATGGCTCAGAAGGGCGATCAACTCCAACCGCACCACCGTTGCTGCTTCCAGCGCGCCGCTTAGAACATTGGCCCGACGTGTTTCGAGGCGAGGTAGAGCAGATAGATGCCCAGTGCCAGGCCTAGAAACGTGCCGCCGGACGCGATCAGCATGTAGATGAGGATCTCGGTCATCAGCCGACCGTGAATTTCTTGACGTGCGAGCCGTCATCGAGCCAGACGTTAAGCCGGTTCGGGTTCACGTCGATATTGCTGGAGATGCCGTTGGCGGGGTCGAGAACGTTGACCGACAGGTGATGGATGCGTGCGACCAGCTTGATCGTGTCCACGCAGTCGATGAGCTGCCGGCCGATGAACGGTTTGTAGAGCCTCAGATCCTGTCCCATCATTTCCTCGGGAAAAAGGGGCGGACCCGAAAGCCCGCCCCGAGCACAACAGAGGAGAAACACGACTTAACCCAGTCGCCGGGGTAACATAATTGCGCGGATTGGATAAGTCAATACTGACTTATTGCGCAATTCTCAAAACGTCCTCAGTCGTCTGCCCCAAAGGACCGTATTCGACCAGGTCCAGATTGTCCCATTCGCCCTGGATTCGGGCCACAATCGCTCTCAAGCGGCCCTCGGCCTTTCGCGCACGGAGCAGGAGCTCCGTGTTGTGAGCCTGGAGCGCCGTATTCTGCACCTCCAGCTCCACAATCTTCGCGCTGAGCAGGCGAATAGCCTGGCCCATCTGCGCTTCGGTCCGGGCGACACCCTCCCGGACGCCCTCGTCCCAAGCCTTGTTGATCTCGTCCTGCAGGCCCATCAGTCCACCCTCCCCTCGGCGCCCTGGAAGTCGATCGCGACCGGGAAGCGAAGCGAATTGTCGGGCGTGCGGCCGAAGTGCCGAATCGTGGCGAACTTGTAGCGCGCGGCGTTCGCCAGCAGCTCTTTGGCGAAGTCCTGGGTGCCGCGCATGCCGGCGCCGACCTCGCCCTCGGGTGCATCCGGGATGTCCAGGACGATACGCTTGGCGTAGCCGGCCCAGTTCCCGTTGCCCTCCTCGATCCGCTTGATCGGGAATTCCTCGGTGATGAACTCCTTGCGCTTGAGCAGGCTCTTGGAGCGGGTGTCGAAGTCGTAGGGCGCGTCCAGGCGCACCATCTGGCCTTCGTAGCCGTCCTGAGTGTAAATGCCGTTCATCTGATCGAGTGTCGCCTGATCAGCGATCGTCTCGGTCGGCACCAACACAATTACGCCGCTGTTGAGCGCGCCAGTCTCGGACAAAACCCGCAGCATCTCGACTGCGCGCTGACCGAACGATTTGTCGCTCGGCAGATCGTAGACGTGATACTGGATCAGCTTCGCGGCCTCGACCTTCTGGTCGGCCGTCGGCTTCTGCTTACGGACCACCGAGACGATCTTGTTGAAGTCGTCCTTGAGGTCGTGGTTGTAGAATTCACCATCGAAGCTGATGTCCGGATACTTCGCGAACACCGGCGCCAGCGCCTCGAGGACGTGATCGCAATTGTAGTGCGGCTGGAGCTCGCGCGAGAACGCGCCGTGCCGGTTGATGATCGCCCGGATGCCGTCGAGCTTCGGCTGACTGTAGACCGGGAAGGTCAGCGGCTTCTTCAGCTTGCCGTAATCGGCGGCGAGCATCGGGCCAACCGGCACGCTGTCGAGCTCGGCGATGGTCATACGATATTCGCGCTTGAGCTTCTTACCCTCTTCGGCCGCCGCCTCGTTCTGCGCCTGCTCGAATGCAGTGGTGTAGTTGGCCTTGCCGGCGTTCTTGGCATAGCAGGTGGTCCAGCCCGACGTGACGAGCGAGCCGCCCTGAATGCCGGCGATGGTGCGATACTTGTCGCCGTCGACCTCGTATTGCCAGGTGCGGATCTTGCCCGCGGTGTCGCGCTTGTAGATCGGTTCCGAAATCAACTCACTTCTCCTTCTTGATTGTGACGGTGATGCGCTTGGGCGGCTTCTTGCCGGTTGCCTCGAACCCTGCGACGTTGATCTCGACGGAATTGACCGAGAAATCGTCGTCCAGAGCCTGGTAAAGGAAGACCGAGCCGCTGCGACCTACGAGCGCGAAGTGCTCCTCGATGATGATGCCGGCGAGCTCCTTGCGCAGCTCGCGCAGGCCCTCTTTGCGGCCGGCATTGAGTCCGCGGATGAAGTCGGGCGAATACTCACCCATTGGACATCTCCGCATTGATCGCGGCGCTCATGTCGCCGGTCTGGGCGGCACTCACGAGTGCGGATGCGTCGGTCTTGGCCGGCGCTGCGGGCTTCTCGACGTTCTCGAGCTCCATCGCTGGCTTGGCGCTGATGCGCCGCGACTGCTTGACGGTCTTGTTGACGTAGTTCTTGGCGTTCTCGTTGTGCTCGAGGAGGTATTTCTCCTCGGCCGACGACAGCGAGTGCCGCTGCATCTGTTTGTCCGAGATCAGGATCTTCCCGGTCGCGTCCAGCAGCTTGGTGTCGAAGTCGCGGGTCTCACCCGGCACGGTCGAGTGATAAGTGTCCTCGCCGGTCTGCACCATTCGCTTGATCAGGAGATTGATCGGGCACTTGCCGCAATGCATGGCAGCCTGGCACCCCTGACGCTTGTCGGCCGGCCCATCGCCGCGCCAGACGAGATCGCGCAGAATGAAGCAGGCGGCGATCCGACTCTTGGTCGGAAACACCGGGCAGTTGATGACGAGCTGGTTGTCGTGCTGAAGGGTCTTATTAATCATCGGCTCAGTGCTCCAGGGTCGTGTCGCGGATCTCTCGGAGAGCGGCGAGCAGGGTCTCGTCGCCGATCATTTCGTCGGTCCAGTAGTCGAGCGCAGTGTCGCGATAGACCGCCGAGGTGCGAGCCGACGGCTTTGCTCTAAACTCCTCTTGCGCGCGATCAAAAGTCATCCCCAGGTCCCCCATTGTGGATTGGCTGCAATACGGTCTTCGATCGCCTCGACCGGTTCAGGCACGTCGGCGAGGAGCTTGCGCGGGCGCTCCTTGTAGCGGCCGGCGCGCTCGTCCCACTCTGCTTCGTGCTGCCCGTCCTTCATGCCGCTGACATCGGCAGTCGGGATCAGCTGTGCCCATTTCGGGCCGCCGATCGCTCTGATTAGCTGCGGCCCCAGCGCCTTACGGAGCTCGGCCTCGTCGTAGACGATGTGATCCTTATCGATAAAGACGTCGCGGTATTCGCGCTCGATCTTCTCGCGGTGCTTCTTATCCCATTCGCGCTTGGCATCGAGATAATCGGGGTAATATTCACAGATCCAGCCGTTGCCCCACTGATGAGCCTTGGCCCAGCGGTTGATGTAGAGCGCGCGGCCGTCCGCGGTCTTGATCATGATCAGGTGATAGTCTTTGCCGCCCGACGTCGACGGGGCGCGCCCAGACTTCTTGACGATCGTCATGGGGAACATGACTTCGAACCCTCTGCTGTTGTGTGCGCTCTTGCGCTGCTCTCAATTACATATAGCGTGTTCGTTCAGGTTTGTAAGTCAAAACTGACTGAAACGATCAGGCAGCTTTGAACGGGTTTTTCAGCATCCATTTGATGTGCTGCGCCTGGCTGTAGGGAACCCGCTCCCAGAAGGCGCGCCGCACGACGTCGCCCGTGACCTCGTTCGGGTCGCGATCGGCCGGCAACAGGGCGATGTAGGCCTTCAGCCCGATCCGGATCAGCAGCTTGGCCGCTTCGCAGGCGGCGAGCAGCGCCTTGTGCTCGCCGTCCCACATGATCGTCACCTCCTCGAGCCCTTGGCCCTTGAGGGTCCGAAACCGGGACAGCTGGTCGTCGCCATCTGTATGGCCGAAGGACAGGTGCTTGCCGAACGAGCCAACGGGCACCACGTCGCGGAGCGCGACCTCCTCGTCGAACGCCTTCTTCATGGCGAAGACGTCGAAGCCGCCCTCGCCCATGGCGACGCGCTTGGCCCTTTGCACCGATTGCCCGTTGAGCAAATATCGGCCCGTTCCTGGAAGCCCTTTCGGGAAAAGATATTTGCGATCGCCCGCCGTGCCGGTGATGTCGCGGCCCTGGAACGTGACGAACTCGCCATCGAGGTCGTAGACCGGGATGATCACACGGCCGTCGAACTTCTGGTAGCCAGGCGTGCCGTCTTCCTTGGTGTAGGTCCACCAGCCCTTCTCGCAGAAGCGCAGATGGAAATACTTGGCGAGCTCGCCATTGATGCCGCGGTCCTCGAGATATTTGAGGTTGCAGCCCTCGGGTGTCGGCAGTTCGAACGAATTCGGGAACTTGGCCTTTTCATAGGCCACGGCGACCTGGACGGTCTGCTTGGGGCGCCAGCCCTGCTCCTTGATGCACTCCGTCGCGTGCTCGAAGGTGGCGCGCCAGGACTTGCGGTCCTCCGGATCGTGGCCGAGGTAGAGATGGATGAACTTGAGCTTGTTGAAGCCCTCGTTGCAGACGAAGCAGTTGCCGATGCCGCTCTCGGCGTTGAGATAGACGCGCCAGCGCGAATCGCCGCAATGCGGACACTCGCGAATATTATGTTGCATCCCGCTTGAGCCTCTGGCGGTCTTAAAAGCAATACTCTCTCGATCGAGCCAATACTCGAGGTCGAGGGTCTCTACGAGCTCCTCTTTATCAACGCGAGCGTGCATCACTGCCGGGAGTCCTTCAGCGGACGCTTGAGATAGGCGAAATGCCCGTAAGTGCCGCCGATCGCAGTGAGCTCCCAGCCCTCCTGGCCGAGCAGATCAAGGGCGCGCTTGTCATCCGGCCGGCCGCCGATTTCAATGATCCGATATTCCCACTTCATCATAGGATGCCCAGCACCTTGGTTGCGAATTTCATCTGCTCGCGCTTCTGCTGGAGGCGGAGCGTGACTTCCTTCTGGTTGCGGCTGGCCGCAAAATGCAGCCGGCACTCGCCGGCCGAGATTTCGGGGTCCGTTGCATTGCCCGACAGCAGCAGGTCGGCGATACGGGTCTTGTTGTAGTCCTCGGCGACGTCAGTGCCCTTGGCGACGGTGGCCTTGGCGCCCTCGCGATTGGTTTGGGTGGCCGTCAGCACGGCCGCATTCTGCTCGAAGGCGATGTCGCGCAGGTCGATCCAGATCGACCGGCTATCCTCGCGGATCTCGCCAGTCAGCCGTTCCGGACACATGATGTCGGCATAGTCGACGATGATCAGGTCGAAGATGATGCCCTTGTCGCGATACCACTCCAGGCGCCGACGGAGCTGGCTGGGCTTGAGCCGGCCGGAGGAGTATTCCTCCATCTTGATGACGCCGCCGGCAGCTTTGGCACGCGCCTCGGCCGCCTTGATCTTGGCCTCGACGGCGAACGCGGAGCCGGTGAGTGCCTGCATCGCGGTGTCGGCGAAGTTGGCGTCCATACGGTCGGCGTAGATGCGGCAGGAGACTTCGCATGTGGCGATGAACACCTTGTAGCCGGCCATCGCAGCGCCCTTGCCGAAGTCGCCGAGCGCCATCGACTTGCCGAACTTCGCGCGACCCATGATCGCCGAGAGCTCTTTGCGGCCCCAGCCGCCGTGATAGAGATGCTTGTCGATCTCGGGTAGGCCGGTGGTGATGCCGTCGGGCTTGATCAGGCCGGTCGCCAGGGCGTTGCGGTGCTTGGTGCGGGCCTCGATCTCGGCGAAGTAGTCGTATTCCCCGCTGCCCTCGATCGAGCCGACGTTGACCGCGGCGCGGACCAGCTGCTCGATCTTGGCGTAGTCGCCCTTGGCCAGGTAGCCGACCGAGGACATGATCGCGCCCTCCATCGCCTTGTGTTTGGCGAAGTCGGCGACCTGGTCGATGGCGTAATCCCGGTTGGATAGCGAGGTGCCCAGAAGGGTTGCGAGGCGCGGCTTGATGTCCGGCCACATATCCTTCGCGATCTTCTTGTCGTCCTTGGCCTGCTTGATCACCCGCACCAGAGTTGCGGGATCCGGTGCCTGCTTATAGGTCCGGAAGTGGTCCTGGGTGACCTTGACCAGGACCGCGTCGATCTCGTTCTCGAAATAAGTTGGCTCGATCAGGCCCTCGGTGCGCTGCACGAAGACGGGATCGCGGAGCGCGAGCGCCGCAATCTTGGTCTGGAACTTCTCGTCGAACTCGAAGGTCGCCTCTTCGGCGGCCTCCGGCTCTTTCTCCTCGACGTCAGACATCAAACCACCCGGAATGAGCGAATGCTGTGTTTGAAGTAAGTCAGGACTGACTTATTTGTTCCGTCCGAAATTTCCAGCTTGAGCGAGAACTGGTCTGCCTCCAGCAGCACGCCGCGAATACCGTCGCTAGGCCCAAAGAAGATGTCGATCGTCTTGCCCTTGGCCGCGGTCAGGTCGCCCTGATGGCTCCAGGGCTTCGGCTTGAATTGCTTGCGATCGCTGGCGTTCTCGCGCTTAAAGGGTGGGCGGGGCGCGCGGAAGGGCGAGGTCGTCGAAACCATGATCGTCTCTCTTTCGTTGTTGTGTCAGCTATAGCGCTGAATGATCGGTTCGCTGTTGGCGAACGACAGGAAATGCTCGAACCGGTGATCCTCGAGGCGAGCCTTGACCTTCTCGAGCGGAAGCACCTGGTCGTGGAAGACCAGCTGAGCCAGGAGCTCGTGACCATTGACGCGGTTCTCGCACTGGGCAAAGAGCCATTCGTGGTGCTGGTTCTGCGCGTGCAGAACAGAGCCCTCGAGGCTGTCGTCGCCGGTCATCATCGACATGGCCTCCTGGTAGAGGCCGTTCTTGTATTGCGGGAGCGTCGAATAGAATAACTCGGCGCTCTGCCGCTCCTCCCAACCGATTGTTGCGCGGTCGACCACCAGATCGGAATAAAGTTGCTGCGGCCGCGGCAGGTGGCGCTGTTGCCAGAAGCGCAGCGTCCAGTGGAAGGCGAGCTCGAGGTAGACGCTGTAGGGAATGCCCATTGCATCGGCGACCATCCGACCGCGCCAGATCCCTACCGTCCGCATCTTGTGGGATGCTGCCCGTTTTCGGAACGCCTTTTCGGGCTCGTCCTGCTTCGGCTCGGGCTCCACGAACATCCGCTCGACGTCGAGCGGCTTTACAAAGCGCGCCTGCTCAGAGTCGATGTTGACGGAGAACGCCAGCTTGTAGGCTTTGACGAACTCGTGGGCGTAAAGGTAGGTCGCCTGGACGGGGTTCATGAAGCGGTAATCAAACCACTTGCCGCGGTAGAGGGCGGCCTCGACGGCCTGCCACTCGTTCTTGATCCAGCGGTTCATAATCCGGGCAGCGTCATCCTGCCCAGTATCCAATCCAAACAATGCTTCGGTCATTACGCTCTCAGAGTTCGCGCGAGACCTTCTCGATCAGTCTCGCTGTCTTGCTCTCTATAGCGCTCGCTTTCAGGGTTGCTCTCGCATTCGTATGCCTTTGCTACCCAGCCTTGTAGGAACTCCGTTTGCCGCGCGCGACCGCAGTCAGTCCGGACTGGCACAACCCGCTCTCGCGACAAAATTGCCGCATATTGACGATCTCGAACTGCTCGCCGTCCGGCGACCGGATCAGGTAACGTTTCATTTTGCGGGCAGTCAGGGCCACTTGTTGCTCTTTGGCCCAAGGGCACAGCTTGCCGAATCTGCTATCGCTCATCTTGCCGCGAGCGGCCTCGGACATCTTGGTGCCGATCTTCGCCTGCCGAATTTTACCTTTGGTTTCCTCGCTCAGACTGAGGCCTGTTTTGAGTTCGCTGAGCCGAAGGCGAGTTTCTAGTGAATGTTTGCGACCTTTTGCCCGACGACGCCACTCCAGGGAATGTCTGAAGCCGCGATTGCTCTCGGCGCGGATGCGAATATTGAACTTATTCGGAAATTGGTCGAGCCAGGCCTGTTCCCGAACAACCAGCTGCTCAACGTCTGAAACCTCCTCGAGCACGATGAACTCGAAAGAGGACTCCTCGTATTTCAGCCACGCCGCCTGAAGATGCCGATTACCATGTCTCTGTCGCTGGAGAGCCCAGCAATGATGGCGCCATCGATCCTTAATTTTTCTTGCGCTTCCGACGTAGATCCGGCCATTAGCCAGACAGCGAATTCCGTAGACTCCCTGCGTCATGGCCGCTTCCGCATGTAGGCTTCGACGATCTCTTGGACCACGCTGTCACGCACAATATCCTCTACTCCGAAATGGATCGCACTCACGCATTGGACGTGCTTAAGACGATCTATAGCGTCGAGCAGGCCGGATTTCGCAGGATCTGGCAGATCGCATTGATCCGGATCGCCATTGACAACCATCGTTGACCCCTCACCCATTCGCGTGAGTAGCATCTTCATGCCTGTCACGGTCGAATTTTGCATCTCGTCGGCAATGATCATCGCCCGTTTGAACGTAGCGCCCCGCAGGAACGCGAGCGGGCGCACCTCGATCGTTTTGGACTTGATCAGGTATTCGAGCTGCCCCGAACCCAGTCGCTCCTCCAGCGCGTCCCTGACGGGCCGGAAATAGGGCTCGATCTTCTCGTCGAGCTCGCCAGGCAGGAAGCCCATCTTCTCGTCCGCGGCCTCCTGGGCCGGCCGGGTGATGATGATTCGCTCGATCTCGCCGGCGAGCAGCGCCTCTGCCGCGAGTGCCGCGGCGAACCAGGTCTTGCCCGTTCCGGCCGGGCCGATGCCGAACGTCACGCGCGAGGCGCGGATGGCGGCGCCGTAGAGGCGCTGGGCTTCTGTCAGCGGCTTGAGCGGAGCGCGGGAGGCGCGCACGGGCGCCCTGGTGATCTCTTCCTCGACAAGTCTCAGTAGCGGGCCGTGGTCCTTCTTCTTTTCCTGACGACGTTGGTGACGGGCTGCGGCGCGCGACATTTCAAACTCACTTCGGCTTTGGCTTGGGCTTCTTGGTGGGGATCTTCGGTTCAAACGAGAGCGCGTGAACCGGAAGCTTGGAAAATCGATCGACCTTGCAGGCGATCATGACCGCGTCGCGCGCGGATTTGCCGGCGAGCATGGCGCCGGTTGCCAGGGCCCAGCCGGAGCCCGTGGCCGCAAAGCCGAGATTGGCGAGAGTGACGTAGCCGGTATAGCGCCCGTTATCTTCGTCGCAGGTGACGTTGTAGACCTGGTTCGGACCGAAGGCGATCAGGAGGTCGAATTCGGTCTGACACGCCGCGATCTCCTGCTTCGTAGGCAGGCTCTTGGGATTTTTGACTTTGTCGAGAAGCGCGAGCACGGCGCGATTGTCGGCCTCGCCCGACCAGCCGATCAGGGCGCCGGCGGAGGTGCGCAGCACCTTCGGAACCGAGGCGGCGAAGAAGCCGCTGCCCGAGATGCAGGAGTCGGAGGCCATAATTCCGTCCTTGAACGCAATGGTCGTCAACTTGGCCTCCTTGATCAGTCAAGGCAGTATAAGTCAGCGCTGACTTACCACACAAGACGGAACTTAAGAAACGGTGATGCCCATCTTGGTGGCGACCCATTTCCGGGCATAGGTCTGGTCGCTGGCCGACGGAACAGTCGATGTAAACAGACCGGGACCGATGCCGCCAATGAAGGCGCCGCCGGCCTGCGAGCCGCCGAGAATGAACAGGTTGGCCGCGATGCCGCCGGTCTGAGTAATGGTAACAGCGCCGATTTGCGTGCCGTCCATCTTCACGACCAGCGACGCGCCATTCCAGATAACCTCCCAGACATGCCAGTTGGTATCATTGGTCGCCTGATCGGTGGTCTGCTGCGAGCCACCATTGGCCTGAATAGCTGCGCCGCGGCCAGTGGTGGTGTGGCGGAAGCCCAGGAACTGCGAGCCGGCCGTGTTGAACCAGCCGAGCACGCGGTTGACCACGCCCGTAGAGGTCTCCTTGGAGGCCCAGCAGATGTAGCGGTTGCCGGTGCGGACGTCCGCGGTATCGGCGAAACTAGTGATAGCACCCGCACTGCCGGCCGCCGCGTCGTCCGAGCGCAGCGAAAGGCCGTTCGAGATGAACGAAATGAAGCGCTTGTTGGCGCCAGGGCCGCCATTGGTTGCAGCCAGAGGCCGCGCTGTCGTTGTGGACTGAGCGATGCGCTTGGTGCTGGTGTAGATGTCGGCCAGGTAGTCGACCTTGCCGCTGCCGTCGTCGTGCATCGACGCCGTCGAGGTCGTATCCCAGGCGAACACAAGGTTCGATCCGAACACAGCCGGGGACCAGATATCGATCGATTTGCTGGCCGTCTGTCCGACGCCGTTCGTAACCGTCATTGTCACGGTGCCGCCCGATGCGCCGGTCGAGGCCGAGAGAGTTGCCGTGGCCGGATTGAAGCTCCAGCCCGCCGGGAGCCCGGTGAAGCTGAAAGACTTCGGGAAGATCGTGCCGACGTCCGCCGTGAAATAGACGTCGCAGGACGAGCCGCCGCCGGCGGCCGGCACGGGTTGCAGCGAAGTGGCCGTGATGTTCGGGCCGCGATTGATTGCAAAGCGCAGCGGCTCCATCGTCGAGCCATCGGCCTTGTAGCCGTAGACGACGACATGCAGCCGGCCGGCGCCAGTCGTGTCCGACGCGAAGTTGGCGGTCAGCGTGCGCGAAGGCGCATCATAGGTGACGTTGGGCGGAAGATTGGTGGTGTAGTAAGACTGCGTGCCCATGCCGGGCTCGGCCGCGTCATAGGGAACAACCTGGACTTCCTCGAGCACAGAGGCATCGCCCCAGAGCGTGGCTGCTGAGGGCAAGGTGATCGAGCCTGAGCCGTTATAGGCGACGTTGAGATCGGGGACGGAGACGAGCGGCTTCCAGTGCGTAACGCCCGTTTTGCGCCAGACGCGCATGTAGTCGACGAGCATCTCCGAGGGGGTCGTAGAGGCGGCCCACGCCGCCGAGCTGTAGGTGTCGCCATTGTAGTTGGCGTTCAGGATGTGCGAGGTAAGCAGAGCTGTGTGCGGCATGCCATGGGCGTTGCCGTCGTGAGCGTAGGACTGCTTCAGCACACCATCGACGTAGAACTTCACCGGACCCGTGCCACCAGAGGCAGCGTTCTGGATCACGATGGTATAGGTCCGCATGACCCCATCGAAGTAGCTGGAGGGGCCGTTGCTGTTCTGCGGGGTGATCGTGCCGTTGGTGTGGTCGATGATCTCGGTGTAGAGGCCGGTCGACGAGCCTTCGAAGTCAATCTCGGTGCCGTTGGCGGCACGGAGCATGGTGGAAAAAATCCAGAGCGTCGGATGCCAGCCTGCGGGGTTGGGGCCCGTGAACGCAGCGCGCCACTCGACGACAACCGCGTTCGTCGACGGATAGAAACCCACCGCGCCGGCGGTGTGAATCATCGCCGAAACCTGCGGGCGAACGCCGCCGCTTACACCTGGAGTAAAGAGCGCCTGCTCAGCCGGGGTCGCATTGCGGGCGCCCAGGTGCAGCACGGAGTTCTGCACGGACATATTGCTGATGCCGGCAGCGACGCCGCGGTTCACGTCGTTGTGGCCGGTCCAGAGCGGGTCGGTCTCCTGCGCGGTGCCGCTGGAGGTCTGATTGCCGCGGATGCCGGAGCCGTAGCTCTTGGTCGGAAAATACTTGGCCTTGGGCGTCGTCGGGCCGACGATGTCGAGGGCGGTGAAGTCGTCCGCCCAGGACAACGTGAAGCCCTCATAGACCGAGCCGGAGGCGCCCTGGTCGCCGATGGCGTAGCCGCCTACCTTGTTCTTGCCTTTGCCGCGACGGGCGCCAGGCGCAAACGCCTGGCTACGAGCAGCCGCGAAGGCGACGTTAAAGCTACCCATGACGGATTACCGGCGCGGGGTGGTGACGCGGGCATTGACCGTGGGCGCGGTGGCGCCGGAGAGCGTCACCCGAAGGAGACAAGGGCCGAGATCAAACCCACCTTCGCCGTTCTGAGTGAAGGTGACATAGGTGTCGCCGGCGCGATCGACATCGATCCAGGTGACGCCAGCGTCCGGCGACATCTGAAGCTTCGCCGTGCCGCCGCCGAAGGTGCCCCAGACCATGAAGGAGCCCGCGCCGCCGAACCAGCGCACCGCGGCGGTGCTGCCGTTAGCAGCCAAAGCGGCGAAGACGCCGCTCGCCTGGCTCGAGACGGCGTTCGGGCCGGAGGTCGGGCGGCCAGTGTCGGCTTTGCTGATGTCGGTCATGGATAACTCCTAAAATTCTGAACTTAGTATAAGTCAGAACTGACTGAATTAACGGCCGGAACTTTCGCGTGACTGACGGTTCACCGCTGTCCCTGAGCCACTACCGATCCGGGCCCTTGAAGGGAGTGGACTAACTCTTTTGATTTGCGCGCAGAGTTGCCCAAGCATGCTTGTATCGCAACAGGTCAGCACCACCGCCCTCAAAGAAACAGGATGCGCCAGCCCAAGTTGCTATCCTGCTGTCGGAGCCAGAGGCCGTCGAAATCACATTCCCAGCAGTATCCCACACGCCGCCAGAGACGTTCTGGCCGTCAATCACGCATCTATAGATGTAGTCCGTGTTGATCTGCATCCCCTTGAATGTGACGGAAAGGCTCGATAGCGCGAGTGCTCCTCCGTTGTAGACGGTCCAATCCGGTTTGCCAGAACTATCCAGGCGGAAATGAACCATTCCATTTAGAAAATTGTTGCCCGTAACAAAGGACGCGAGGGTCGGACAAAATGAATCGATATATGAGGCGGTGATCGGAGAGGTCGCGAAGACTGTCTTCAGGCGCGGGGAGTTGGTCGCGCGAAGTTGAATCTGCGTCCCAACTGCCGTGGCGACGATACCCGCCGCTGACATTACGGCATTGGCCGAGATAGCTGCGGCAAAACTCGTCGCCGCCCCAGCAAGGTCAGTATCGCCTACGACGGTCGTGTAATTGATCTGAGTAAACGATGCCTCCGGCACTCCGCTCGGAGCGACCTGCACCGCCAGAAGTTTTCCAGACGAAAATGACCCGCCGAGGTTCATCGCGACGAAAATATCGGTCATTGAAAAACGGCATCCAATCTCCTTCGGCAAAGACCCAAGGGCGGATGTTGCGTAATAGTTTCCGGCCACATTGCCGGAATTATACATCTGGCCGCCGCCAGCGTTTACGCCGCTGGCTGCCGTTCCCGATACTGACCACGCCGGACCGAGTAGCGGAATCCGGCCCCCAAGCGCTGCGAAAGACCCAGCAAATTCGTCATACAGGAGTGGGTTAGGCGCTGACCCAAGGGAAGTGGTTAACCCCACCCCCAGGCCAAGTCCAATTGGCGGGCTCATCAGTAGATCGCCCAAATGTCGGCAGCGGTGCCGAAGGTAACCTTCGTAACGCGGATCGGGTTGTAACCCTGCTGGAGCGGGATATTCGTCGACGTGTTGCCCTCGATGTCGACCACGGTTGCCGTCCCGGCCGTGCCGACGAGCAAGGCGCGACACGGACCAGCAGCGAGATCCACGCCGCTCGTGACTTGCGCAATTTTGCGGCCCGGCGAATCCAAACCGGTTGCAGTACCTTCGAAACGATCAGCCATGTCAGTCCCTCCTGTTAGATCATGCTGCCAGGCATGAAGCAGCGAATGTGAATGCTCATAGGAGCCCCACTGTGATGAGCGCCGCGGCGCCGAGACCGAACACCGCAAGACATGAAATCCCGACCCAGCCCATCGCCTGGCCAACCTTGCGCATGCGCCACTCCTCGATTGCCCAAATAGAGATGAGGATCAGCAGCACGATCCCGAGCGCGAGCAGCATCTTCTGGAGTTCGCCGCGGAAGGCCGCCACGCTGGTCAGGAACTGAGCCGCCTCGCCGTTCATTGGACCGATACCCGAGCCGTGCCGCCCATCCCGATCGCGTTCGCCCCTGCCCGTCCTAGGTCGACACAGCGTCCTTTGATGAAGGGGCCGCGGTCGGTCACCACCGCGCGGATCGAACGGCCGTTGGCGAGATTTGTGATGGTGAGCACCGTTCCGAACTGGTGCGTCTTGTGCGCCACGGTGTAAGGGCTCGTCGCATAGGTGTTGAAGATCGAGCCGTTCGCGGCGCGCTTGCCGTGGTAGCCGTCACCGACGCCGTACTGAGAGGCGATGCAGGTTTCGGCGCGAGACGGAGTAACGACACAGGCGAGCGCCAGCGCCGCCAGAACAAGGCGGTAGGTCATGTGATGCTTTTTTCTCTTTCAATATTCCCGGTTAATGCCGGGATCAGTCAGGGTCCGATTGCGGACAAAGCCTTCGCCGTGACGCAATTCGCGGATGTCCTGCTCGGTAGCCAAGACGCGCGTGTCCAAGACCCTGATATCGCCTCGCATATCGGCAATCTTGCCGATGGCCTCGACGAGTTTCTTGATCTCAGACTGAATGCCGTCGACGCCTGATTCCAGCCTCGTGATGCGATTGGAGAGTTTCCACCCTCCACCCCATATCTTGTCGACGAAGTTGAGCATCAGTGCGCCTGCCGCAATTAGAATTGCCCAGCTACCAGCATCCATTTCCACGTCATCCTTCCGCCGAAGGGCCCGCGTGCTATTTCGAGCGCGCGCGGCAAATTCTGATTTGATCGCGCAACCGCTTGTAGTCGCCAATAAACAGCCGCAGCGCAGATCCGGCCGGAAGGGCGTTATATTCAGCCAAGGCGCGCTCTTGCGTCTTGGCGTCGTACTGATTGATGGTCGGGCAGACGACCCTAACCACGACCTCAGAATTCGTTCCGTCGCAGGCTGTCAGCAACAGCGTCATCGGAAGGACGAGCAACATCATCCATCGCATCTTTCGTCTCCACTGTTTCTGCATTGGTCTTTGCAGCGACCTCGTCCCGCCCCGCCTGCCGGTCGTCTGCGCTTTCCCTCATGTTGAGGAGTTGGCGCAGAAGACCGGCGAGCGCGGCGATCGCCTGCAACACTGCAAGCGCGGTCACCATCAGGCGGTCTTTTTCTTCGAGACGATCGACCAGACGGCCACAAAGATCGTGCCGGCGCCGCCAAGGACGGCGTCGACGAATGCGCCGTCGACCATGCCCTTGGTCACGAAGTAGCCGCCCACAGCAGCGAGGATGGTGCGCACAACGCCCCAGACCTGTTCACCAGTCATTTTCAGTTCTCCAATGTGTGATTGCGCGATGCCGTCGCGCGGCGGATCTCAGGGTTCTTTGGAAAGGGCCAGCCGGGTAACCGGGCCGGCGATGCCGTCGACCACCAGCCCATGCGCGGTCTGGAAAGCGGCCACCGCTGCGCGCGTCTTGGGCCCGAGGTCGCCATCGACGGCCAGAGCGGCTCCGTAGGCGTTCAGGCGCTGCTGGAGCCACGACACGGAAGTGAGGTTCACCTGCGGCAGGGCGGCCGTGGGCGCGCTCTGGGAGGCCTCCGGGACGTGCGCATGCCCACCGCCGTTATCCGCTTGCATGGCCACCTCTACGGCCGCCACGAGGTCTGCCTTGACCATGTTGCGGCCAGGGCATGTCTTGTGCGTGGTTACGGGATCTTCCTTGTGGAAGTGCAGCCCGCGGACGCCCTTGGAATAGTCGGAGGGGTTGAGGCCGGCGAAGCTGTGCAGGGTCGCGAGCACGGAAATCAGGTTGTCCCGCACGCCACCGGAGAACGGCTCGCTTTCGAACTCCCCGATGGTCTCGACGCCCCACGTGCGCGAATTCCAGGCCGGCGAGTGTGTGCCCGGCATCGTCAGCGGCGAGAACGCCCAGATCTTGTCCGAGGCCACGAACAGGTGCGGGCCCGCCTGCCAGCCCATGCCCTTGTAATAGCTCTCCAGGTTTCGGAGCCACTGCTCGCCGGTCCATCCAGGCCGAGCCTGCCACTGCCGATAGAGCGCGGCGGACGGCGCGCTGGTGTTGTGCACCACCACAAATGACGGGCGCCAGCCGGACAATTGCAAGCCGGCCACATAATTCTTGAATTCAGCCGCGGTGAACCCGCGGCCGACAATCGGTCGCCACGCCATTGGCAATCTCCGGAGGGTTGTGCGATTACGGGTTGTGATGCTAGATTCCCGACCAATTGTGCTTGGGGAATCTCTCATTGATCGAGTTCGTTAAAAGGAACTGGCTGTTCCTGCTGCCGCTCGTTGTCTTAGCGGGATATTATACGTTCCAGAACGCCTTAGGCTTTCTCTTCTATCCAACAGACATAGTCCTGAAGTTCTGCGCGGCGCTCATCCTGAGCATTGCCAGCTACATTCTCGCTTATCGCTTTATCCCGGTCGATTGGGCCGAGGCATTTTCCCTAGGCCGACCTGAGCCGCACCGCCTGGAACGGCTATGCCTTCTGCTCATTGCGGCCTTTGGGGCCGTGATGCTGGTTGCGAGCCTCACGACCAACGCAGTCCCACTGATCGAAGCCGTCAAAGGAGCCTCGGCCTCGGACTTGGCGGGTCATCGAAATGACTTCCTGAGGACCAGGACCGGCGCAGGACAGGTTCTCAACTATGCATTCGCAATTTTCTCTCAGGGGCTTTTACCGTTTGCGACAACCTATGCTTTTTGGACGCGAGCGCCGTGGCGATGGGTTGCGCTCGGCATCTTTACGGCTGGCGTGTTCCTTACGCTGTCCAAGGCAGCGTTTCTTTGTGTCGCTGCGCCCCTGATAGCGCTGTTCCTGATGCAGGGTCGTTACCGCGCGGCTGGTGCCGCTATGCTGGCTTTCGTGGCAAGCCTTGCCGTGATGTATGTTCTAGCCAGCGGCCTTATTGGCGCATGGGAAAAGAAATCACGAAACGAGCCTGTAGCAGCCAAGCAAGTAGAGATGCCGGGCGATGTTCCGATCTCTCACAACGTGTTCGGAGAGAAAAAGAGCCCTGCCCTTCTGGTCGCCAACCGCATCGTGTGGATCCCATATGTCACCGCGATCGACTGGTTTCAGTATCAAAAGGAACGACTGAATGGCTCCTATGTGCTCGGCACATCGATCAGGCCGATTGCCTTCATGCTCGGGAAAGAACGCCTCTCTCTGGAAACCAAGGTCGCTGACTTCGAATGGGGTGATGCCAGCGGCAACACATCCAACGCGGTGTTCTTCGCTGACGCTTGGCTGAATTGGGGGCCTTTGGGGGTGATACTCTACTCGGCACTATTTGCACTAACGATCAAATTGATCGCGACATCAGGTTATCCACCGCTGATCGCGGCCAGCGTGTTACCCGTTTGGATTGCTTGCTTTTCGGCCCTGCCGCCCGTCTATTTCAGCGCTGGTCTTGGTTTTCTGCTTCTATTTGCACTTCTTGTCAGAGACAAGCAGACCACCGCCAAACTCACCTAGGGGCCTCCTTATGCTTCGCAAATCACTAGCAGCAACGCTGCTGATCATCCATGTGATCGCCGGCAACGCGTCGGCGACTGAATCCGATCCTTGCACCGGGTCGGCTTCCGACCTCAATCGAAACGTCGATGAACTACAGGTATACATCGCCGCATACTTGGCCTGCGTTAATGTACAGCCAAGCGCAGATCAATGCGTCCAGCAAATGTTCAGCCTAAGAGACGCACAGCAGAGAACCTTGAAAGCCCAATACGCCTTTAACGCTGCATGCGGGATTAAGCGTTAGTTCGCGCTCACCCAACGCCGTGGCACTGGTAACTAAACACTCATGCTAGAACTCAACAATCGAGCAGTTCATGTTGCTAAGACTGCCGGTGCCGCCTGATCCTGTCGCAAGGTTCATATCAAACCAATACGGTGTCCCAATAGAAAGGCCGCTGGCTATCCCGCCGATATTGAACGACGTCACCACGCCACTCGATGATATAACCGTGTTGGAGTTGCTGTTTCCCAGAACGGCGGTTCCGGTAATTGCTGCGGCATTGGCAGGAGCTGTGCCCGTGCCATAGCGCACGTTTACGGTATGGGTCCACGATGCTGCGCTGTCCGCTTGACTCCCAACAAACCATACTTGAACGCGGCCAGTAGAGGCTGGCGTAATTTTGCAGGTGCTACCCATACCCATCATGACGCCGGTTGCCGATGCAGTGCCAGTTGGTGCACCGATCGACGTTTGCAGCGTTGTCGATGGGCTGGCATAGGGAATGATGCTCTTCACCCCACCAGTAATTCCGGCAAATCCCTGGACCATATTCGATCCGAACGTTTCGGGATCGATGTTGACCTTTACCGCGGAATTTCCGGGGCAGATATTGCCAACGGAGCGCGGCGTGGTCGAGAATAGCCGGCCACCAAGCGCAGAAATTGTTCCCGTGAATGCCGAATCCGTTGTGATGTAGCAGTTTGTGTTCTGCGAAAAGTCGCCCTGCACCCCGTTCATATAGAATGCGCCAGAGCCAGGAGTCCCAACCCCGTCAGGATCGGAGGTGAAGATGATGTCTGCGCCCTCAATCGTTGAGCCCATTATGCTGGGCCGGCCGTAGGGAAAGCCGAACGTGGCCGAGTTCACCGGCCTGACCACAAACATTTTCCCGCCAACAACCGTGTTTTGAACGTTGCCGTTTCTCACATGCAAAGCGCCACCCACCACAAGGTAGTTTATTGAGGCAGGCTTAGCCGTGAGAGCCGCGGAAGACGAAGTGCAACTCGATGAAACCGTGTAAGTGCCCGCCCCGCCCGGCGCGCCGGTTAACTGCACTGTGATGTAAGTACCAGTCGTTGTGATTCCCGTTCCAGTCAGAACATCATCTTTGGCGAGATAGCCGATCACGCTGGCGGCAGTCAGCGTCGTGCCCGAGCACGTACCCGTGAACGTCGAACTCAAATTAGAATTGTCGGCATGGTTCATGAAGTTGTCGACGAAGAGCCCACTCTGGGAGCTGTACATCGCGACAGGCTGCGCCACGTTGAACGTGTAGCCGCCGCCCTGCATGTAGTTGCCGTCAACAATGAAGTCGGTATAGGCGGGATCGCCGAACTGAATGCCGCGGCGGCACCTGACGATGACTGGCCCATTAATATTGGTGTTTTGCGTTCCACCTGCGCCATCCGTCCACACCTTGATTGCGGCGGGGATAGATAGAACGCTGGCGCAATCGAAAGACAGGCCGCGGTCTATGTAGACGCCGTTATTTGAGTTTTTAATGTCCAGCAAGGGCCCGTTCATGCCAGAGCTACCGACCAACCCGCCGCGCCCTGTGATGCAGAGGATGCCAGCCGGCGCGGCCAGCGCGACACTCGCGGCGATCGTATAGTTCCCGTTGAATTGAAAGCACCGGCCATTGGCGGCGGCGTCAGACATCGCCTGAGCGATGTTCGCAGCAGTGCAGCCCCCAGAATAGTCCTCGCATGAGACCGGAATTTTCTGAAGCTGAGCCTGGATCGTCTGAGTTGACGGAGACGCATTGGTTGGTGTGAACGTGCCTGACTGGCACGCAGCAGCGACGGTGGTCAGATTGCCGCTGGCGTCGAAGCTGATGCAGCTCGACGCGGACTGGGGAGAGGTCCCCGTGATGAATTGCGTCGTGTTGCCGCTACGCGTTCCGAGCGCCAGTGCGCCCGTTCCATTGCCAATGACCGGAAGGTTCGACGTGAAGCTGGACCGGCCGGTGCCGCCTTTTGCGACCGACTGCGGAGACGTGCCGGGGCTGATTTGGGCGAGCGCCGGAGTGCACGCCAGCGCGAACGCCAGCGCGATGATGCCGCGAAGCTTCATTTGTTCAGATCCAGTAGTGTTTAGGAGCGGAGAGTGCGCCTTAGACCCAGCCGGTGCCGTCGGCGAGCGGGGTCAGCGTGATAGATGCGCCGTTGGAATCGATGATGTAGGCCGCGCCGCCCATGATCTTCTTGGCGGTGCCGGCCGAGGTAACGGTGATGTTGTTGGTGGCAGCGTCATACTTGCCGTCGACGATGCGGAATGGCTTCGTGGCCGTTGAAGGATCCGGTAGAAGGACTGCCGTAGCCGCCCCCACTGTCTTCGCAATGACGATCACGTCCGCATCGTCGTTGGTAATCGTGACGTCGCCTGCTGCCGTGACCTTGCGTTGCACGCCGCCGACGGGCCCGGTATCCGTTCCCTGCGCCAAGCCAATGCCGACATATCGCCGCGTCTTGGTGAGAACGCCAGAAGTCACTACGATCTTGTAGAACCCACCTGGGCAGTAAAAGCCGAACTCCCCATTTGAGTCTGTCGTCAGCGGATTCCCTGCCGAGATAGTCCCATCCCGATCGGTGTAGAGCGCCGCAAGCGGCTGGCCAGGTATCTCGGACCGCACCTCGACAGTAGCGCCAGCGATCACATTGCCAGCCGTGTCTTGCACGGTCTGATCATAGCGCGCCATCGTCATATGATATTCCCTAGTTGATCGTCGCGCCGAGAATGGTGCCGCCGCTCACGGTCGTAGTGATGAAGCTGATGCCATCAATCGCCGCGCCTGCGGCGCCCCCAGCACCACCCGTTCCACCGGGATTAATACCAACACCTTGACCGTTGGTGCCTGGACTACCTGCCGTGCCTGGCCCGCCAGCGCCACCACCGACGCCGCCGGAGTATGGCGGGTACGATCCGCCAGCGCCGCCAGCGCCACCTGAAAACTCGGTGCCTGACGCACCAGAAAATCCTGGTACTGATCCGTTTCCACCCAAGCCTCCGGCACCTGAATTCTTGCCGCCGCCGCCGCCTCCACCGCCGCCGCCCGCGCCAAAC
>NZ_JADPJR010000046.1:0-747 GCF_023073535.1 Bradyrhizobium sp. 179 | reverse complement strand
CAAGAGCCACCGCGACAAGCATGGGCGGCTTACGAGCGAGCATGCGCTCCAGCCATCTCCCTTGCGATGCACCGCGTCGGCGAGCCAGCTTCACCACCGCACTCGCCCCGATGATGAGGAGACGCCGTAGTGTTCGCTCACCCATTTTCGATATTTGGCCGAGCTTCTGTTTTCCACCAGTGGAACGTTGCAGCGGGGTCAACCCCAACCACGCGGCGAAATCCCGGCCACGTTTGAAGTTTTCAGGGTCAGGCGCTAGCGCCATCAGAGCTGTCGCCGTGATTGGGCCGATGCCAGGAACGTCATAAGCCGCCGGGCAACTTCCTCTTCTCGGGCTCGTCGCGCGATCTCAATATCGAGGTGCTTGATTTGCGCTTCCAGCACCCCCAGCATCTTGACAAGGATATCGAGCGCCGGGTGCGCCGCCGTTGGCACGCTGCTCCCGGAAGCTTGCGCGTGCTCAACCAGCGCGGCGACATTGGACGTTCCCTTTGCAACGACCAGGCCGTATTCGGCGAGGTGACCTCGCAACGCGTTTATGATCTGAGTACGTTGCCGGACCAAAAGATCGCGAGCGCGAAACACGACCGCGCTCGCCTGCTGGTCCTCACTCTTCACGGCGGCAAAGCGCATGGTGGGGCGTTGGGCCGCTTCGCAAATCGCTTCTGCATCGGCCATATCGTTTTTCTGACGCTTAACAAACGGCTTTACATAGGACGGTGGAATCAGACGCACGGTGTGACCCAG
>NZ_JADPJR010000131.1:0-140925 GCF_023073535.1 Bradyrhizobium sp. 179 | reverse complement strand
CATCGACGGCAGCAAGACGCTGGCGTTCGCCCAGCTCGAGAAGAACTCGCGCTACGATCTGTTCGACGTCACCACGACGGCGAAGAAGAAGGGCGACGGTTGGGTGATCGACGGCGAGAAGTTCGTCGTGCTCAACGGCGAGAACGCCGACACCCTGATCGTCACCGCGCGCACCAAGGGCGAGCGCCGCGATCATAAGGGCATCGGCGTGTTCCTGGTACCCGCCAATGCAAAAGGCGTAGCTAAGAAGGGCTATCCGACCCAGGACGGCCTGCATGCTGCCGACGTCACCTTCACCGGCGTCGAAATCGGCGCGGATTCCGTGCTCGGCAACCCCGAGGATTCGCTCGCGCTGATCGAGCGCGTCGTCGACGAGGCCCGCATCGCGCTCTGCGCCGAGGCGGTCGGCCTGATGGACGAGTCGCTCAAGACCACGGTCGAGTACATCAAGACGCGAAAGCAGTTCGGCGTTCCGATCGGCTCGTTCCAGTCGCTCCAGCACCGCGCCTCCGACATGTTCGTCGCAGCCGAGCAGGCGCGCTCGATGTCGATGTTCGCGACCATGGCCGGTGATTTCGAGGACGCCAGGGAGCGCAGCAATGCGATCGCCGCGGCCAAGGTGCAGATCGGCAAGTCGGCCAAATTCGTCGGCCAGCAGTCGATCCAGCTCCACGGCGGCATCGGCATGACCATGGAGGCGAAGATCGGCCACTACTTCAAGCGCCTCACCATGATCGAAAATACCTTTGGCGACACCGACTACCACCAGCGCCGTGTCGCCGACGCGGGCGGATTGATCTAGTCTTACGACGCCTGTCGTCCCCCGCGAAAGCGGGGGACCCAGTACACCGCGGCTTCTCGATTCCAGCCGCGCCGTTTCTCGCCTTCGCGGGCGATGACACTGAGTATGCGGCCATAGCGGAGCCCAACAAATGAAAAACACCCCGTTCGATCTCACCGGCAAGGTCGCCGTCGTCACCGGCTCCAGCCGCGGCATCGGCCGCTCCTCCGCCGAGCTGCTGGCAAAATTAGGAGCCAAGGTCGTGGTCTCCTCGCGCAAGGCGGATGCCTGCAAGGAGGTCGCCGACGGCATCATTGCCGGCGGCGGCGATGCCATCGTCATTCCCTGCAACATCGCGCGCAAGAACGAGGTCGAGGCGCTGATCTCCGGCGCAACGAAGCACTACGGGAAGGTCGACATCCTCGTCTGCAATGCCGCAGTGAACCCCTATTACGGCCCACTGCTCGACATTACCGACGAAGCCTTCGACAAGATCATGGGCTCGAACGTCAAGAGCAACATCTGGCTCTCCGCGCTCGCGATCCCTGAGATGGCCGAGCGCGGCAATGGCTCCGTCATCATCATCTCCTCGATCGGCGGCTTGCGCGGCTCCACCGTGATCGGCGCCTACGGCATCTCGAAAGCCGCCGACTTCGCGTTGTGCCGCTCGCTCGCCGGCGAATGGGGCCCCAAAGGCGTCCGCGTCAACTGCATCGCGCCCGGCCTCGTCAAGACCGATTTCGCCCGCGCGCTCTGGGAAGACGAAGCCAATCTGAAACGCCGCACCGCCACCACGCCGCTCCGCCGCATCGGCGAACCCGACGAAATCGCCGGCGCCGTCGCCTACCTCGCCTCCGACGCATCGAGCTTCATGACCGGCCAGACCATCGTCATCGACGGCGGCGTCACCACGGCAGCGGTGTAGCCGGCGAAACCACGTTCAGTTGCATCGAGGCGCGGCTTCTCTTACCCTGACCCTCCAGGGGAAGGTAAGCGGAGAGCCGCCTTGACCTCTTGCCGGCAATCCCGTTTTCTTGCCGCGACACAATGATCCCTTCCAGGGAAACGCCAAGAAAACGCCAGAGATAGCCGCCATGTCTTTCGTCCTCGCCATCGACCAGGGCACCACCTCTTCGCGCGCCATCGTGTTTCGCAGCGACATTTCGATCGCGGCGAAGGCCCAGGCCGAGTTTCCGCAGCATTTCCCGGCCTCGGGATGGGTCGAGCACGAGCCGGAGGACATCTGGACCTCGACCGTGATGGTGTGCCGCGAGGCGATCGCGCAGGCCGGCATCAATGCAAAGGACATCGCCGCGATCGGCATCACCAACCAGCGCGAGACCACCGTGGTGTGGGACCGCGCCACCGGTCAGGCCGTGCACCGCGCCATCGTCTGGCAGGACCGCCGCACCGCCGACATCTGCGCCAAGCTGAAAGCCAACGGCCGCGAGCCCGTGATCTCGCAGAAGACCGGCCTGATCATCGATCCCTATTTCTCCGGCACCAAGGTGGCCTGGATCCTCGATCACGTTCCCGGTGCGCGGGCGCGCGCCGCGCGCGGCGAGCTGATGTTCGGCACCATCGACTGCTATCTGCTCTGGCGCCTCACCGGCGGCAAGGTGCATGCCACCGATGCCACCAATGCCTCGCGCACGCTGCTGTTCAACATCCACACCGGCCAGTGGGACGACGAGCTCTTGGAGATCATCGGCGTGCCGCGCTCGATGCTGCCCGAGGTGAAGGACTCTTCCGCCCGCTTCGGCGAGAGCACGCCCGACCTGTTCGGCGGGCCCATTGCGATATCAGGCATCGCTGGCGACCAGCAGGCCGCGACCATCGGTCAGGCCTGCTTCCGCCCGGGCATGATGAAGTCGACCTACGGCACCGGCTGCTTTGCGCTGCTCAACACCGGCACCACGCCTGTGGTGTCGAAGAACAAGCTGCTCACCACCGTCGCCTATCAGCTCGACGGCAAGCGCACCTACGCGCTGGAAGGTTCGATCTTCGTGGCAGGCTCGGCGGTGCAATGGCTGCGCGATGGCCTTGGCATCATCAAGCACGCCGCCGAAACCGGCCCGCTCGCCGACCAGTCCGATTCCACGCAGAGCGTCTATCTCGTTCCTGCCTTCGTCGGCATGGGCGCACCCTATTGGAATCCGCGCGTGCGTGGCGCCTTGTTCGGCCTCACCCGCAACACCGGCCCTGCCGAGCTCGCCCACGCCGCGCTGGAAAGCGTGTGCTACCAGACGTTTGACCTCTGGGCCGCGATGCGCGCGGACTGGCCGAGCTCGGAAACGGCCAGCGTCGTGCTCCGCGTCGACGGCGGCATGACAGCATCCGACTGGACCATGCAGCGCCTCGCCGATCTCCTGGACGCCCCGGTCGATCGCCCCGTGATCCAGGAGACCACGGCCTTAGGGGCTGCCTACCTCGCCGGTCTCCAGGCGGGCGTCTATCCCGAGCCGACAAAATTCGCCGACAACTGGCGCCTCGAGCACCGCTTCAAGCCGAACATGAGCCAGGCGACGCGCGAGCGAAAGCTGGCCGGATGGGCAAGAGCGGTGAAGGGCGTGCTGGCGAGCGACGAGGGGGAGGGGTAAGCGGATTCACGTCGCTCGCTCAAATAACAACAACGGGAGAAACGACAATGAACACGGATATCAACCGGGTCATGCGGGCGCTGTGCAGCGCGGCGGTCTGCAGCGTGCTGCTTGCTTCCGGCGCAACCGCACGCGAAAAGGAGAACCCGCTCTCGAACGCGCGTCAGGTCAAGACCGACGTCGCCGGCCTCAATGCGCCCGCCAGGATCCTGGTCGACGTCTGGGGCATTCCGCACATCTATGCCGGTAACGAGCACGACCTGTTCTTTCTGCAGGGTTTCAACGCCGCGCGCGACCGCCTCTGGCAGATCGATCTCTGGCGTAAGCGGGGGCTCGGGCTGCTCGCCCGGGATTTCGGCCCGGCCTATGCCGAGCAGGATAAGGCGCTGCGGCTCTTCCTGTATCGCGGCGACATGAATGCGGAGTGGGCGTCCTATGGCCCCAGGGCGAAGACCTACGCGGAAGCGTTCGTTGCCGGCATCAATGCCTATGTCGCGGATGTCCGCGATGGCAAGCGGCCGCTGCCGATCGAGTTCAGGATCGCCGGCACCAGGCCGGATCTCTGGACCGCGGACGACGTGGTCCGTATTCGCAGCCATGGGCTCACCCGCAACATCGCCTCGGAGGTCAAGCGCTCGCTGGTTGCCTGCGCGGCAGGACTCGAGGCCGATCGGTTTCGCGTCAAGCTCGAGCCGGCCTGGACGACGAAAGTCCCCGATGGCCTCGATCCCTGTAGCGTCCCGAAGGCGGTGCTCGCGGCCTATGACCTTGCGACGCGCCCGGTCGCCTTTCCGCAGCCGAAAGACCGACAGGCCGCGCTCGCGCATGATCCCGACACCTATCTGGACGCGGCCGATCAACAGCGCGACACCATCGGCTCCAACAATTGGGTGATCGCGCCTTCGCGCACCGCGACCGGACGCCCGATCCTCGCCAACGATCCGCATCGCGAGCACAGCGTGCCGTCGCTGCGCTATATCGTCGGGTTGAATGCGCCCGGCCTTTCCGTGATCGGCGCCGGTGAGCCGGCGCTGCCCGGCATCTCGATCGGCCATAACGGCACCATTGCCTTTGGCCTCACCATCTTCAATGTCGACCAGGAAGACCTCTACGTCTATGAGCTCAATCCGCAAAATCCCAATCAGTACCGTTACGGCAATGGCTGGGAGGACATGCGCATCGTCCACGAGACCGAGCAGGTGAAAGGCGAGGGCGATCGCGACGTCGAGCTGAAGTTCACCCGGCACGGTCCGGTGATTTATGTCGATGAAGGCAACAAGCGCGCCTTCGCGGTGCGCTCGATCTGGTTCGAGCCCGGCACTTCCGCCTATTTCGGCTCGTCCGACTACATGACCGCGAAGGACTGGAACGGCTTTCTCGCGGCGATGCGGCGCTGGGGCGCGCCCTCGGAGAACCAGGTCTATGCCGACACGCGCGGCAGTATCGGCTGGGTTGCCGCGGGCAAGACTCCGCGCCGCGTCAACTATGACGGCCTGATGCCGGTGCCCGGCGACGGCCGCTATGATTGGCAGGGCTTTCTGTCGCTCGACGATCTGCCAAAAGCCTATCAGCCCAAGCAGGGCTTTCTGGCCACCGCCAATCAGATGAACCTTCCGTCCGATTACCCCATCAGCGAACGCAAGGTCGGCTTCGAATGGGCTGACAGCGCCCGCTGGCAGCGCATTGTTGAGGTGCTCCAGGCCAACAGCAAGGTTACACTCGCCGACGCCATGGATTTGCAGAACGACGATACCGCGATGCTGGGGCGGCGCCTCGTCAAGCTGCTGCAGCCTCTGACTTCGGACGATGCCAATGTGAAGAAGGGTCTCGAGCTGTTGAGGCCATGGGACGCGCGCGATGCCGCCGACAGTGCCGCCGCCGCATTGTTCGAGGTCTGGATCGCCAATCATCTCGGCCCCACGCTGCTGAAGACCACGGCGCCCAAGGCGGTGGCCCTGATCGCGCCCGAGGCATCCAGCATTTCGGCGATCGTCGCCTATCTCGAGTCCCCTGATGCCGCGCTCGGCGCCGATCCCGCTGCCGCACGCGACCAGATCCTGCGCGAGAGCTTGGGCGCTGCGGTTGCCGACGTCGCCGGCAAGCTCGGGGACGATGCATCCAGCTGGCGCTGGGGCCGCCTGCATGTCGCCAAGTTCGACCACGCGCTGATCCCGCTTGCCGACAAGGCGACCGCAGCGCAAATGTCGGTGGGCCCGCTCGCCTTCGGCGGCGCAGCCAACGTTCCGCGCGCCGCCACCTATCGCCGCTCCGACTACCAGCTCATCTCAGGCGCCTCGTTTCGGATGGTGCTCGATGTCGGCAATTGGGACGCGAGCCGCACCATCAACACGCCGGGGCAATCCGGCGATCCCTTCAGCGGCCACTACCGCGACCTCGCCCCGCTCTGGGCGACCGGACAATATGTGCCGCTGCTCTACAGCCAAGCCGCGGTCGAAGCCGCCACCGCAGAAGCCATCACGCTGACGCCGCGATGATGATACCGGACGGCTATTCCGACGTGCCCGCCGGCAAGATCGCAGCCGTCGTCACGCATTTGGAGATGACCGCACCTCCGGCGCGCCGCGACGATCCCCCTGGCGCGTGGACCCTGCGCAAGGTGGATACCCCCGCGCTTTATTGGTATCGCGACCTCTTCCGCCGTGTCGGCGAGGAGTGGTTGTGGTTCTCGCGAGCCCGCATGACCGATGCAGAGCTCGCTGCGATCATCCACGCGCCTGGCATCGAGGTCTACGCCCTGGTCGTGGACGGAAGCGACGAAGGCCTGCTCGAGCTCGACTTCCGCGAGCCCGGCCAGTGCGAGCTGACCTATTTCGGCGTCACCGCTGGGCTAATCGGCACCGGCGCCGCGCGCTTCCTGATGAACCGCGCGTTGGAGCTTGCGTGGTCACGCGACGTCCGTCGGGTCTGGGTCCACACCTGCACACTCGATCATCCATCGGCCGTTGCCTTCTACCAGCGCTCCGGCTTCCGCGCCTTCCGCCGCCAGATCGAGGTGGCGGATGATCCGCGCCTTGACGGAACGCTGCGGCGGTCGGCGGCGAAGCATGTGCCAATTATTGATTAATCGCAGCCGTCCCCCCACCGTCGTTGCGAGGAGCTCTTGCGACGAAGCAAATCCAGACTGTCTTCGCAGAGAGATTCTGGATTGGTTCGCGGACCCTGTCATCGGGCCGCGCTTCGCGCGGACCCGTTGGCTCGCGATGACGGCGTGTGACCGCCGCCATCGCTCTTCCAATTCCCAGAGCAACGCGCGGCAGTCCACGTGGTCCCCTCATGTCATTCTCACTCAGCCGTCGAACTTTACCGCCGTCGTATTGGCGCCGCAGACCAGAACCGCGACGCGCTCTCCTGCTGAGGGACGGTAGCGGCCCGAGAGCAGCGCGGCAAAGGCGGCTGCGCCGCCGGGCTCGGCCACGAGGCGCAAGTGCGACCACAGGGCGGCCTGGGCTTGGCGGATCGCGTCGTCGCTGACCAGGATGACGCGCTCGACATGGGCGCGCGCGACCGGAAACATCAATTCGCCGACGCGCCGCGGCGCAAGGCTGTCGGCGGCGATGCCGCCGGCCGGCGCATCGACCGGAGCGCCCGCTTCAAACGCAGCGTGCAGGGTCGGCGATTGCTCCGGCTCGACCGCGACGATACGCGTCCTGCCGGCGTACCAGGCCGCAATGCCGCCGATCAGCCCGCCGCCGCCGACCGCCACCAGCAGCGTGTCGATGCCGGGCGCATCCTGCTCCAATTCCAGTCCGACGCTGCCCTGGCCGAGCAGGGTTTCGGCCTGATCGTAGGCGTGGACGGCCAGCGCGCCGGTCTGCGCGACATGCGCCTCGCTCGCGGCGAGCGCATCGGCGTAGCGGCTGCCCGCGATCACGAGCTTGGCGCCATACCCCCTGATCCGCTCGGCCTTGGCCGGCGAGGTGATGTCGGGCACGAAGATCGTGGCGGGAATGCCGAGCCGCTGCGCCGCATAGGCGACCGCCGCGCCGTGATTGCCGCCGGATGCGGCGACGACACCCGCCTGCGGCACCTGCCGCAGCAACAGATTGGCGAAGGCGCCGCGCGCCTTGAACGATCCGGAATGCTGCAGCATCTCGAGCTTGAACGTGACGGGCGCGGCCGGCAGGTCGAAATCGGCGAGATCGGCCTTCAGAAGCGGCGTGCGCCTGATATGCGGACGGATGACCGCCTCGGTCGCCGCAATCCGCTCCCGCGTGATGTCCATGGTCTTTGTCATGATACCGTCCAGATAGCGCAAGGGAGCGTTGACATCCATTAGGTAATTAGCAAAATGGCTAAATGAAGTTCGCCGTTGCCTTGCGCGCGCTCGCCAACGAACGCCGCCTGCAGATCCTGGAATGGCTGCAGGATCCGCGGAAGCATTTTCGCGAGCAGGCCGACGGCGACCTGGTCAAGGACGGCGTCTGCGGATTGCTGATCGCCGAAAAGCTCGGCGTCAGCGCACCAACATTGAGCGAGCACATGCGGGTGCTGACCGCCGCGAAACTGGTGCGCGCCAAACGGATCAAGCAGTGGACGATGTACAAGCGCAACGAGACGGCGATCGCCGCCATCAAGCGCTCGATTCAGGACGGCCTTTGAGCGGGCGGTCCGTACCGTCCGGCTGACGCTTCGTTGCAGCCGGCGCAATGCTCCATTTCCGAGATTTTTGTTGCGCCGCACCGAGCTGGTCGTGGAGACTGATCGGCCCTGCCTTGTTCAATGATCGAGAAGAGCGAGACCCATGTTCCTGATCGGCCAATACGATTCCCCCTTCGTCCGCCGCGTCGCCATCGCGCTGAAGCTTTATGGCCTCGCCTTCGAGCACAAGCCATGGTCGACCTTCGGCGATGCCGACAGAATCGCGCCATACAATCCGCTGCGCCGCGTGCCGACCCTGGTGCTCGACGACGGCGAGGCGCTGATCGAGAGCACGATCATCCTGGATTATCTCGACGAGCTCGTTGGTCCCGAGAAGGCGATGCTGCCGCGCGGTGGCGCCGAGCGGCGGCGCCACTTGCGCATCTGCGCGCTCGCCTCCGGCCTCGGCGACAAGGCGGTGAGCCTGCTCTACGAGCGCGTGCTGCGGAAGGAGCAGCTTGCGCTATGGGTCGAGCGCTGCCAAGCACAGATCGCGGACGTGCTGAAGGTGCTCGAGGTCGAGCGCGCCAAGGTGACGACGCCGTACTGGCTGGGCGACCGCATCGGTCATGCCGACGTCGCAGTGGCTTGCGTCGTCCGCTTCACCCGCGAAGCGCACCCGCAGCTGTTCGACGCGTCGCGTTACCCTGCCTTGTCAGCGCATGCCGAGCGCTGCGAAGCCCTCGCTCCCTTCAAGGAGATCGTGCAGCCGCTGGCGCCGCCGAAGGGGTGAGCCCCATGAGGTCATTTCCGGGATGCGCGCTTTCTCCCGGAAAGACATCAAGCGCCGCTATGCGAACCCGACCTTGATCAGCAATGTCAGGAAAAGGCCTCCGACGATCGCGCAAACCGCGGCTCCGATCAGCGGCCCCAGCGTGCCTTCACGGCTTGCAGGCTCGAGCACCGCATGTCCCGGCTGTTCCGGATCGTAATAAACTTTGACGTTCTGCCCCGGACGGTACTTCGCCGCGGCCTGTTCGGCGACCTCGCGCAGCCCGGAGATCATGGTGCCGCCCCAATTGACTTCGGTGCCGATGAAGTCGCGCTTGCCGACCTTGTAGGCGTAGCGGAGGTCGACCTGATAGCGGTGTTGGAGCTTGGTGGTCCGTGACTTGTCGTCGTCACTGCCCTTGTCCTCGATGATTTCCTCGATCACGGCGCAACGAGTAACCCTGCCGGCCGCAGTCGGCCAGCGCAGGCTGGCGCTCGCCAGCCGGCGCGTGCTGATATATTCGACGATGCAGAACACGCCGCCCACGAGCACGATGATCGGCAGCGCGAACGCGAACAGCGGAACGCCATTGTCGGCGTAAAGCACGTGACCGGCGAGCGAGTGCGCGGTCAGGGTGGCGGCAATGAAACCGAACACGATCGTGAATGCCACGAGCGCCGCGACGTTCTGCGCTGCGGCGGGCTCCAACAGCGCCTCGACCGGGGACTTCGGATCGACATAGACGTCGACATGGGCGCCAACGGGATATCGTCCCGCCAGTTTTTCGGCGAGCACCCCTGTGGTCATGGCAGTGCCGCCAACAAAGACCTTGTCGCTTTCCAGCTCTTCGCCGCGGGCGTGATAGCGATAGCGGATGATGGGCTTGGCATCGTTCTGATCGTCCGAGGCGTGCGTCGCCGGCCGATCGACCCTGGAGACCGTGATTATGCCCTCGACCTTGTCCCAGCTCCGCGCCGCCAGCATCCGGCCCCGCATGCGGACCAGATTGAACAGCATCAATCCAAACAATAGCACCGAGATGCCGGCGGCAATCTGCGTCCACATCAATCCCTGGGCATCCAGCATCTGATTTCCTGCTCGTCGGCGGCGATCGCCATTGGTCGCGGCGAGCGCGCGGTACGTTCACGGCCCTGCCGCTTTTCCAGTGGAGATCGTGCAGCCACTGGTGCGGCCGAAGGGGTGAGGGACTTCCCCTGTCATTCCGGGGCGCGCGCAGCGCGAGCCCGGAATCCATCGCGCAGCAGATGATGCGAGGCAAAGGGATTCCGGGCTCGCGCCAAGAGGCGCGCCCCGGAATGACGGCGCTGGGCTTGGCGAGACTGTCAGACGGGGCAGCAGCCGATGATGGAATATTACCCCTGTTTTGCCCGACGCCGCAACCCGCTTTCGGTAAGTCCGAAATTATTCAAGCTTTTCAACCCCATCGCTACTGTGCATGGGGTTGTTTTCTCAGTTTTGTTTTGGAGGGGTGCCTACCCCGCCCCCGCGCGCTTCTTCTGCCAGACGAGGTGCACCGCGCAGGTGCAGCCCGGCGGATGCGAGGCGAGGTCTTTCGGCATCTCGTCATTCGCGGGCGTCGCGGCAAACGCCTTTTCCGCCTCCGGCTGGGACGGGATGTAGTTCAGCACCGGCGCGAGCCAGCGCTCGGCTTCCGCTACGCTCATGCCCTTGCGTGCGGCATAGTCCTCGACCTGGTCGCGCTCGATCTTGCCGACGCCGAAATAATAGCTCGCAGGGTTTGCGAAATAGAGCCCCGAGACGGACGAGCCCGGCCACATTGCAAAGCTCTCGGTCAGCTTCACGCCGGCCGTGTTTTCCGCATCGAGCAGTTCGAACAATGTCGCCTTCTCGGTGTGATCGGGCTGCGCGGGATAGCCAGGCGCGGGGCGAATGCCCTGGTATTTTTCGAGGATCAGCTCCTCGCTGGAGAGCGCCTCGCTAGGTGCATAGGCCCAGAACTCGCGGCGGACGCGGGCATGCATGCGCTCGGCGAAGGCTTCGGCCAGGCGGTCGGCCAGCGCCTTGCACAGGATCGAGGAATAGTCGTCGTTCGCCATCTTGAAACGATCGGCGACCGCGTCCTCGCCGATGCCAGCGGTGACGACGAAGCCGCCGACATAGTCGGGCACGCCGGTGCCGACGGGCGCGACAAAGTCGGCGAGCGCCGCGTTGAAGCGGCCCTCGCGCTTTTCGAGCTGCTGGCGCAGCGTGTGCAGCGTCGCGATGCTCTTGGTCCGGCTTTCATCGGAGTAGAGCACGATGTCGTCGCCTTGCGCATTCGCCGGCCAGAAGCCGATCGTCGCGCGTGCCCGGAACCATTTCTCCTTCACGATGGTATCGAGCATCTTGCGCGCATCGTCGTAGAGCGAGCGCGCGACCTCGCCGACCTTGGGGTCGTGGAGAATGGCGGGGAAGCGTCCGGCGAGCTCCCAGGTCTGGAAGAACGGCGTCCAGTCGATGCAGTCGACGAGCTCGCCGAGGTCGTAGTCGTCGAAGCTCTTGATGCCGAGGAAGGTCGGCTTCACCGGCTTGTTTGCTGCAAAGTCCACCGGCACGCGGTTGGCGCGGGCAGCCGCGAGCTTCAGCCGCTTCTTGTCCGCCTGCGCACGCAGATGCGCCTCCGAGATCTTGGCGTATTCGGCGCGCACCTCGGCGGCATAGGCCTCGCGCTTCTCCGGCGAGAGCAGTGCGGAGGCAACGCCGACGGCGCGGCTGGCGTCGTTGACGTGCACGACGGGGCCGGCGCGATAGCTCGGGTCGATCTTCACCGCGGTATGCACGCGGCTCGTGGTGGCGCCGCCGATCAGCAGCGGCAGCTTGAGGCCTTCGCGCTGCAACTCGCCGGCGAAGAATGCCATCTCGTCGAGCGAGGGCGTGATCAGGCCGGACAGGCCGACGATGTCGGCCTTCTCCGCCTTCACGGTCTCGACGATCTTGGCTGCCGGCACCATCACGCCGAGATCGATGACCTCGAAATTGTTGCACTGGAGCACGATGCCCACGATGTTCTTGCCGATATCGTGAACGTCGCCCTTCACGGTCGCGAGCACGATCTTGCCGGCGGACGAGGAGCCCTCCGTGCCGATGCCGTTCGCAAGATTGCGCGCCTTCTCCTCCTCCATGAACGGCATGAGGTAAGCAACGGCCTGTTTCATGACACGCGCAGACTTCACCACCTGCGGCAAGAACATCTTGCCGTCGCCGAAGAGGTCGCCGACCACGTTCATGCCGGCCATCAGCGGTCCTTCGATCACGTCGAGCGGGCGCGAGGACAATTTGCGGGCCTCTTCCGTGTCCTGCTCGATGAACTCGGTGATGCCGTGCACCAGCGCGTGGCTCAGCCGCTTCTCCACCGGCCATTCGCGCCAGGCGAGATCGGCTTCCTTGCTTTCCGTCTTCTTGCCGCGGAATTTTTCCGCGAGCGCCAGCAGACGTTCGGACGCACCCGGATCGCGGTTAAGGACAACGTCCTCGCAGGTCTGGCGCAGCTCGGGGTCGATGTCGTCATAGACGATCATCTGCCCGGCGTTGACGATGCCCATGTCCATGCCGGCCTTGATGGCGTGATACAGGAACACCGAGTGCATGGCTTCGCGCACCGGCTCGTTGCCGCGGAACGAGAACGACAGATTGGATACGCCGCCCGAGATGTGCGCGCCGGGCAGGTTCCGGCGGATCCAGCGCGTCGCCTCGATGAAGTCGACGCCGTAATTGTTGTGCTCCTCGATGCCGGTCGCGATCGCAAAAATGTTGGGATCGAATATGATGTCCTCAGGCGGGAAGCCGACCCGGTTCACCAGGATGTCGTAGGCGCGCTTGCAGATCTCGGTCTTGCGCGCGAACGTATCGGCCTGGCCGACCTCGTCGAACGCCATCACCACGACGGCCGCGCCATGGCGGCGCGCGATCTTGGCCTCGTGAATGAACTTGTCCTCGCCTTCCTTCATCGAGATCGAGTTGACGACCGGCTTGCCCTGCACGCATTTCAGGCCGGCCTCGATCACCGAGAATTTCGAGGAATCGACCATCACGGGGACGCGCGCGATGTCGGGCTCGGCGGCGACGAGGTTGAGGAAGGTCACCATCGCCGCTTCGGAATCGAGCAGGCCCTCGTCCATGTTGACGTCGATGATTTGCGCGCCGTTCTCGACTTGATCGCGCGCGACCTGCAGCGCGGCCGTGTAGTCGCCGGCGGTGATCAGCTTGCGGAAGCGCGCCGATCCTGTGACGTTGGTGCGCTCACCGACATTGACGAAGGGGATCGCATCCGTCAGCACGAACGGCTCGAGGCCGGAGAGCCGCAAGCGCGGCGCGATCTCCGGCACGATGCGCGGCTTGTGCGGGGCCACCGCGGCGGCGATCGCTGCAATGTGCTCCGGCGTGGTGCCGCAGCAGCCGCCGACGATGTTGACGAGGCCGTCACGGGCAAATTCGCCGATCAGGCGCGCCATGTACTCCGGGCTTTCGTCATACTGGCCGAACTCGTTCGGCAGGCCGGCATTGGGATAGGCGCAGACGAGCGTATCGGCGACGCGGCCGATATCGGCGATATGCGCGCGCAGGTCCTCGGCGCCGAGCGCGCAATTGAAACCGATGGTGATCGGCCTCGCGTGGCGCACCGAATTCCAAAACGCTTCCGGCATCTGTCCGGAGAGCAGGCGGCCGGATTTGTCGGTAATGGTGCCCGATACCATCACCGGCATGTCGATGCCGAGTTCTTCCGTGATCTCGGCGATCGCGTAGAGCGCCGCCTTGGCATTGAGCGTATCGAAGATGGTCTCGACCAGCAGCAGATCGACGCCGCCGTCGATCAGGCCGCGGATCTGCTCGCCATAGGATTGGCGCAGATCATCGAAGGTGACGGCGCGATAGCCGGGATTGGAAACGTCGGGCGAGATCGAGGCGGTGCGGTTGGTCGGCCCGATGGCACCGGCGACGAAGCGCGGCTTGCCGTCCTCGGCCGCGACGCGCCCTGCCGCATTGCCGGCGAGGCGAGCGCCTTCACGCGCCATCTCGTAGACGATGTCGGTGAGATCGTAATCGGCCTGCGCGATCGAGGTCGTCGAGAACGTGTTGGTGGCGACGATGTCAGCGCCGGCGCGCAAGTACGCGGCGTGGATGTCCTCGATCGCCTGCGGCTGGGTCAGGATCAAGAGATCGTTGTTACCGCGCAGGTCGCGGTGAAAGCTCTTGAAGCGCTCGCCGCGGAAGGCGGCCTCGTCGAGCTGGAGGTTCTGGATCATCGTGCCCATAGCGCCGTCGAGCACGAGGATGCGTTCGCGCGCGGCGTTGAGCAGGGCAGTCCGCTTGGGAGAGATGGTTACGGTCATGTTGTCTTACGCCGCCTTCTGCGCGCTCTTGGCGCGAATGCCGAGCAAATGGCTGATCGCGAACACGAGATCGGCGCGGTTCATGGTGTAGAAATGGAAGGTGTCGACGCCGTGCTTGGCGAGCTTCTGCACCTGGCCGGCCGCAACGGTTGCGGCCACCAGCTTGCGGGTCTCGGCGTCGTCATCGAGGCCGTCGAATTTCGCGGCGAACCAGTCGGGCACAGATGTGCCGGCGCGGGTGACGAAATTACGGGCCTGCTTGAAATTGTGCATGGGCATGATGCCCGGCACGATCGGAATGCTGATGCCGCGCCCGCGGACGCGGTCGAGATAGCGGAAATAGAGGTCGTTATCGAAGAACACCTGGGTGATCGCGCGCGTCGCACCCGCATCGACCTTGGCCTTCAGCGTGTCGATGTCGGCATCGAAGTCGCGCGCCTCCGGGTGCTTCTCGGGATAGGCGGATACGGACACTTCGATGTCGGAATGCCGTTTCTTGATGCCGGCAACGAGTGCGGCGGACGTCTGGTAGCCGTCGGGATGGCTGAAGTAGGGCGTGCCGATGCCGCCGACGGGATCGCCGCGCAAGGCCACGATGTGGCGGACGCCGACCTCGTGATAGCGGTCGACGATCTCGTCGATCTCGCCGCGCGAGGCGCCGACGCAGGTCAGATGCGCGGCCGGCAGCAGCGCGGTTTCCTTCAGGATGCGGGAAATGGTGGAATGGGTGCGCTCGCGGGTCGAGCCGCCGGCGCCGTAGGTCACCGAGACGAATTGCGGGTCGAGCGGGGCGAGCCGGTTGATGGTGTCCCAGAGATTCCGCTCCATTTCCTCGGTCTTGGGCGGAAAAAACTCGAAGGAAATCGCAGGCCGCTTCAGGTGCCCGTCTTGCCCGTTGGCTTGGCCAGGCGTCGTCACGTCAGTCATGGCACCATTCACTCCGAATTTCGGCCGGCGGTCGGATCATCTCGCGGAGGCCTAAAATAGGGCAAAGGCGGTCTAGTCGACAGCCCATCGGGGATGGGAAATTGCCCACCAGGATATGACCAGAACGAATTCTGGCGCAGTTTGCGATCTCGTTGGGAAAGACATCCAGAGACATAATGTATTGATACAAAAACGCTATTGCCGATATTGCATTTTCTTTGTTCCGATTTTGCAGGTGGGCGGACCGAATTTTGGCATATAGAAGTAACAATTGTCCCAATCAGGGATCTTAGCGTACCCGCCAAGTCCTACACGTCAGGCCTGCGCAGCCTGCCATTGCCGCCGCACAGCCCTCCGTTACGTTGACGCACCATGATCCCGCTCTCAGTCCTCGACCTGTCGGTCGTCACCACCGGTACCAAGCCCGCCGCGGCGCTGCGCAACAGCATCGATCTGGCACGCCACGTCGACGGGCTCGGCTATGTCAGGTACTGGCTCGCCGAGCATCACAACCTCGCCTCGGTCGCGAGCCCCGCGCCCGACGTCATGATCGGGCAGATCGCGGCGGTGACGAAGCACCTGCGCGTCGGCTCCGGCGGCGTGATGCTGCCCAACCACGCGCCGCTGGTCGTGGCCGAGCGCTTCAAGATGCTGGAGGCGCTGTTTCCCGGACGTATCGACCTCGGTCTCGGCCGCGCCCCGGGCACCGACGGCGCCACCGCCTACGCGCTGCGCAGCCGGCTCGACCGCCGCGAGGGCGAAGATTTTCTGGAGCGGCTGCACGAACTGATCTTGTGGGAGACCCGCAAATTCCCCGCGGGCCACCCTTACAACAGCGTCGTCGCCATGCCTGACGACACCGCCCTGCCGCCGATCTGGCTGCTCGGCTCGAGCGATTATTCCTCGGAGCTCGCCGCGCAGGTCGGCATGGGCTTCGCCTTCGCCCATCATTTCGCTTCCCACGACGCCATCGATGCGATGGTGCATTACCGCAACCGCTTCCAGCCCTCCGCCTGGCGCGCCAGCCCACATGCGATCCTCGCGGTCGCGGCCATCGTGGCCGACACAGATGAGGAGGCCGAAAGGCTCGCCAGCTCCTTCGATCTCAACCGCCTTCGCCGCGACCGCGGTCAATATCTTCCGCTGCCGAGTATCGAGGAGGCGCTGGCCTATCCCTACACGGACGCCGAGCGCATCTCGATTCTCCGCAACCGCTCGCGCCTGTTCGTCGGCAGCCCGGCAACCGTGCAGAAGAAGCTTCAGCCGCTAATCTACGCGAGCAAGCCGGACGAGCTGATGGTGATCACCGCCGTGTATGACCACGAGGCGCGAAAGAGGTCGTATTCGCTGCTGGCGGAGGCGTTCGGGCTGGCGAAGCAGGCGTCCTAGTCACTCACCGTCATTCCGGGGCGATGCGAAGCATCGAACCCGGAATCTCGAGGTTCCGGGTTCACGCTTCGCGTGTCCCGGAACGACAGTTATCAATCCTGCGCCTCGTTGAACGTCGCGCGGAACGGATGCCCCGGATACACGCCGACAATGCGGAATTCGCGCGAGAAGAATTTCAGCTCCTCGATGGCAAAGGCGAGGCCCTTGTCGTCGGGATGTCCGTCGACGTCGGCATAGAACTGCGTGGCGAAGAAATTGCCGTCGATCATGTAGCTTTCGAGCTTGGTCATGTTGACGCCGTTGGTGGCAAAGCCGCCGAGCGCCTTGTAGAGCGCGGCCGGCAAATTGCGCACCCGGAAGACGAACGTCGTGACCAGCGGGCCCGAGCCTTGGGCTGCCCATTTCGGCTCGCGCGCCAGCACCACGAAGCGCGTGGTGTTGTGGGCCTCGTCCTCGATGTCCTCGGCGAGGATGTCGAGGCCGTAAATTTTCGCGGCCAAGCGCGAGGCGATCGCGGCGACGGTCTTGTCCTTGCGCTCGGAAATGTCGCGGGCGCTGCCGGCAGTGTCCGCGTGCACGATTGGCTTGATGCCGAGCTTGCGGATGATGCGCCGGCACTGGCCGAGTGCGTGGACATGGCTCTCCACGCTCTTGACGTCGTCGAGCTTGGTACCCTTCACCGCCATCAGCTGATGTCGAACGGGCAGAAACCATTCGCCGATGATGAAGAGGCCGGAGGCCGGCAGCAGGTGATGGATGTCAGCGACGCGGCCCGCGACCGAATTCTCGATCGGGATCATGCCGAGATCAGCCTCGCCGGACGAGATCGCTGACAGCGCGTCCTCGAAGGTGGCGCAGGGCATCGGCTCGGCGTCGGGATAGGCCTCGACGATGGCGATGTGGGAATTGGCCCCAGGCTCGCCCTGGAATGCGACTTTCAGCTTGCTCATGATCGGCCTTGTAACAGCGGCTCAGGATTTGGAAAGGATGCTGCGCGCGGTTTCGAGATCGGGCGGCGTGTCCACGCCACGGGGCACGCTGTCGACGATCATGATGTCGATGCGCATGCCGGCTTCCACCGCCCGGAGCTGCTCAAGATTTTCCTGAACTTCCAGGGGAGACCGTGGCAGCGACACGAATCGATCCAGCGCCGCGCGGCGGTACGCGTAGAGTCCGATATGGTGGTAACGCGGTCCGTCGCCGTAGGGGGCCGTGGCACGGGTAAAATAGAGCGCCCGCAGCCGCCGCGGCCCGATCGGCGAGCCTACCGCCTTCACGACGCTCGGGGCGAGATCCTCCTCCTCGGTGTGGATCTGCGAGGCGAGCGTCACGATATCGACGGCAGGCTCGGTAAAGGGTGGCAGCACCTCGCGGATGGTCTGCGGCGTGATGGTCGGGAAATCGCCCTGGAGATTGATCACGATCTCGGCCTTGCCGTCCGGATCGAGCTTCTGCATGGCCTCGTGGATGCGGTCCGAGCCCGAGGGATGGTCCGGGCGGGTCATCACCGCCTCACCGCCGTGGGCTGTGACGACCGAGGCGATCTCCGCCGTGTCGGTTGCGACCGCGACCCGGCCGATGGCAGCGGCCTCGGCGCGGCGCAGCACGTGCACGATCATCGGCAGGCCCGCGATATCGGCGAGCGGCTTGCCGGGCAGGCGTGTGGCGGCCATGCGGGCCGGGATCAGCACCAGGATGCGGGGATCGATCATTGGGTCAAGGGCCTGGAAACGGAGCGCTTTCCGCGCCGAGAAATGGCATGGGGACGGGCTGAAAGCCGGGTCGCTTATACGGGTTGCCAGACCCGGGGCAAACCGATATCTCAATGGCAAAACTCGGGGAAACAATAAGGAACGATTTCTCCCGAGGCTCGTCCTGGCGGCCGCTTGGGCCGCCGTTTCCTTCTTGCGGTGGGGCCTGGCCGGAAATGGATTCTTTCGAACTCAACAAGATTCTCGGTGCTGTTCTTGGCACCTGTCTCGTGCTGCTGGTGACGAGCTTCACCGCCCAGGCGCTTTTCTCGCCGAAGATGCCGGAAAAGCCGGGCTTCGAGATCGCGGTGAAGGAAGATGCCGGCCACGGCAAGGAGGGCGGCGCCGCCGCTGCGGCCTCCTCGGAGCCGATCGAAAAACTGCTCCAGACCGCCTCCGTCGAAAAGGGCGCGGCGGCCGCCAAGAAGTGCGGCGCTTGTCATACTTTCGAAAAGGGCGGCCCGAATCGCGTCGGTCCGAACCTTTATGGCGTCGTCGGCGAGCCGAAGGGCGAAGGCCGCGGGTTCAACTTCTCGGCGGCCATGAAAGCCAAGGGCGGCACCTGGACGTTCGAGGATCTCAACAAGTTCATCGCCAATCCGAAGGGCTTCATCCCGGGCACTGCAATGGGCTTCGCCGGTATCCCGAAGGATTCCGAGCGGGCCGACGTCATTGCCTATCTGAATTCGTTGTCGGAGCATCCGCAGCCGCTGCCGACGGCGTCTAAGTAAGCCTCAAAGTTCTCTCTTGGAATCTGCGGCCAGGCTGAAAAGCCTGGCCGTTTGCTTATCCGGCCTCGCGGCAACGCTATCGGGGCGTTTGGCCGCATCCGAGAGGCCGGCTGGGCTTTCAAGATGAGCAAAAAGCAACATATTCGGTCGAAACCTCGCCTATATTGGGAACTTAAAGGAGTAGCCTCCTTCAAGACAGGGAATGTTGATTTGGCCATTACCCGACGCGATCTCCTGCTCACCGGCACTGCGGCCGCAGCTCTCCCCGCCCTCGGTTCCATGGGCCGCGTTTCCGTCATCGGCACGGCAGCGGCGCAATCAGCCAATGAAAATGGGCTTCCTTGGCGCCATGCTCTGTCGCTGTTCGGCGACATCAAGTACCCCGCCGACTTCAAGCGCTTCGATTACGTCAATCCGGATGCGCCCAAAGGCGGCGTCGCCCGCCTGATCTCGATCGGCACCTTCGACAATTTCAACCTCGCGGTCGCCGGCATCAAGGGCTCCCTCGCTCCAGCTGCGGCGATGATCTACGAAACGCTCATGACCCGGGCGCAGGACGAGGTGGCGACCGAGTACGGCGAACTTGCCGAGGCGGCACAACATCCGGACGATTTTTCCTGGGTGATCTATCGCCTGCGCAAGGAAGCCCGCTGGCATGACGGCAAGGCGGTGACGCCGGAGGACGTCATTTTCTCGCTGGAGACGTTCAAGCAGCAGAGCCCCATGTACGCGTCCTACTATCGCCACGTGACCAAGGCGGAGAAGGTTGGCGAGCGCGACGTCAAGTTCAGCTTCGACGGGCCGGGCAACCGCGAACTGCCGACCATCGTCGGTGAATTGACCGTGCTGCCGAAACATTGGTGGGAAGGCACCGACGCCCAGGGCCGCAAACGCGACGTCAGCGCGACCACGCTGGAGATCCCGCTGGGCTCCGGGCCGTACCGGATCAAGGAATTCGTGGCGGGACGCTCGATCAAGCTGGAGCGGGTGAAAGATCATTGGGGTGCCAATCTCCCCAGCCAGATCGGCACCAACAATTTCGACGAGCTCCGCTTCGAGTTCTTCCGTGACAACCTCGTGGCGCTGGAAGCCTTCAAGGCCGACCAGGCCGACTGGATCGCGGAAAACTCCGCCAAGCAGTGGGCGACGGCCTACGACTTCCCGGCGGTGGCGGAGAAGCGGGTCATCAAGGAAGAATTTCCGATCAACGATTCCGGCCGCATGCAGGCCTTCGTCGTCAACATCAGGCGTCCCCAATTCAAGGACGCGCGGGTGCGGCGCGCCTTCAACTATGCCTTCGATTTCGAGGAGATGAACAAGCAGCTCTTCTTTGGTCAGTACAAGCGCATCAACAGCTATTTCGAAGGCACGGAACTCGCCGCGACCGGGCTGCCCCAGGGCGAGGAGCTGCAGATCCTTGAAACCGTAAAGGACAAGGTGCCGCCGGAAGTTTTCACCACGCCTTATCAGAATCCGGTTGGCGGCACTCCAGAGGCCGTGCGCGCCAATCTGCGCGAAGCGGCAAAGCTGCTGAAAGAGGCAGGTTTCGAAGTTCGCGACCACAAGCTGGTGGACGCCTCGGGCAAGGTTCTGACGGTCGAAATCCTGGTGCAGGACCCCTCATCCGAGCGAATCGCACTGTTCTACAAGCCGTCACTGGAGCGAATCGGCGTCAATGCATCGGTTCGTACCGTCGATGATGCGCAGTACCAGAATCGGCTGCGCAGCTTCGACTTCGACATGATCATCGATCAATGGGGCGAGTCGCTCTCGCCGGGCAACGAGCAACGCGAGTTCTGGGGCTCGCAGGCTGCCGACGTGCCTGGTGCGCGCAACACCATCGGCATCAAGAACCCTGCCGTGGATGCCTTGATCGAGAAGGTGATCTTCGCCAAGGATCGCGCTGGCCTCGTCGCCGCCACCCATGCGCTCGATCGCGTGCTGCTCTGGAATTTCTACGTGGTTCCGCAGTTCACCTATCCGTTCGCGCGCTATGCCCGCTGGGATCGCTTCAGCCACGCCGAGCCAATGCCGAAATATGGACGGTCCGGCCTGCCGACGCTGTGGTGGTATGACGCCGAAAAAGCGGCGCGGATCGGAAAACGCTCTTGAGGGAGCCTTTGCGCATGGCGCAGCTTTCACGCCGGCATGTGCTTGCTCTGGCTGCCGCCGGTGCGCTCGGCGCCACCTGGCAGCGCGGCGCAACGGCATCGGAAATGCCGGCCGAGGCCCACGGCATCTCGGCGTTCGGCGATCTCAAATATCCCGCCGATTTCCATCATTTCGATTATGTCAATCCGGGCGCGCCGAAGGGCGGCACGTTCTCGCTCATCCCGTCGACGAAATCGTATAACCAGTCCTACCAGACCTTCAACTCGCTCAATGCCTTCATCCTCAAGGGCGACGGCGCGCAAGGCATGGACATGACGTTTTCGCCGCTGATGGTGCGGGCGAGTGACGAGCCGGACGCGATGTACGGGCTCGCAGCCAAATCCGTGCAGATATCGCCGGACCGGCTGGTCTATCGCTTCACGATGCGGCCGGAGGCGAAATTCCACGACGGCACCAAGCTCACCGCGCATGATGCGGCGTTCTCACTGACCGCGCTGAAGGCCAAGGGGCATCCGCTGCTCATCGTGCAGCTCCGCGACATGGTGAGCGCGGAAGCGATCGACGATGCCACGCTCGTCGTCACCTTTGCCAAGGGGCGGGCGCGCGACGTGCCGCTCTATGCCGCGGGCCTGCCGATCTTTTCGAAAGCGTATTACACGTCCCGGCCGTTCGACGAATCGACGCTGGACATTCCGCTCGGCTCGGGGCCGTACAGGGTCGGGAGATTCGAGGTCAATCGCTACATCGAATTCGAGCGGGTCAAGGACTGGTGGGCTGCCGATCTGCCGGTTTGCCGCGGCAGCTACAATTTCGACGTCGTGCGTTATGAATTCTATCGCGACCGTGATGTCGCCTTCGAAGGCTTCACCGGCAAGAACTATCTCTACCGTGAGGAATTCACCTCACGCATCTGGGCGACGCGCTATGACTTCCCGGCCGTCAAGGATGGTCGCGTCAAGCTCGAGGTCGTGCCCGACGAAACGCCGTCAGGCGCGCAGGGCTGGTTCATCAACACGCGGCGTGACAAGTTCAAAGACCCCCGCGTGCGCGAAGCCCTCATCAATGCCTTTGACTTCGAGTGGACCAACAAGACTATCATGTACGGCGCTTATGCCCGTACGGTGTCGCCGTTCCAGAACTCGGATCTCATGGCGGGCGATGGGCCTCCTTCGCCGGACGAGCTGAAGCTGCTGGAGCCGTTTCGCGGCCATGTGCCGGACGACGTGTTCGCGACCCCATTCACGCCGCCGGTCTCGGACGGCTCCGGGCAAGACCGGAGCCTGTTGCGCAAGGCGCAGCAATTGCTAAACGAAGCCGGTGTGCCGATCAAGGATGGCAAGCGGGTGCTGCCGAACGGAGAGGTGTTCAGGATCGAATTCCTGCTGGACGAGCCCTCCTTCCAGCCGCACCATGCGCCCTACATAAAGAACCTGGGGACGCTGGGCATCGAAGCGAGCGTGCGCCTCGTCGATGCGGTGCAATACAGGGCGCGCCAGGAAGAGTTCGACTTCGACATGACGATCCAGCGCTTCAGCATGTCGGCGACGCCGGGCGACGCCATGCGCGCATTCTTTTCTTCGCAGGTTGCGGCGACCAAAGGCTCATACAATCTCGCAGGCGTCGCCAGCCCGGCCATCGACGCCATGATCGAAAAGATCATGGCGGCGGACAGCCGAGAAGATTTGACCGTCGCGTGCCGCGCCTTTGACCGTCTGTTCCGCGCCGGCCGATATTGGGTGCCGCAATGGTACAACAAGACGCACCGGCTGGCTTATTGGGATCAGTTCGGCCACCCTCAGAAGCTGCCGCGTTATGCCAACGGCGTCGGCGCACCCGACATCTGGTGGCATGAACCCGCCAAGGCCGCCAAGCTCGAGCAGGCGAAATAATCATGAGCGCCTATATCGCCCGCCGCATCCTCTTGATGATCCCGACGCTGCTCGGGATCCTCTTCGTGTCCTTTATCGTCGTGCAGTTCGCGCCGGGCGGCCCGGTCGAGCGCGTGATCGCGCAGCTCTCCGGCGCTGACACCGGCGGCAGCTCGCGCATATCGGGCGGCGGCGACTTCGCTCAGCGTGCACCGGGGCAAGTCGGGGCCGGTGGCGACGCTATCAACTCGAAATATCGCGGCGCGCAAGGTCTTGATCCTGACTTCATCAAGAAGCTCGAGGCACAGTTCGGTTTCGACAAGCCGGCACCGGAACGCTTTCTCCTGATGGTCTGGAATTTCGTGCGCTTCGATTTCGGCAAGAGCTATTTCCGCGACGTCAGCGTGATCCAGCTGATCAAGGAGAAGCTGCCGGTCTCGATTTCGCTCGGGATCTGGCTCACTCTGATTACGTATCTGATCTCGATCCCGCTTGGCATCCGCAAGGCGGTCAAGGACGGCACGCGCTTCGACACCTGGACGTCGACCGTGCTCGTGCTTGGCTATGCCATTCCCGGATTTCTGTTCGCCATCCTCCTCATCATCCTGTTTGCCGGCGGCTCCTTCTTCAATTGGTTCCCGCTGCGTGGACTGACCTCGGACGGCTGGTCGCAGTTTCCCTGGTATTGGAAGATCCTCGATTATTTCTGGCATCTGACGCTGCCGCTGATTGCCATGGGGCTCGGCGCGTTCACCACCATGACGTTCCTGACCAAGAATTCGTTCCTGGACGAGATTCGCAAGCAATATGTTATGACCGCGCGCGCCAAGGGGTGCAGCGAGGGCCGGGTGCTTTACGGGCATGTGTTCCGCAATGCGATGCTGATCGTGATCGCCGGTTTTCCAGGGACGTTCATCCACGCCTTCTTCTCGGGCTCGCTGCTGATTGAGACCATCTTCTCGCTGGACGGGCTCGGGCTGCTCAGTTTCGAGAGCGTGCTCAACCGTGACTATCCCGTGGTGTTCGGCACGCTCTACATCTTTTCGTTGGTCGGACTCGTGATCAACCTGATCTCCGACCTGACCTATATGTGGATCGACCCACGAATCGATTTCGAGGCGCGGGAGGTCTGATGACAATTACCGCGCCGACGCCGATCGAGACCACGACGCAGTCTCCGCTGGGTGAGGTCGTTCCAATCACCCGCAAGTCGTTCGCACCTTCGCCGCTCAACAGGCGGCGATGGCAGAACTTCAAGGCGAACCGCCGCGGCTATTGGTCGTTCTGGATCTTCATTATTCTGTTCGTGGTCTCACTGTTCGCCGAGTTGATCGCCAACGACCGGCCTTTCCTGATCAAGTTCGACGGCCGGCTCTATTGGCCCGCCTTCGTGACCTATTCGGAAACCACCTTCGGCGGCGACTTCGAGACCGCGGCCGACTACCGCGATCCCTATTTGCAGAAGCTGATCAAGGACAAGGGCGGCAGCATCGTCTGGCCGCTGATCCGCTATTCCTACGACACCCACAATCTTGACCTGCCGACGCCGGCGCCGTCGCCGCCGACCTGGATGCTGACCGAGAAGCAATGCAAGCCGGTGGTGGAGAAGAAGGGGCTGAAGAGCTGCCGCGACCTCGAATACAACTGGTTCGGCACCGACGACCAGGGGCGCGATGTGGTCGCACGACTGATCTACGGCTTCCGCATCTCGGTACTGTTCGGCCTGTGCCTCACCATCATCTCGTCGGTGATCGGCATCGCGGCGGGGGCGGTGCAGGGCTATTTCGGCGGTCGGGTCGATCTGATCTTCCAGCGCTTCATCGAGATCTGGACGGCGATTCCCTCGCTCTACCTTCTCCTGATCCTGTCCTCGGTCCTCGTGCCCGGCTTCTTCGTGCTGCTCGGCATCCTGTTGCTGTTCTCCTGGGTCTCACTGGTAGGTCTCGTGCGGGCCGAGTTTCTGCGCGGGCGCAACTTCGAATACATTCAGGCGGCGCGGGCGCTTGGCGTGTCCAATCAGGTCATCATGTTCCGCCACCTGCTGCCGAACGCCATGGTCGCGACCATGACGTTCCTGCCCTTCATCGTGTCGAGCTCGGTGATGACGCTGACGGCGCTCGATTTCCTGGGCTTCGGCCTGCCGCCGGGATCGCCTTCGCTGGGCGAATTGCTGTCCCAGGCGAAAGCCAATGTGCAAGCACCTTGGCTCGGCTTCTCCGGCTTCTTCTCGGTCGCCATCATGCTGTCGCTGTTGATCTTCATCGGCGAAGCCGTGCGCGACGCCTTCGATCCGCGCAAGACGTTCAGGTGAGCCGATGGACGCGATCAACCAGCCTCTGCTCAGCGTGCGCGATCTCTCGGTCGCCTTCCACCAGGGCGGCGCCACCACGCTCGCGGTCGACAAGGTCTCGTTCCAGATCAAGCGCGGCGAATGCGTGGCGCTGGTCGGCGAATCCGGCTCCGGCAAATCGGTCAGCGCGCTCTCGATTTTGAAGCTGCTGCCCTATCCGAACGCCTCGCATCCCTCCGGCAGCATCCGCTTCAAGGGGCAGGAGCTGATCGACCAGTCCGAGCAGCAGATGCGGGAGATTCGCGGCAGCGACATCTCCATCATCTTCCAGGAGCCGATGACCTCGCTCAATCCGCTGCACACGATCGAGGCGCAGATCGGCGAGATGATCCAGCTGCATAATCCGACCAGCAATGCCGAGGCGCGCAAGCGGACGCTCGAGCTATTGACCCAGGTCGGTATTCCCGAGCCGGAGACGCGGCTGAAGAGCTATCCGCACCAGCTCTCCGGCGGCCAGCGCCAGCGCGTGATGATCGCGATGGCGCTCGCCAATGAGCCGGACCTCTTGATTGCGGACGAGCCGACCACGGCGCTCGACGTCACCGTGCAGGCGCAGATCCTGGCACTGCTCGCTGAGATTCGCGCGCGGCTCGGCATGAGCCTGCTGTTCATCACCCACGATCTCGGCATCGTCCGCCGCATCGCCGATACGGTCTGCGTCATGAAGGGCGGCGTGATCGTCGAGCACGGGCCGGTCGAGCAGGTCTTCAAGACCCCGAAGCATCCCTATACGCGCGACCTGCTCGCGGCGGAGCCGAAGCCCGATCCGGCGCCGCCGCAGCCGGGTGCGCCGCTGGTGATGTCGGCCAACGATCTGAAGGTCTGGTTCCCGATCAAGCGCGGCTTGATGCGCAAGACGGTCGGCCACATCAAGGCGGTCGACGGCGTCAGCCTCGCCGTGCGCAAGGGCGAGACGCTTGGCGTCGTCGGCGAATCTGGCTCGGGCAAGACCACGCTGGGGCTCGCACTGCTAAGGCTGATCTCGTCGAACGGCCGGATCGTGTTCCTGGGCAAGGACATCCAGGGCCTGCGCTTCAAGGAAATGCGACCCTTCCGGCGCGACATGCAGATCGTGTTCCAGGATCCGTTCGGCTCGCTCAGCCCGCGCATGTCGGTCGCCGACATCATCGCCGAAGGCCTCTCCGTGCATCAGCCGAATCTCTCGCGTGAGGAGCGCGAGGGCCGCGTCGTCAAGGCGCTCGAGGATGTCGGACTCAATCCAGAGACGCGCTTCCGCTATCCCCATGAATTCTCCGGCGGCCAGCGCCAACGCATCAGCATCGCCCGGGCGGTGGTGCTGGAGCCGGATTTCGTCGTGCTGGACGAGCCGACCAGCGCGCTCGACATGCTGTTCCAGGCGCAGATGGTCGATCTTTTGCGGGAGCTCCAGCGCAAGCGCGAGCTCACCTACATGTTCATCTCGCACGACCTGCGCGTCGTCGCCTCGCTCGCCAGCCATCTGATCGTGATGCGCGGCGGCAAGGTGGTCGAGGAGGGGCAGGCCGCCGAGCTGTTCAACAACCCGAAGACGGATTACACCCGAGCGTTGTTCGCCGCCGCGTTCCGGCTGGAGACTGCGGGCAACGGCTCGGTCGCGACGTAGTGCTTCAGCTCTCCGTACGGGAGAGCTGTCGCCCGCCGCTACGAGATTAAGCGAGCCGGTTGATCGCGGCGACCTCGCTGCCGGCTTGCCTGATCCGCGCAATCGCCGGCCCGGTCGGTTCGATCACGGTGGCCATGTGATAGGCGTTGGCGTGAACCATGGTGGCCCCGTCGCGCACGATGGCGACGTGGCCCTTCCAGAAGATCAGATCTCCGCGTTGCAGCTTGTCCCACTCATGCGCCTCGAGCGCGCGGCCGACGCCTGCCTGCTGCATGTCGCTGTCGCGCGGGCAGCCGATGCCGGCAGCAGTCAGCGAGACTTGCACCAGGCCCGAGCAATCGATGCCAAAGCTGCTTTTACCGCCCCAGAGATAGGGCGTGCCGACGAAGCGCTCGGCGACGGCGACGAAGTCCGGCTCGCGATGATCGAGCGGGACGAGATGGGTCTTCGGCAAGAACGTTCCGGCGCGCGTCACCGCGAAGGCCCCATGCTCGCGCACGATCGTGAGCTTTGATCCAAGCACCAGCGTGTCGGCCGGCGGTAGCTTGATTGAAGGGCCGGGAAACGCAAACGTCCGGAGTACACTGACGACGTGGGTTGGCGTTGCCGCGGGGCGAGCCAGGCCTGCATCCGGCAACCAGCCGACATACCCGTCGGCATTGAGCTGGCCCCAGGCCCAGCCTTCGCCGTTGCGGTCGTAAATGGTGACGCGCTCACCGCGCAGCGCCTCGGTCATCAAGGTCGCATTCGAGGATGGCTGCTCACGCACGGCTGCGATGGCCTCGACCACCTCGAATTCCTCGCCAGTGACGAAGCGATTCGCCTCCACCTTGCCTTCGAGATATTTCGCGGCGATGTCGCCCCGCACCGGCGTCAGCCGTGGATCATGCATAGCGCTCACTCAGCAATGAATAGAGAGCGCGCGCAGCCTGGCACTCGCCGCCCTCCGGCCGCGCCGGCTTCGCCGACGGCGTCCAGCCGTAGATGTCGACATGCAGCCAGCTCCTGGCATGCTCGACGAAGCGTTGCAGGAACAGCGCGCAGGTGATCGAGCCGGCAAAGCCGCCCGACGGGGCATTGGTGATGGTCGCCGTCTTGGAGTCCAGCCAGGCATCGTAAGGCGGCCACAGCGGCATGCGCCACAACGGATCGTTCTCCCTCACCGCGCAACGTGCGACGTCGGCCGCCACCGTCTCATCATTGGTGTAAAAAGGCGGCAGATCCGGCCCCAGCGCAACGCGTGCCGCGCCGGTCAGCGTGCCCAAATCGATCAGCAGCTCCGGCTTTTCCTCATCGGCCAGCGCCAGCGCGTCGGCGAGGACGAGGCGGCCTTCCGCGTCGGTATTCCCGATCTCGACCGTGATGCCCTTGCGCGAGGTGAAGATGTCGAGGGGGCGGAACGCGTTGCCGGCGACCGCGTTCTCCACGGCCGGAATCAGCACGCGCAATCGGACCTTCAGCTTCGCATCCATCACCATGCCTGCGAGCGCCAGCACGTTGGCGGCGCCACCCATGTCCTTCTTCATGATCAGCATGCCGCTCGACGGCTTCAGGTCGAGTCCGCCGGTGTCGAAGCAGACGCCCTTGCCGACCAGCGTCACCTTGGGATGAGCCGGATCGCCCCAGCCAATGTCGATCAGTCGCGGCGCACGGCTCGAGGCCATGCCGACGGCATGGATCAGCGGAAAATTCGTCTTCAGATCTTCACCGATGGTGCAGGCGAAGCTTGCGCCGAAGTCGGCGGCGAGCGCCTGCGCGGCTGCGGCGAGCTGCTCCGGTCCCATGTCGTTGGCCGGCGTGTTGATGAGATCGCGTGCCAGCATCGCCGCATCGGCCATGCGATTGATCTCGGTCGCGTCGACGCCATCAGGCGGCACCAGCCGGACGCCGGGCCGGTCAGCCTTGCGGTAGCGGGCGAAGCGGTAGCTGCCGAGCGCGAAGGCCAGCGCCGCCAGCCGTGCATCGTGCGGTGAATTGGCAAAGCGATAGGTGCCCGGCGGCAGCAGGCCAGGCAGGGCGCCCGGCCGGAACAGGTCGCGCGATCTGGCGCCTTCGTCCTCGAGGCCGAACAGCACCTGTGCAATTGCGCCGTCCGGCGCGGGCAGCGCGAGATAGCCGCCAGGCTTGGCGGCAAAGGCGCTCGCGGCCGCGAACTGGCGCTGCGCCGCGGGTAGCGTTTCGGCGACCTGATCCCAGCTCGATTTGGTGACGAAGGTGATCGGTATGGCAGTGGGCGACGTCTCGAAGACAGAAGGCATTGGCGGGTCCGGATCGTCAGATCAAGCAGTCGTGCGAACGGACGAGACTTCGCAGAGTTTCGGCGCCGCCGCAATCGGCTTTGCTGTCACCGTTCAGCGAGCCGCTACTCGCAGCGAGGAGGCCATGCTAGGTTCCGAGCACGGCCGCCACATATGGAAATCGCCGGCGGCCGACGACGCCTGCCGGGAGGATGCAATGGAAATTGTGTGGAGCGCAGTCACATTCATCGGCCAGGCCGTCGAGGCGATTTTCGGCTATGTCGAGCATCATCACTGGATCTTCGCGTTCCTTGCCGGCGGCTACGTCTTCTATCTGCACGACCGCTCGGTCCATGCGCGGTTCGATGCGCTGGACAAGCGCGTCGATGAAATCCGCAAGCGACTTGCCATCGAATATTGACCGGCGGGGCGCAACCGCCGTCGGGAAGCTCTCGTATCTCCCACTCGTCGGTGTTAACTGGCCGTTAGGGTTAACAGTCTATTGCTGGCGCGTTCGGCTCGATCAATCGGCTCGAGATTCAAAGCGTCATGCGTCAACGATTCAGTCTTGCCCGGCTTCTTGCGTCCACCTCGCTGGCCGCGGCGTTGGCCATGGGCCTCGGCGGCTGCACGGGCATGTCGAAGCTCTCCGAGATCACCGGCTCGGTCGGGCCGCGGGCGGAAGCCGCTCCGGCCGATCCCGCGCGCGCTGCCGAAGTCTATGGCGAGCGCTATCGGGCCAATCCCAAGGATGCTGACGCCGCGCTCGCCTATGGCCAGGCCTTGCGCGCCAATGGCCAGCGCGCCCAGGCCGCCGCCGTGCTCGAGCAGGCGACCATCGCCAATCCCGGCAACAAGGCGCTGCTCGCCCAGTACGGCCGCGCGCTCGCCGACAACGGCAATTTCCAGCAGGCCTTCGACGTGCTGTCGAAGGCGCATTCGCCCGACAATCCGGACTGGCGCCTGCTCTCGGTGCAAGGTACTGCGCTCGATCAGATGGGCCGGCACGACGAGGCGCGCTCCTATTATGCGAGCGCCCTGAAGATCGCACCAGGTGATCCCGGCGTCCTCTCCAATCTCGGCCTGTCCTACATGTTGACGAGGAACCTGCCGAAGGCCGAAGAGGCGCTGCGACAAGCTTACGCTTCGCCGCGCGCGAGCGCCCGGGTGCGGCAGAATCTCGGTCTGGTCGTCGGCCTGCAAGGGCGCTTCGCCGAAGCCGAGACCATCGTGAAGGCGGACCTGCCGCCGGACCAAGCCGCGGCCAATGTCGCCTATCTCAAAGAGATGCTGAACCGCAACGACGCTCCGCGCGGGGCACCGAAGCGGACGCCGGTCGCCTCGCTCGGCCAGCCCGATTGATCGGCCTGATCTTGGACCGCGCGCAGGGCCTCTCGCGTCAGTGCAGCTCGGTGATCTTGATGCCGGTCGGTCCGAGAATGACGACGAACAGGACCGGAAGAAAGAACAGGATCATCGGCACCGTCAATTTCGGCGGTAGCGCAGCGGCCTTCTTCTCGGCCTCATTCATGCGCATGTCGCGGTTTTCCTGCGCCATGACACGCAGGGAATGCCCGAGCGGCGTACCGTAGCGCTCTGCCTGCTGAAGCGCCAGACAGACCGACTTGACGCCTTCGAGCCCGGTGCGCCGCGCCAGGTTCTCATAGGCCATCTTCCGGTCCTGCAAGTAGGACAGCTCGGCCGTGGTCAGCGCGAACTCCTCCGACAGCGCGATCGATTGGCCGACGATCTCGGTGGCGACCTTGCGGAACGCCATTTCGACCGACATGCCGGATTCGATGCAGATCAGCAGCAGGTCGAGCGCGTCCGGAAAGGCGCGCTTGATCGAGAGCTGGCGTTTGGAGATCGCGTTCTTGAGGAACAGCATCGGCGCCTGGAGGCCGAGATAGGCCGCGCCGACGCAGATGCCGATCTTGACCGGCAGCGCCTGCTCCAAATGCGCGATCAAGAAGACGTAGATGGCGGTACCGATGAAGAGCGCGATCGGAGCGACCATGCGGGCAAACAGGAAGGTGATGTAGGGCGCCTGGCCGCGGTAGCCCGCCATGATGAGCTTGTCGCGGGCGGCCTCCTGCGCCAGCCATTTGGTGAGGTTGAAGTCCTCGACCACCTTGGAGACGAGCTGCTTCGGCGACTGGCGCAGCGAGACCTTCTCGTTCTTGTTGAGGCGCTCGCGCTCGCGCTGCCGGAGGCGCTCACGCTCGCTCGCCACCGCCTTCATGCGCTTGGAGAGTCCCTCGCCGGCAAACAGCGGCATCACCAGCGTATAGACGGTGGCGCTGGCGGCAATGGCCGCCAGCAGCATGGTCATGAAGCGGACGTCATGTAGCTTCGAAACGAGAAACTCGACCATACGGCACCGTCAGAAATCGAAGTTGATCATCTTCTTCATCACCATGATGCCGATCGACATCCAGACGACGCAGCCGACCAGCATCAGCTGGCCGGTCGGGTGGGTCCAAAGCAGCGAGATGTAGTGCGGCGTCGTGAGATAGACCAGGAACATCACGATCGGCGGCAGCGAGCCGATGATGCCTGCCGAGGCCTTGGCCTCCATCGACATCGCCTGAATCTTTTCCTTCATCTTCTTGCGGTCGCGCAGCACCTTGGAGAGGTTGCCGAGCGCTTCGGAGAGGTTGCCGCCCGATTTCTGCTGGATCGAGATCACGATGCCGAAGAAGTTCGCCTCTGGGAGCGGCATGCGCTCATAGAGACGCAAGCAGGCCTCACCGAGCGGCATGCCGATCGCCTGCGTCTCGATGATCTGGAGGAACTCGGTGCGCAGCGGCTCCGGTGCATCGGCAGCGACGACCTTGATCGATTCGAACAGCGGCAGACCCGCCTTGATGCCACGCACGATCACGTCGACCGCATCAGGCAGCGCCGCCAGGAACTTGGACTCGCGGCGCTTCTTGAGGAAACCCAGTGCCCAGCGCGGCAGGCCCAAGCCGCCAGCAAAAGCCAGGCCGGCGGCACCGAGCAGGCCGCCCCCGACGAACAGAGCGGCCGCGAACAGCACGCCCGCCACAACGGCGGACACGACCCAGAATTTCTGCGCCGTCCAGTCGAGCCCTGCTTGCGAGAGGCGGACACTGAGCGGAATCCTCTTCTCCTGCTGGCGCCGCGCCTCGAGATCCTTGAGCGAAGTCTCGACCTGCTCACGGCGCGATCGTTGGCTCTTGTCGGTCTGCTTGGCCGCGGGCGCGTCGGCGCGCGCGATAGCCGCGCGGCGGTTTTCGGCTTTCCGCTCCCCTGACAGGAGTGGATAGAGGAAGACCCAGGCGATGCCTCCGACGGCGGCCGTGGCGAGAAACGCGAGCGCGAGGACCTGCATGTTCATGACGCTGACCTGCTCACGTTGTCGGCGCCACTTCCGCGGCGTCGAGCGCGGCGGCAAGGCGCTTCTCTTCGCCGTAATAGCGGGCGCGTTCCCAGAATTTCGGGCGGCCGATGCCGGTCGAGCGGTGCCGGCCGATGATCTTGCCGTTGGCGTCTTCGCCGATCAGGTCGTAGAGGAAGATATCCTGGGTGATGATGGTGTCACCTTCCATGCCCATCACTTCGGTGATGTGGGTGATCCGCCGCGAGCCGTCGCGCAGGCGTGCGGCCTGAACGATGACATCGATGGATGCGCAGATCATCTCGCGGATGGTGCGCGAGGGCAGAGAGAAGCCGCCCATAGTAATCATGGATTCGCAGCGCGACAGCGCTTCGCGCGGATTGTTGGCGTGCAGCGTTCCCATCGAGCCGTCATGGCCGGTGTTCATGGCCTGAAGCAGGTCGAACGCCTCGGGGCCGCGGACTTCGCCGACGATGATGCGTTCGGGGCGCATACGGAGGCAGTTGCGCACCAGCTCGCGCATGGTGACCTGGCCTTCGCCTTCGATGTTGGGTGGGCGGGTTTCGAGCCGGACCACATGAGGTTGCTGGAGCTGGAGCTCGGCCGCGTCCTCGCAGGTGATGACCCGCTCGTCGTGCTCGATGTAGTTGGTCAGGCAATTGAGCAGCGTCGTCTTGCCCGAGCCGGTACCGCCGGAGATCAGCACGTTGCAGCGGACCCGTCCGATGATCTGGAGGATCTCTGCGCCTTCCGGCGAAATCGCGCCGAACTTGACGAGCTGATCGAGCGTCAGCTTGTCCTTCTTGAATTTGCGGATGGTGAGGGCGGGGCCGTCGATCGCGAGCGGCGGCACGATAGCGTTGACGCGGGAGCCGTCGGCGAGGCGCGCGTCGCAGATCGGTGAGGATTCGTCGACGCGCCGGCCGACCTGGCTGACGATGCGCTGACAGATATTGAGGAGCTGCTGGTTGTCGCGAAACCGGATTCCGGTGCGCTGGATCTTGCCGCCGACTTCGATGAAGACGGTGCCGGCGCCGTTCACCATGATGTCGGCGATGTCGTCGCGCGCGAGCAGGGGCTCGAGGGGGCCATAGCCGAGCACGTCGTTGCAGATATCGTCGAGCAGTTCCTCCTGCTCGGCGATCGACATCACGATGTTCTTGATCGCGATGATCTCGTTGACGATGTCGCGGATTTCCTCGCGGGCGGACTCGGAATCGAGCTTGGCGAGCTGGGCGAGGTCGATGGCCTCGATCAGCGCGCCGAAGATGGTGGCCTTGACCTCGTAATAATTGTCCGACCGCCGGCTCTCCATGGCGGGAGGCGGCGGGGCCTTGGCAGGGGCAAGCGGCGGCGAGGCGACGGCCGGCGGGAGCGGGCCGCGCGACACCGTCGCCGCCGGAGCCTGGGAAGGCTCGGGCAACACGGCGCCGGGCTTGGGAGCCCGAAGGTCGGTGTCTGTTCCGCTACGCTTACCGAACACTTAACAACTCCATGCGGCGGCTATTTTCCCCGCAACTTCTCAATCAGGGGTGAAAACAAGGACGACTTTTGTTTCTTGGTCTCGCTCCGGCCGGTCAGGCGCTGGGCGATCTGAAGGAACATCTCGATCGACTTGTGATTGGCCGAGATCTCCGCAATCATCTGCCCGTTATTGGCCGCCGAGCCGAAGATCTGCGGCTCGAACGGAATCGAGGCGACCGGCTGGCTCTCGATCGCTTTGGCGAATTCCGTGGCGGCGATTTCGGGACGTTTCGGAACACCGACCTGGTTCAGGCAGTAGAGCGGCGGCCGGTCGTTGGGGCGCGAGGCCTTCAAAAGGTCGAACAGGTTCTTCGTGTTGCGCAAATTGGCCAGATCCGGCGCGGCCACGATCAGGATATCGTCCGCTCCGATCAAGGCGCGCTTGGTCCAGCCCGACCATTGGTGCGGCACGTCGAGCACGATGCAGGGCATGGTGGAGCGCAGCGTGTCGAATACGGCATCGAAAGCGTCCGAGCCGAAGTCATAGACGCGGTCGAGCGTCGCGGGCGCCGCCAGCAGGCTGAGATGGTCGGTGCATTTCGACAGCAGGCGGTCGATGAAGGCCGTATCGACGCGATCGGGTGAGAACACGGCGTCGGCGATGCCCTGTGGCGGGTCCTGGTTGTAGTCCAGCCCGGCCGTGCCGAAGGCGAGGTCGAGATCGGCGACCACCGCATCCATCGCGAGATCGCGCGCGATCGCCCAGGCAACGTTGTGGGAAATGGTGGAAGCGCCGACGCCGCCCTTGGCGCCGACGACGGCGATGATGCGGCCGACCGCCTTGGCTTCGGGCGCCGAGAACAGGTTGCAGATCGAGCGCACCACGTCGATCGCGGAGACCGGCGCGAGCACGTAGTCGCTGACACCGCGGCGCACCAGCTCGCGGTAGAGCATGACGTCATTGATGCGGCCGATCACGACCACGCGGGTGCCGGCGTCGCAGACGGTGGCAAGCTGGTCGAGCCCGCCCAGGAGATCGTTGCGGCCGTCGCTTTCGAGCACGATCACGTTTGGTGTCGGGGCGGAGCGATAGGCTTCGATCGCCGCCGCCATGCCGCCCATCTGGATCTTCAGATGGGCTTTGCCGAGACGGCGATCCTCGCCGGCCGACTGCACCGCGGCAGCGGTCTCTACGGTCTCGCAGAAGGCCTGGACCGAGACACGCGGCGAGGGCGCAATATGCTCATCAAGCGGCGGGGGTGGGGCCTCCGGCTGCTCTTCTTGAGGCTGGCGAGCGTAGCTGATCATTTGCCGGTGTCGCTGAGTTTGGCCTTGTCGGCTTCAGGATAGGAGACCGCCGTCGGCGTTCCTTTGCGATATTTCTCGAGGAGCGTGGTGCGACGCGCCATGTAGGACGGCGTTTCGGCCCTCGGCTGCTCGAGGTCCGACGGATTGCTGACCATCGCAGCGAGGTTGCGCTGATAGGCGCAGCCGTAATTGTAATAGTCCTTGTTCTCGAACCAGCTCTTATTCTTCATCGAGGGGCCGATGTCCTCCGGCCACAGGCCGCAGGGACCCGCGACCGCGGCGATCTTGGAGTAAGTGAGCCGGATCGGCGGCAGGAAGCGCTTGTCGTCCGGCTGATAAGGGCGAACGTTGACGCCGCGCGGCGGAACGCCGGCCGCCGCCAGTATCGCCTGGATCTCACGCATGGTGTCCGCGACCGGACGTGCGTTGGGCGTGCCGGATGGCACGTCGATCCGGATCGCGCCGGTGCCCTCGTGCAGCCAGGCCGAGGCGACGCCCATCACGTCGGCGCGCTGGGCGGCGGTCAAGCCGCCGCGGGCGTGGCCGACGAAGACGACGATCGAGCGGTTCTGCTCTTCGATCGCGATCGGATGGCGCTGCTTGTAATCGTCGGGAATGGAGGCGGTGACCGCTTCGTCGTGCTGGCAGCCGCCGAGGGCGAGCGCCATGCCGACGAGCGCGCCACCGAGGCGGATGGCGCGTTTGCGAAGCTGGGGTGGTCTTATGATCATCGTGAAGTCCCCGTTCCGCCTCAGTCGGTGATGAAGCCGTAGGTGCCGCGGTAATTTCTGGCCGGTTCGGTCCGTCCGGGCACGCCGTAGATGCGGTTGATGTTGCCGATCAGCTCGGCCTGCGGATCGGAAGGCGCGGCAAAGCCGTCATCCGGCCGCGACAGATCCTTTTGCGCAACCGCGCGAACGACATAAGGCGTCACGATCACGACCAGTTCGGTCGCGTTGTTGACGAAGTCGCGGCTGCGGAACAGCGTGCCGAGGATCGGGAGCTGCATCAGCCCCGGCAGTCCGCTGACCGCCTGCTTGGTCTGCTGCTGGATCAGGCCGGCCATCGCCATCGCGCCGCCCGAGGGAATTTCCAGCGAAGTCTCGGCGCGACGGGTCCTAATCGAGGGCACCGTCAGCGAGTTCACCGACGTCGAGGTCACCGCCTGGGACAGCGTGATCGCATTCTCGTTCGACAGTTCCGAGACTTCGGTCATCACGCGCAGGCTGATCTTGCCCTCGCTCAGGACCACCGGAGTGAAGTTGAGCGAGATGCCGAACTTCTTGAAGCTGATCTGGGTGGTACAGACATGCGTGGTCGGATCGCACGCATAGCCTGCCGGCACGGGGAATTCACCGCCGGCAATGAAGGTCGCCGACTCGCCGGAGATCGCGGTCAGATTCGGCTCGGCCAGCGTACGGATCACGCCCGCGGTCTCCATCGCGCGCAGGGTGGCCTGCACGGACGGCGTCGCGCCGAATTTCGTAGTCAGGTTGTTACCGTCCACGAGATTGTGGCCAAGGGCCGTGAACGGGTTGGAATTGGAGAAGCTCACCACGGAGGTGCCGTAGTTCAGGTTCGCGGAGAGGTCGATGCCGAGCTGCTTAACAATGTTGCGCTGAACTTCAGCCACCGTCACCTTCAGCATGACCTGATCGCGGCCGCGGACCACGATCGAGTTCACCACCTTGTCGGCGCCGCCGGCGAGGCGCGCGGCGAGATCATTGGCCTGCTGCGCTTCGAGCGGGTTCGCAGCCGTGCCGGTCAGGACGATGCCGTCGCCGAGGCCGTCGATCTGGATGTCGGAGTTGGGCAGGATCTGTTTCAGTGCGGCCCGCGCGCCGTTGAGGTCGCGCTTGACCGCGATGTCATAGGCCGCAATCTGCTGGCCGGCGGAATCAAAGAACACGATATTGGTCTGGCCGACCGAGGCGCCGATGATGTAGGCCCGCTGCGCCGAGCGGACCACCGCATTGGCGATCTTGGGGTCTGCGACCAGCACATCCTTGATGTCCCGCGGCAGATCGACCACGACAGATTTGCCGATGCCGAGCGAGAGGAAACGCGCGTTCATCTGGCCGTCGGCCGCGACCGGCACCACGGCGCGGTAGTCGGCGGCGACCACCGGGCTAAGGGCCGGGTTCAGCGTCAGCGCGAGGACGGCCGAAAACGACAGGGCGCGAACCAGTGAGGTTCGCATCGTCGCCAGATTTGCCCTGCATTTCATATCGACTGTCTTCATCGTGCTTTCGCCGTCTGACTTGGAATGCCGTAGCGAATGATCGAAACGCCGTCGCGCTTCTGCGCGGATTCGTCGAGCGTGATCTCGCTGAGCTTGACGTCGGCTATGCTGCGCAACGCCAGCGACAGCGTTCCGGCCTGGCGGGCCGACGAAAGCGCCTGGGTCTGCGCCGCATTGAGCTCCAAGGTCACGGTTTTGCCGACCACCGTGTTCTGGCCGTCCTTCTCCTTCGGCGCTTGGTCGATGGCCAGGACGCGGATGTTGGCGAGGATGATTTCGGAGGTGACGATGTCCGGGGCGCCGCTGCTCTGGTCCGGGTTCTTGAGGCGGCGCGTGAGGATCACATCGACGCGGTCGTTGGGCAGGATGAAGCCGCCTGCGCCGGTCTCCGGCGAGATCTCGGTCGAGATCGCCCGCATGCCGGAAGGCAGGATTGCCGCCATGAAGCCGGAGCCCTCGGCCTTGACCAGCTTCTGGTCGCGGATCGGCTCACCCTGGATGAAGGGAGCGCGCGCGATCGAGCCGGTCACCTGGGTCGCGCCCTCGGGACGCTCGTTGCGGCGGATGAAGGTGGCGCTGGCGGTCGCGGCCGGCCAAGTCTGCCATTGCACGTCGTCCGGCTTCACGGTCTGGCCGAGACCGATATCGTTCTTGGCCACCAGAACGTCGACGGTCGGAAGCTGCGCGACCGGAGCCGGAGGCGGCGCAGAATTGTCCGTGCCGCTCGCCAGGTACGCGGCGACGCCGCCGGCCCCGATAGCGACCGTCAGGACGACAATGCGTGCCCTATTCATACGCTTCACTTTCCAACAAAAACGCCGCGACGCTGCCGCCGCCGTAATCGGCAGTTGACCAGCTATTCGTCAAAGCATGGTTAATGAGGCGTATCTAAATCGCCTCAACGCCCGGTTTACCCGGTGCGTTCAGCGCAGTGCGAGGTGAGCGAGGTCGATCGCCTTCACCCATTCGGTCTCTGGGTAGACCATCAGCGCGCTCAGTGCGAGCGCGATTCCGTAGGGAATGCCGCTCTCCTTGGCGTGCAGCCGTGCGAGCCAGGCTTGGCCCGCCAGTCCGTAGGGCAGCGGCCATTGCCGGAACTGGAGCAGGAGCAGCGTCAGCGCGCCACCGAACAGCGAAGCGTAGAGTAGGAAGTTGATCAGATGTGCAAAGCCGAACCAGAGTGCGACTGAGGCCGCGACCTTGGCATCGCCGCCGCCGACCCAGCCCATCGCAAAGCAGGTGAAGGCCACGACCAGGAGAAGTGCGCCGGCACCGAGATGGCTCAGCACCTCGTAAGGCGCCATGCCACCGGCGAGGGCGAGGGCGAAGAAGCCTGCGACCAATGCCAGCGAGACGCGGTTCGAGATCGTCATCGTGAAGAGATCGCTCGCGGCGGCGAACGCCATGAGGGCCGGGAAGAGCAGAAGGCGCGCAAGGTCGAGGATCATGGGCTGCGTCTTGAGGCCTGGTTGTGTCGCCGAAGCTGGCGGCGCGGATGCTAGCCGGCAGTGCTAAACAAACCGACAACGGCAGCCGGGCGGCGGGGGTGGCACCGCCGCAAGCGTGCTCACCAGAGGCTGGCGATGCGCACGGCGAGGACGAGCGTCGCCAGCAGCAGCGCAAGGCAGACCCAATAGGCCGGCGAGCTGGTCTGCGACACCGCCTCGTTCGCCGCGACGGCGGCATCGGTTCTGTACTCGCGCAACGCCACTGGAACTCGCCGTCTTCAGAAAAACAAAGGCCCCGGAGGTCCGGGGCTTTTGCGGTCGCTCGTCAAGCCGCTTACTTCAGCGACGTGCTGATCGAGCCGAACTTGCTGTTCAACGTGCTGCCGAGATTGTTGACGACGGTGATGATGGCCAGCGCGATGCCGGCGGCGATCAGACCATATTCGATGGCGGTGGCACCGGATTCGTCCTTCGCGAAACGCGCAATCAGGTTCTTCATGAACAAAACTCCGTCTGGATGGGATCGCCTCGTTCGGCGCTGTCTTTGACGCGACGAACATGAGAGTCGAGCTCTTTCGGTAGCGTTAATTCATTCGAGCAAACCCGCTTGTGGCGCGGTGCTTTTGGCCAGAGTGAATTTCGTCTTAATAAGGCAGTTGAATTCGGTCTGTTCCGAATGCAGCGCATGCACCGCCGGCTTCACCCTCCTTTAAATCTAGCGGAGTAGGCCTAGGCGGGACCAGCAATTCGGAAGTGAGGCGACGATGTCGAGCCTGCCCATGCAAGTCGCCCTGATGCTCGGCGAGACGATCCAGAAGATGGTCCCCGTCACCCTGGTGCTCGCGGCAATCTTCACCGTGCTCGAGCATTTCTGGGCCTGCAATCCCGGCGCGCCGTGGTGGCGCAAGCGGGAGATCCTCACCGACATCTGCTACTGGTTCTTCGTACCGGTGTTCGCCCGCACCATGCGGATCGGACTGCTGATCGTGGGCGCCGGCGTGGTCTTCAGCATCCACGATGCCGACGACCTCATCGCTTTCTACGACAACGGCCATGGCCCGCTGTCACAGCTGCCGCTGTGGCTACAGGCCGTGCTGTTCCTGGTGCTGTCCGATTTCATGCTGTACTGGCTGCACCGGCTTTTCCACGACGGTGGCTTCTGGAAGTACCACGCGATTCATCATTCGTCGGAGGAGATCGGCTGGATTTCCGCGGCGCGCTTCCATCCCGTCAACCTCATGCTCGGGACGATCAGCGTCGACGTCGTGCTGCTGATGGCCGGTATCTCCCCGAACGTCATGATCTGGGTCGGTCCGTTCACCACCTTTCATTCGGCCTTCGTGCACGCCAATTTGAACTGGACCTTCGGACCGTTCAGATATGTGCTGGCGACGCCGGTATTCCACCGCTGGCACCACACCTCGCTCGAAGAGGGCGGCGATACCAACTTTGCCGGGACGTTCCCGATCTGGGACGTGCTGTTCGGCACCTTCCGGATGCCGGAGGGCAGGCTGCCGCAGGATTATGGCAAGGACGAAGCGACCATGCCGAAGGAAATCGGCGGGCAACTCGCCTATCCGTTCCGCCGTTAGCGCGGCGCCGACGATTCGGAAGCTCCCTTCAAACAATAGTCGGCGAGTTTGCGGAACGTTCACGAATTAAGCGCAGGTTAGCCGGGTCGGGCACCGGCTCCGCTGTTTGATCGTTTCTGCCGGTTTGTGACGTCCCGGGGGTAAGAGTATGCGTAAAGAGTTGCTGCGCCGTCAGGCGCGCGTCTGCCTTCTGGTTGCGGCCGCGGTGCTGGCGTCGCCTGGTGCCGGCCTTGCCGAGCCCACCGCCGATACCATCGCCGTCAATGTCGACCAGGCCAAGCTGGTACGGCTCCCCGGCAAGGTCGCGACCATCGTGGTCGGCAATCCCCTGATCGCGGACGTCACGCTCCAGCCTGGCGGCATGATCGTCGTGACCGGGAAAGGTTATGGTGCCACCAATTTTATCGCGCTCGACCGGGGCGGCGAGATTCTGGTCGACCGCCAGATCCAGGTCGAAGGTCCGAGCGATCGGCTCGTCACCGTCTATCGCGGGATCGAGCGCGAGTCCTATAGCTGCCTGCCGCTTTGCCAGCGCCGCGTCACGCTCGGCGACAGCGATGCCTACTTCAACAACACGATGAACCAGGCGGGCACACTGAGCGGCAATGCCAGCGGCACGGCCGGAGCCGGCGCCAAGACCAACTAGCAGAACCGGCGAAGTTGCTCGGGCAGGATCGCCTCACCGGCCCGGGCGCTGGCGCCTCTCACGAGGAGCTCTTCTCTCCGCGCGCCTTGTTTCCGCGTGGCCTTCCTGCCTCCCCTGTGCTTGGGCGTTCGTGGTTAACGCATGCTTAACGAGGCGGTCTGACCGGAGCGGATCGCCTGAAACACTTAAACAATCAGTTTTCGCTATTGAAGCGGGCAGATGATTGCCGTTGCCGGGGAATTTGACGCGATGCCATCGCCTGCGCCTACGAGGTTCACGCCGCTCGCCGCGCTGCGCCGGTTTCGCGGCAACCGCCGCGGCTCCGCGGTCGTCGAGTTTGCGCTGGTCGCTCCGGTGTTCTTCGCGTTGCTGTTCGCCATTATCGAGACGGCGCTGATGTTCTTCGCGGGCCAGGTGCTCGAGACCATCACCCAGAATTCCGCGCGCGTGGTTCTGACCGGGCAGGCACAATCCGGCTCAGTGACGGCCTGCGCCGTCTCCGGCGTGAGCAAGCCCTGCACGCAAGCAACGTTCAAATCCTATGTCTGTAGCCAGATTCCGGCGCTGTTCGATTGCAACAAGCTCTATGTCGAAGTCACCAGCTTCTCGTCCTTCGCCGCGGTGACGCTGCCGACCCATATCGACGGCAGCGGAAATTTCGACACGAACACGAGCTACAGCCCGGGCGGTGCGGGCGACATCGTGGTGGTGCGGGTGTTCTATCAGTGGCCGCTGTTCGTCACCGGGTTCGGCTACAACACCTCCAATCTTGCCGGCAGCAAGCGGCTGCTGGTTGCCACGGCCGCGTTCAAGAACGAGCCTTACTAGGACCAATGGATCTGGACGGAACGATGCAGACGATGTCGAGAATCTGGTGGGTGGCCCATTGCGCCGTGGGCGAGTTCGTCGCGGACAGCAGGGCGCTCGCGGCGACCGAATTCGCGGTGATCGTGCCGCTGATGCTGGTGATGTTCTTCGGCACAGTCGAGTTCTCGTCGGCGGTGGCGATCGATCGCAAGGTGACGCTGATGGCGCGGACGCTGTCCGACCTCACCTCGCAATCGATTTCGGTCGGCGATACCGACATGACCAATTTCTTCGCGGCCTCGACCGGCGTCATGACGCCGTATCCCACCACGACGGTGTCGGCGACGATCAGCGAACTCTATGTCGACCCATCGACCCTGCAGGCGCATGTGCAGTGGAGCAAGGGATCCGTGCCGCGCACGGAGAAGTCCCTGGTCACGATTCCCACGACGCTTGCGGTCGGCGGCACCTACCTGATCTTCAGTGAGGTCAGCTACACCTACACGCCGACGATCGGCTACGTGCTCAAGAACGCGGTCACGCTGAGCGATGTCGCCTATACCCGCCCGCGCCAGTCCACCTGCGTCTATTACAGCCCGGCTACGGCCTGCACGGCCTACTGACCGCAGCGCCTCCTTCCGACATGAATAAGGCCGTGCGTTGCGCACGGCCTTTTCGATTCCTTGGCTCGCCTGAGCCGGTCCGGGGCAATATCCGGACTATGGGCCCGGCGGGCTCAGCCTGCGGCGCGGAGGTTGTCCGCTGCCGACTTTCCGGAGCGGCGGTCGGCCACGATCTCGTAGGAGACCTTCTGGCCTTCGTGCAGCGAGCCGAGGCCGGCGCGCTCGACGGCGCTGATGTGAACGAACACGTCCTTGCCACCGTCATCGGGCTGAATGAAGCCATAACCCTTGGTCGCGTTAAACCACTTCACGGTTCCCATGCTCACTGGGGTAGTCCCTTCTAGATAGCACCATGTAAGAGCCCGCTCGCGCAGGCAGGTTAGATCGAATTTTTGGAAGGGTCGTCAGCGTGTCTGAACCGGCTGTACCGGTGGATGCTAATGTCGTCCGGCCGAAAATCGATTAATTCAGTTTATCGGAATTAGGGCTTCAAAACAATCCGGAGCGCACGATTTTTTGATCCGCCGCGAGGTGCGCGGCGGATCAGCATACAGACCAGAATTTTACTTCCGCGCTGACGCGCCCGAAGGACTAACGGCGGCGGAACTGGCCGCCGCGCTGGCCGGGACGAGGCGGTCCGCCTCCCGTGCTCGGACGTTCGTCCTTGTGGCGGAAAATCAGCCGGCCCTTCTCGAGGTCATACGGTGACATCTCCACCGTCACGCGGTCGCCCGCGAGCGTCTTGATCCGGTTCTTCTTCATCTTGCCGGCGGTGTAAGCAACGATCTCGTGTCCGGCGTCGAGCTGCACGCGGTAGCGTGCGTCGGGGAGGATTTCGGTGACCAGTCCTTCGAACTGGATCAGCTCTTCCTTAGCCATGAATTTCTCCAGGTCGTGGACGGCTAGTGCGAAAAGGGTTTGCGATTCGGTTGACCGTTCGGCCGACTCTCGCGGCGCAAAAAGGCAACGCCTTGTATCCCATCAGGCGTCCCGGCGCTATGCGCGGAACGCTGTTCCGGACGGTCGGTTAGCGACGAATGCATCTTAGCACCGGAACGGCGGCGACGAGATGCCTTCGAAGCTTTCGGGCCAGTGCCGGGCCGCCCGTCAATATGCCGTCCCTCGCCGGGGCGTCCGTCCCCCTGCTTGCCGGCGCTGTGGTGGCGCCCGTCGGCATGCCTCTCGTCGGAACGCCGCCCGTCACCCTGCCCGTGCCGTGCGCCTTGCGGACGCTGGCCCGGACGGCCTGGCCGACCTTGTCGTTGCTGCGGCGGGGGAGGACCGGCATCCCGGCGACCGGCGTCGGTGCGGTGGTCCTCGCGCGGCAACGCCACGCGGATCAGGCGCTCGATGTCGCGGAGATAGCCGAGCTCGTCACCGCCGGCAACCAGCGAGATCGCGGTGCCGTCGGCGCCGGCGCGCGCGGTGCGGCCGATGCGGTGGACGTAAGTCTCAGGCACGTTGGGCAGATCGAAATTGATGACGTGGGTGATGCCGTCGACGTCGATGCCGCGGGCAGCGATGTCGGTGGCGACCAGGGTACGGATCTCGCCCGACCGGAACTGGCCCAGCGTTCGTTCGCGATGGTTCTGTGACTTGTTCCCATGAATGGCGCTGGCGGGGATGCCCGCCTTCTCCAGTGTCTTTACGACCTTGTCGGCGCCGTGCTTGGTGCGGGTGAAGACCAGCGCCCGGTTGACCGGTTCTTCCTTCAGCAGCTTGGCGAGGAAGGCCGGCTTGGCCGAGAAGTCGACCTGGAGGATGCGCTGGTTGATCCGTTCGGCGGTCGAGGAGACCGGGGTCACCGCGACGCGGGCGGGATCACGCAGCATGGCGTCGGCGAGCTCGGCGATGTCCTTCGGCATGGTGGCCGAGAAGAACAGCGTCTGCCGCTTGATCGGCAGCTTGGCAACGATTTTGCGGATGTCGTTGATGAAGCCCATGTCGAGCATGCGGTCGGCCTCGTCAAGCACGAGGAATTCGACGCTTGAAAGCTTCAGCCCGTTGCTCTGGACAAGATCGAGCAGACGGCCGGGAGTGGCGACCAGAACCTCGACGCCCTGCATCAGCGAGCGGACCTGGCGGCCCATCGGCACGCCGCCGATGGCGAGTGTTGAGGACAGGCGGATGTGGCGGCCATAGGCATTGAAGCTGTCGAGGATCTGGCCGGACAGCTCGCGGGTGGGCGACAGCACCAGGACGCGGGCGGTCTTGGGCTGCGGCTTGATGCGGTTCTCGAGCAGGCGATGCAGGATCGGCAGCGCGAAAGACGCGGTCTTGCCGGTGCCGGTCTGGGCAATGCCGACGACGTCGCGGCCGGTCAGCGCCAGCGGGACGGTCTGAGCCTGGATCGGGGTGGGGGTGACGTAGTTCTCTTCACGAAGAGCGCGTGCGATGGGTTCGGCGAGGCCGAAATCCTGAAACGAAGTCAAAAGAGGGGTTCTTTCCATGTCAAAGGCGGGCGCCCGGCGCATTCGGCGCGGCGCGCGCATAGGGTGTCGAGAAGACACCTGCGTGTTTGGGGTGTCGGATGGGCTTGGGAGATATGGGGCAAGCCAGAGGCCCGTAGGGGCTTAAGAACACGCAGCTCGCAACGACGGCTTGATTCGCAAGCAGTCTCGACCGTTCATATGGAACATCGTGGGGGCGCTTTCAAGGCAGGTTCGCCCCAAACGACGGTTGCGGCGCAGAAATAGTTGTGCCGGAAATTTAGCCAGAGCGGACGATTTGCATATAAAATAGGCCGTCTGCCGCTTTCGCATACATCCCCACTGCCTAGGGTTTGGGCGAACAGATCGCCTCGAGACTTGGAATTCTGGCTGTTTTGCTAGCAAGAACAATGGCTTGAGGGGTGATCAGTCCATGGCATGGTTCTTGCGAATCCGTTAATCGCAGGCGGCCGTGGGGCCGTTTCGCAGCGTTTTTCACGTCTGCGTCAGGGAGATGATACACTCATGCTTAGCAAATCCACTCACGATATAGCGGCGTCATTTAGCCGCCGCGGCGTCCTCGCCGCGACGGCCGGGCTGATGCTCGGTCTGGCTTCATTGACCGGCGCCAAGGCCGCGGACGACACGATCAAGGTCGGCGTGCTTCACTCCCTTTCCGGCACCATGGCCATCAGCGAGACCACGCTGAAGGACACCATCCTCTTCCTGATCGACGAGCAGAACAAGAAGGGCGGCGTGCTCGGCAAGAAGCTCGAGGCCGTCGTCGTCGACCCCGCTTCCAATTGGCCGCTGTTCGCCGAGAAGGCGCGCGAGCTGATCACGAAGGACAAGGTCGCGGTCGTGTTCGGCTGCTGGACCTCGGTGTCGCGCAAGTCCGTGCTGCCGGTCTTCAAGGAGCTGAACAACATCCTGTTCTACCCCGTGCAGTACGAGGGCGAGGAGAGCGAGCGCAACGTATTCTACACCGGCGCTGCGCCGAACCAGCAGGCGATTCCCGCCGTCGACTATCTGATGAAGGAAGAGAAGGTGAAGCGCTGGGTGCTCGCGGGCACCGACTACGTCTATCCGCGCACCACCAACAAGATCCTGGAAGCCTATCTGAAGTCGAAGGGTGTGGCTCAGGAAGACATCATGATCAACTACACGCCGTTCGGCCACTCCGACTGGCAGACGATCGTTGCCGACATCAAGAAGTTCGGCTCGGCTGGCAAGAAGACCGCGGTGGTCTCGACCATCAACGGCGACGCCAACGTTCCCTTCTACAAGGAACTCGGCAACCAGGGTATCAAGGCCAAGGACATCCCCGTGGTCGCGTTCTCGGTGGGTGAGGAAGAGCTTGCCGGCATCGACACCAAGCCGCTGGTCGGCCATCTCGCCGCCTGGAACTACTTCCAGTCGATCAAGACCAAGGACGGGTCGAACGAGAAGTTCATTAAGGATTGGCAGGCCTACACCAAGAACCCGAAGCGCGTGACCAACGACCCGATGGAAGCGCACGTGATCGGCTTCAACATGTGGGTGAAGGCGGTCGAGAAGGTGAAGTCGACTGATCCGGACAAGGTGATCGATGCGCTTCCCGGCATCGAGGCGCCGAACTTGACCGGCGGCGTGTCGAAGATGCTGCCGAACCACCACATCACCAAGCCGGTGTTCATTGGCGAGATCAAGGGCAACGGCCAGTTCGACGTGGTCTGGAAGACCCCGGGTCTCGTTGCTGGCGATGCCTGGTCGAAGGAGCTCGAGGGCTCCAAGGACCTGATCGGCGACTGGGTCGGCAAGAAGTGCGGCAATTTCAACACCAAGACCAACAAGTGCCTCGGTTCGGGCTCCTGATCCCGATCTGACGCTCCAAGATTGGAGAGGGCGGCGATCCCGCCGCCTTCTCCATCCATTTCCGCCGGGGTCATTCACAGTGCTAGCCCATTTGTCCGCCCGTCTCCGTTCGCTCCTGCTCTCGTTGTTCCTGATCGCGTTCGCGCTGCCGGCCTTCGCCGGTCCGTTCGAGGATGCGGTCGCAAAATTCGCCAACGACGATTTTTCCGACACGGAAGAGGCGATCGGCGCGGTCGCAAGCAGCGGCAACCCGCTGGCATTGCCGATCATCAGCGCGCTGCAAGACGGCCGCCTCATGGCCGATCCAGACAGCAAGAAGGTCTACGTCACCGGCGCCGACGGCAAGTCGATCGACGCCGCGTCCGGCCAGGCGGTGACCAGCATTCCCGACAGCGCGAGCGCGGTTCGGCTCAACAACCGTCTGCGCCGCAGCGTCGATGCCGCGGTCGGCAGCCTGACGCTTCAGTCGCCAGATCTGTCGACGCGCCTTCAGGCCGCGCAATCCGTCTTCAAGTCGCATGAGGAATCGGCGCTAGAGGCAGTCGACGGTGCGCTCGCCAAGGAAACCAACAGAGCCGTGAAGACGGTGCTCGGCGAAGCCCGTGCGGCCATCCTGCTGTTCAAGTCGGACGCCACCGAGGTCGAGAAGCTGGAGGCCGTCGCCACGCTCAAGGCGCGCGGCGACCAGGAGGCGCTGGCGCTGCTCACCGGCATGGGCGACCAGCCGGCCTCGGTGAGCAAGGCTGCCGCGAGCGCGATCGGCTCGATCCAAAGCTCGCTTGCGGTCTGGTCAATGGTGCAGAACGCCTGGTACGGCCTCTCGCTCGGCTCGGTGCTGCTGCTCGCTGCGATCGGGCTCGCCATCACCTTTGGCGTGATGGGGGTCATCAACATGGCGCATGGCGAGATGGTGATGATCGGGGCCTACACCACCTTCGTGGTGCAGGAGGTGATCCGTACCCGCTCTCCCGCCCTGTTCGACTATTCGCTGCTGATTGCCGTGCCGCTCGCCTTTCTCGTCGCCGGCGCCATCGGCGTCCTGATCGAGCGCAGCATCATCCGCTTCCTCTACGGCCGTCCGCTGGAGACGCTGCTGGCGACCTGGGGCCTGTCGCTGGTGTTGCAGCAGGCGGTGCGCACCATGTTCGGCCCGACCAACCGCGAGGTCGGCAACCCCTCCTGGATGAGCGGCGCGTTCGAACTCGGCCAGATCACTATCACGTATAACCGGCTCTGGATCCTCTGCTTCACGCTGGCCGTGTTCGCGATCCTGCTCGCGATGCTGCGCTACACCGCGCTCGGCCTCGAGATGCGCGCGGTGACGCAGAACCGCCGCATGGCGGCCTCGATGGGCATCGCCACTTCGCGCGTCGATGCGCTCACCTTCGGGCTCGGCTCCGGCATTGCCGGCATTGCAGGCGTGGCGTTGTCGCAGATCGACAATGTCAGCCCCAATCTCGGCCAGAGCTACATCATCGATAGTTTCATGGTCGTGGTGTTCGGCGGCGTCGGCAATCTCTGGGGCACCCTGGTCGGCGCCTTCACGCTCGGCATCGCCAACAAATTCCTGGAGCCGGTCGCAGGCGCCGTGCTCGGCAAAATCGCCATCCTGGTTCTGATCATCCTGTTCATCCAAAAACGGCCGCGCGGCTTGTTCGCGCTCAAGGGCCGTGCGGTGGAAGCATGACCCCTCACATGCTGACGCGATCGCTGGACCGAAGCGCGACGATTTTCCTTGCCGTCGTCGCGGCCTGCGGCATCCTCATCCCGCTCTCCAACCTGCTGCTGCCTGCGAGCTCGTTCCTTCAGGTGCCGACCTATCTCGTCGCGCTCTGGGGCAAATACGTCTGCTACGCCATCCTCGCGCTCGCGATCGACTTGATCTGGGGCTATTGCGGCATCCTCTCGCTCGGCCACGGCGCCTTCTTCGCACTCGGCGGCTACGCCATGGGCATGTATCTGATGCGACAGATCGGCACCCGCGGCGTCTACGGCAATCCGATCCTGCCCGACTTCATGGTGTTCCTGAACTGGCAGAAGCTGCCCTGGTACTGGTACGGCTTCGACATGTTCTGGTTTGCAGCGCTGATGGTGCTGGTCGTGCCGGGCCTTCTCGCCTTTTGCTTCGGCTGGCTTGCTTTCCGCTCCCGCGTCACAGGCGTATATCTGTCGATCATCACGCAGGCGATGACCTATGCGCTGCTGCTCGCCTTCTTCCGCAATGATTTTGGCTTCGGCGGCAACAACGGCCTGACCGATTTCAAGGACATCCTCGGCTTCAACGTGCAGGCGGAGGGCACGCGCGCCGCATTGTTCGCGCTGAGCTGCCTGGCGCTGATTCTGGGCTTCCTGATCTGCCGCGCCATCGTCTCCTCCAAGCTCGGCAAGGTGCTGATTGCGGTGCGTGACGCGGAATCGCGGACGCGCTTTCTTGGCTACCGCGTCGAATCCTACAAACTGTTCGTGTTCACGGTGTCGGCATGCATGGCCGGCGTCGCCGGCGCGCTCTACGTGCCGCAGGTCGGCATCATCAATCCATCCGAATTTGCGCCGGGCAATTCGATCGAGGCGGTGATCTGGGTTGCGGTCGGCGGCCGCGGCACGCTGGTCGGCGCGGCGCTCGGCGCCGTCGTCGTCAATTACGCCAAGACCTTCTTCACCTCCGGCGTGCTCGCGCCGTACTGGCTGTTCATGCTGGGTGCGTTGTTCATCCTGGTGACGCTGCTGCTGCCGAAGGGCATCGTCGGCACCTTCAACGCCTGGTGGGACTCATCGAAGGAGAAGCGCACCGCCGCGGCCATTGCGAGCGCTGCGGCCGAAGACGGCGTCACCGAACCCAAGATGGCGGAGTAGCGCGATGAACGTCATGGATACCCGCGCGACCTCCGCGATGCTCTATCTCGACGGCGTGCACGTCTCGTTCGACGGCTTCCACGCCATCAACAACCTGTCGCTGACGCTCGAGCCCGGCGAGATGCGCGCCATCATCGGTCCGAACGGCGCCGGCAAGACCACGATGATGGACATCATCACGGGCAAGACCAAGCCGGACGAGGGCACTGTGCTGTTCGACGGGGTCACCGATCTGACGCGGCTCGATGAGACCCGCATCGCCGAGCTCGGCATCGGCCGCAAATTCCAGAAGCCGACCGTGTTCGAGAGTCAGAGCGTGCAGGACAATCTCCTGCTCGCGCTCAATGTCGATCACTCGGTCCGCGGCACGCTGTTCTGGCGCGGCAGCAAAGCGGAGTCCGAGCGCATCGACAAGGTGCTGGAGACGATCCGGCTCACCGACGCCCGCAACCGTCTCGCCGGCAGCCTCAGCCATGGCCAGAAGCAGTGGCTCGAGATCGGCATGCTGCTCGCGCAGGACCCAAAGCTGCTCCTCGTCGACGAACCGGTCGCCGGGATGACCGACGTCGAGACGTATCTCACCGCCGAGCTGCTGAAAGAGATCAACAAGACCCACACCGTGATGGTGGTCGAGCACGACATGACCTTCGTGCGCGAGCTCGGAGTCAAGGTGACCTGCCTGCATGAAGGCACCGTGCTGGCGGAAGGCACCATCGACCAGGTCTCGTCCAACGAGCGGGTCATCGAAGTCTATCTGGGCAGGTAGCGAATGGCGAATAGGGAATGGCGAATGGATTGGCCGCTTCTCTTACTAGCTACTCGCCATTCGCTATTCGCCCATAAAGGTGTTTCCGATGCTTGAAGTTAAAGACATCAACCTGTTCTACGGCGCGGCGCAGGCGCTGCGCGGCGTCTCGATCTCGGCGGAGCCGGGCAAGGTGACTTGCGTGCTCGGCCGCAACGGCGTCGGCAAGACCTCGCTCTTGCGCGCCATGGTCGGGCAATATCCGATCTCCTCGGGCGCGATCGTGCTCGACGGCACAGACATCACGGGCCTGAAGCCCTACGAGCGCGCGCGCAGGGGCATCGGCTTCGTGCCACAGGGCCGCGAGATCTTTCCGTTGCTCACGGTCGAGGAGAACCTCAAGACCGGCTTCGGCCCGCTCAAGCGCGAGGACAAGCACATTCCGGACGACGTGTTCTCGCTATTTCCGGTGCTGCAATCCATGCTCGGCCGGCGCGGTGGCGACCTCTCCGGCGGTCAGCAGCAGCAGCTCGCGATCGGGCGCGCGCTGGTGATGCGGCCAAAGCTGCTGCTGCTCGACGAGCCGACCGAGGGCATCCAGCCATCGATCATCAAGGACATAGGCCGCGCCATCTCCTACCTGCGCAACCTCGGCAACATTGCGATCGTGCTGGTCGAGCAATATCTCGACTTTGCTTGCGAACTCGGCGACAGTTTCGCGGTGATGGATCGCGGCGCGGTGAAGTTCACCTGCGACCGCTCCAATCTCGACGCGAGCGAAATCAGCCGCCAGATGGCGCTCTAGGCCATTCTGCCGCGACCGGGTGGGGAGGCGGATGCGCAGCGACGTTTCAGTCACATCAACCGTTTTCGAGGCGAACCGTGCCCGCGGCGAGGTGCGCTTCGATGTTCAGGCGCGCGACGGCGTGACGCGGCGTGGCACGTTGCATGAAAGCGGCTCGCTGCGCGTGCGCTTTCCATCGCCGGAAGGCGAGGGGCTGTCTGGCGTGTTCGTCAACACGGCCGGCGGGGTCGCTGGCGGCGATCGCTTCGACATTGAGATCACGGCCGCTGATGCTGCGCGGCTGACGCTGACTACGGCGGCCGCAGAAAAGGTCTATCGTGCGCCGGGACAGGCGGCCGAGCTCAATATCGCGCTGAAGGTCGGCGCAGGCGCGCATCTGTCCTGGCTGCCTCAGGAGATGATCCTGTTCGATCGCGCCCGTATCTATCGCCGCTTCGACATCGCGCTCGATGAGAAGGCTTCGCTTCTGCTCTGCGAGATCGTGGTGTTCGGTCGCACCGCCATGGGCGAGCGGATGGAGCAGGGCGAGTTTGTCGATCGCTGGCGGCTCTCTCGCGGCGGCAAGCTGGTGTTCGCCGAAACTATCAGGCTCGACGGCAATATCGGCGCAAAACTCGGCCGATCTGCCGTTGCCAAAGATGGCGCCGCGATCGGCACGGCCCTGATCCTGCCTGGAGACGAGGCCCTGGTTGAGCGCCTGCGCGAAGCATCGGACTCGTTCGCCGGCGAGGTCGGGATATCCGCCTGGAATGGCTTTGCAATGGCGCGGTTCTGTGCCCAAGATGCGGCGCGTTTGCGCACTGACATGATGGCGGTGCTGGCGCGCACCGGCGCCGTGCTGCCGCGGCTGTGGTTGAATTGACGTGTTGAACGGAAGAGATTTCGCATGAACCTGTCTCCCCGCGAAAAGGACAAGCTTCTGATCTCGATGGCCGCCATCGTGGCGCGCCGCCGGCTGGAGCGTGGCGTCAAGCTCAACCATCCCGAGGCGGTCGCGATCATCTCCGATTTTATCCTCGAAGGCGCCCGTGACGGCCGCACCGTCGCCGAACTGATGCAATCTGGCGCGCAGGTGTTGACCCGCGATCAGGTGATGCCCGGAATTCCGGAGATGATCCACGACATCCAGGTCGAAGCGACCTTTCCGGACGGCACCAAGCTCGTCACCGTCCACGAGCCGATCAGGTAGGAGCAGAGCATGATCCCCGGCGAACTCTTCATCCAGGACGGCGAAATCGAGCTCAATGCTGGCCGCAAGACCGTGACGCTGACAGTCGCCAACACCGGCGACCGTCCGATCCAGGTCGGCTCGCACTACCATTTTTTCGAGACCAACCCGGCGTTGAATTTCGACCGCAGACGCGCCCGCGGCATGCGCCTCGACATCGCCGCCGGCACCGCCGTCCGGTTCGAGCCGGGCCAGACCCGCGATGTCCAGCTCGTCGCCATGGCCGGCAAGAAGACGATCTACGGTTTTCGTGGCGAGGTGATGGGGAAGCTGTGACATCAGGAGGAACGAGCGCGATGCGGCACGGTTGAGGCCAAAGTGGAGGGATCTGCCATGCTGCCTGCTATCCGCCTCGTCTCCGAAGCTGCCGAATTCGCCGCGCGCCGCCACAACGGCATGGCGCGCAAGGGGCGCGGCAACGAGCCCTATATCAATCATCTTGCCGAGGTCGCGAACCTGCTTGCGACCGCGACCGATGGAGCCGATGCCGAGCTGGTGGCGGCCGGATGGTTGCATGATTCCATCGAGGACACCGACACCACGCGCGAGGAGCTCGCGCAGAGATTCTCCGAGCGTGTCGCCGCCCTCGTCGCGGAATGCACCGACGACAGGAGTCTGCCGAAAGCCGAGCGACGGCGTCGGCAGGTGATGGACGCGCCAAAAAAATCCGTCGGCGCGAAGCTGATCAAGATTGCCGACAAGATCAGCAATACAGGGGCGCGCATTCAAACCGATTTGAGTGCCGAGGAGCGCGACGAACTCGTCGATTACGTTGAGTGGGCCACGCAAGTCGTTGCGGGCTGCCGCGGCGGCAACGCGTGGCTCGACGAGAAGTTCGACGATGCCGTGAAAGCAGCGAGGGCCGTGCTGTGACCGACCAGTTATTCAAACGCATACGGGGCTTGTGATGTCCGTCAAAATAAAGCGTTCCGTCTATTCCGACATGTTCGGCCCGACCACCGGCGACAAGGTGCGTCTAGCTGATACCGACCTCATCATCGAAGTCGAGAAGGATTTCACAACCTATGGCGAAGAGGTGAAGTTCGGCGGCGGAAAGGTGATCCGCGACGGCATGGGCCAGTCGCAGGTCACCAACAAGCAGGGCGCCGCCGACACGGTCATCACCAATGCGCTGATCGTCGATCATTGGGGCATCGTGAAAGCCGACGTCGCCATCAAGGATGGCATGATTTCCGCGATCGGCAAGGCCGGCAACCCAGACATCCAGCCGGGCGTGACCATCATCATCGGTCCTGGCACCGATGTGATCGCGGGCGAAGGCAAGATTCTCACGGCCGGCGGTTTCGACAGCCACATCCATTTCATCTGCCCGCAACAGATCGAGCACGCGCTGATGAGCGGCGTCACCTCGATGCTGGGCGGCGGCACCGGCCCGTCGCACGGCACCTTCGCCACGACCTGCACGCCGGGGCCCTGGCATATCGCCCGGATGATCCAGTCGTTCGACGCCTTTCCGGTTAATCTCGGCATTTCCGGCAAAGGGAACGCCTCGCGGCCCGCCGCGCTGGTCGAGATGATCAGAGCCGGCGCCTGTGCGCTGAAGCTGCACGAGGATTGGGGCACGACGCCAGCAGCGATCGACAACTGCCTGTCGGTCGCCGACGATCACGACATCCAGGTCATGATCCACACCGACACGCTCAACGAATCCGGTTTCGTCGAGGATACGATCAAGGCGTTCAAGGGCCGCACCATTCACGCCTTCCACACCGAGGGCGCCGGCGGCGGTCACGCTCCTGACATCATCAAGGTCGCGAGCCTGAAGAATGTGCTGCCGTCCTCGACCAATCCGACGCGGCCCTTCACGCGCAACACCATCGACGAGCATCTCGATATGCTGATGGTGTGCCACCACCTCGACCCCTCGATCGCGGAAGATCTGGCTTTCGCCGAGAGCCGCATCCGCAAGGAGACCATCGCCGCCGAGGACATCCTGCATGATCTCGGCGCGCTCTCGATGATGTCCTCGGACTCCCAGGCGATGGGCCGTCTCGGCGAGGTCATCATCCGGACCTGGCAGACCGCCGACAAGATGAAGAAGCAGCGCGGATCGCTGCCGCAGGACAAGGGCAAGGACAACGACAATTTCCGCGTCAAGCGCTACATCGCCAAATACACGATCAATCCCGCAATCGCGCACGGCGTGTCGAAACTGATCGGCTCGGTCGAGAAGGGCAAGCTCGCCGATCTCGTGCTGTGGTCGCCGGCCTTCTTCGGCGTCAAGCCGGACTGCATCGTCAAGGGCGGCAGCATCGTCGCAGCGCCCATGGGCGATCCCAACGCCTCGATCCCGACGCCGCAACCGGTGCACTACCAACCGATGTTCGGTGCCTTCGGGAAGGCGCGCACGGCGTCCTCCGTTGTCTTTACCTCGAAGGCCGCCGTCACCGGAGGTCTTGCGCGAAAACTCGGCATCGACAAGAAGCTCTATGCGGTCCAGAACACCCGCGGCAAGATCTCGAAGAAGAGCATGGTCCACAACGACGCCACGCCCAAGATCGAAGTCGATCCGGAGACCTATGAGGTCCGCGCCGACGGCGAGCTGCTCACCTGCGCCCCCGCCGAGGTGCTGCCGATGGCACAGCGATATTTCATGTACTGAAATAGCCTGTGCTGCATGCCTCGGGGTTGTTTTCCGGTCTTGAGTTCGACCCTGCCTGGTCTAATGTCCCGCCGGTATCTTGAACCCAGAAGAAAAGCCGGGAGGATTTCTCGTGATCTATGTTGTTGCCACCTTGACCATCAAGCCCGAAACGCGCGCCGAATTCATTGCAGCCGCCACCGCCTGCATCAAGGAGACGCGCAAAGAGCCCGGCAATATCGCTTATGATCTGCACGAGAGCGTCACCGACCCTGCCAAAATGGTGTTCGTCGAGCAGTGGGAGAACGCCGAGGCGCTGGTGCCGCATCGTGCCATGGAGCATATGAAGACGTTCGGCCGCGTCGCGGTGAAGTGCTTCACGGCGCCGCCGAAGATCGAGGTGATCACGCCCGAGAAGGTCGAGACACGGTAAACGGGGTAAATGCATGATCCGGGCGACGCAGGTCAGGGGGCAGCACCGCTTCACGGAAGCACCCGTGGATACGGTGGTGCTCGATTTCGACGATCGGCACCGTCGCCGCATGGCCATGACGGGGACGCGGGGGCTCGAATTCCTGCTCGACCTGGAGCATGCTGTCGCGCTGCGCGGCGGCGATGCGCTGGTGCTGGAGGACGGCCGGCTGGTGGAGGTGGTGGCGGCGCCCGAACCGCTGCTGGAAATCCGCGGCCACGATCCGCACCATCTCATCCGCGTCGGCTGGCACCTCGGCAACCGCCACCTGCCGACGCAGATCATGGCCAAGGCCTTGCGTATCCGCCGCGACCACGTCATCGAAGCCATGGTGAAAGGTCTCGGCGCCCGCGTGATCGAGATCGAGGCGCCGTTCGATCCCGAAGGCGGCGCCTATGCCGACGCCGGTCATGCGCATGGTCACGACGCCCATGCGCATCACGATCACGGCCACCATCATCACGAACATGGCCATGATGATCATGGTCACGATCATCGCCATCACCACGACGAGCATTGCGACCACCGCGACCATCACCACGGCCATAAGCATGCTCATGACCACAAATGAGCCGGTCGGCGCCGCTGATCTCGCCGAGCGCGAGGCGGCGGCGCTGTACCGGTTGATGACCTGGTTGTCGCCGGCGTTTCCTGTCGGTGGTTTCTCCTACTCCAGCGGCATCGAATGGGCGGTCGAGGCCGGCGACATCACGGATACCGCGACGCTGGTCGACTGGCTCGACACTATGCTCGGCGACGGCTCCGGGCTTTGCGATGCAACGTTCCTGGTCCATGCCTATCGCGCCGCGGAAGCCGACGAGACCACCACTTTGAGCGATATCGCCGAGCTCGCGGCCGCCTTCGTGCCGTCGCGCGAACGACAGCTGGAAACGACCTCCCAAGGCCGCGCCTTCATCGACATCGCGCGCGCGGCGTGGGATGCCGATGGGCTGGATGCGATGGTCGCGGCATGCCGCACGCCATTGGTCTATCCCGTCGCCGTCGGCGTGGTCGCCGCGATGCATGGTGTGCCGCTGGCGCCGACGCTGCACGCTTTCCTGCATGCGCTGGTCTCGAACTGGATTTCCGCGGCCAGCCGTCTCATTCCGCTCGGCCAGACCGACAGCCAGCGTGTGCTGGTGAGGCTGGAAGCCGCCGTCGTCGCGACCGCCAATCGTGCGCTGAATGCGACATTGGACGATCTCGGCAGCGCGACCTTCCGTGCCGATCTCGCCAGCCTCCGGCACGAGACACAATATACGCGGCTGTTCAGATCGTGAGCACGTTGCGTCACACTCCGCCAGGACGACGATAGGAAGGAATCAATGGCTACGTCTCACGGCCCCTTACGTGTCGGCGTCGGCGGCCCGGTCGGATCGGGCAAGACCGCGCTGATGGACCTGCTCTGCAAGACCATGCGCGAGCAGTACGACATTGCCGCGATCACCAACGACATCTACACCAAATGGGATGCCGAATACCTCGTGCGTTCGGGTTCGCTGACGCCGGATCGGATCGCCGGCGTCGAGACCGGCGGCTGCCCGCACACCGCGATTCGCGAGGACGCCTCGATGAATCTCGCGGCGGTGGCGGACATGCGCGCGAAGTTTCCGGGCCTCGATCTCGTGCTGATCGAGTCCGGCGGCGACAATCTCGCTGCCACTTTTTCCCCGGAGCTGGCCGACCTCACCATCTACGTCATCGACGTTGCCGCCGGCGACAAGATTCCGTCCAAGGGCGGCCCGGGCATCACCCGGTCAGACCTTCTTGTCATCAACAAGATCGACCTGGCGCCCCATGTCGGGGCCTCCCTGGAAAAGATGGAGACGGACGCCAAGCGCATGCGCGGCCAGCGTCCCTTCGTCATGACCAACCTGAAGAAGAGCCAGGGGCTCGACCGCATTGTCGCGTTCATCGAAGCCAAAGGTGGCCTGAGGCGGGCAGGCTGACCGACGCGACGACTTGGCGCAGGTGGTTTTCGCGGTTGACGGGTGAAGCAGGCTCAGAGCGGCGGAACAAATTTTAGACATGGAGATTAACTACCTCCGCCTCGGGGCAGCCATTCCGGCCTGACCATCGGCCGGGCGGATTAAGCTTGTCAGCCGACCTACGTTGCGTACTGATGCCTCCTCCTCCATTATCTCCGCCACTGGGGTTCACCCTGTTTCGGCAGATGGCCGTTCGAGCGGCGTTCATATGGTCCACAATTATTGCCGACCTCTTGCTTTCGCCTGAGTAGTCGAAGTGGTCCGGCTGGGTTTCATCATCGGCTTCATCGCTCTGCTCGGAGCCCTGCTCTCCGGGCTTGCGGCCTATCGCGTTCACGATCAGGAGCTGGCGCTGGACCGGATCGCGCTCGCGCGTGCGATTGACGTTCACGCAAGCCTGGTCCAGGACCGCCTCACCGAGCGGGAGCTGCTCGCGCGTGTCGCCTCCGGCTTGTTCCGTGCGCCATCCGTGATCAAGCCGAACATGCTGGAGCCGCTGCGCTCGGCCATCTACGCCTTCAAGACCGATTTCGTGGTGGCCGGCTGGATCGCCCGCCTGAAGCCGAATGAGCTTGCCGCAGCGCAGGCTGCCATTGCCGGCGCCGGCTTCCCCAATCCGCGGATCCGCACGTTTGACGACAAGCCGATCAATCCCGCCGAGGTTACTCAGCCGATCGACGTGCTGATGGATCTCGAGCCGCGCAGCAACGAGACCAAGACGCTGCCCGGCCGCAGCTACGATAAGGATCCGGTTTCCAGCGCCATGCTGACGCGTGCGCGCGCCGAGAAGCGGTCGGTTGCCTCGGATCCGATTCCGCTGCTCAGCGGCGACGGGCCGATCGGCGTCATCGTGGCCGCGCCCGTCATTCCCGAGGGAGCAACGGAGCCGGCCGGGTTCGTCACATTCTCTTATGAGCTTGCCTCGCTGATGCTGACCAATGACGACATGTCGTTGTTCTCGGTCGCGCTCAGGGATCCGCGCAAGGACGGCGGCGAGCTCGTTGCCAACGACCAGGGCGTGGTCTCCACGCGCGCGACGGCGGCGGACGGGCTGGCGCCGTCGGCCATGCGCACGGTGAGCTTCGGTGGCCGTGATTGGCAGCTCGCCTACTACGCGAAGACCAATTCGGCGCGTCGCGCCGAACAGACTGCCATCATCGTGGCGGCGATCGGCTTTGCGATCACCGCGATGGTGTGTGGCCTGTTCGGCTATGTCGCCTACAACAACCTGCGGCTCAGCCGGGAAATCCAGGTGCGGATTGGCTTCGAGCGGCGGCTGACCGCTGTCATCGACGAGCTCAATCACCGGGTCAAGAACATCCTGGCGGTGATCCAGTCGATCGTGACGCGCACGCTGCGCCACGGCTCGGACATCGACGTCGCGCGCGAGCTCCTGATCGGCCGCATCCACGCCATGTCGAACGTGGTCTCGCTGCTCAGCGAGAGCCAATGGCAGGGTGTCAAGCTGAAGGGCCTGTTCGAAGCGCGCGCCATCCCGCATGCCGAACGCATCGCCGTCACCGGTCCCGACATCGCGGTCAGCGCGCGCGCGGCGCAGAGCCTGTCTCTGCTGTTCTTCGAGCTCGCCTCGCATTCCGACGAAGGCCTGTCGCTGGTCGGAAAGCATCCGCACATCACCGCCAATTGGACGGTGACGGGCGAGGAGCCCGACGAGATTTTCAATTTCCGCTGGGAGGAGTTCAACACCAGCGAGGCGACGCGCCGCCCCGATTCCGATTTCGGCCTGATCCTGCTCGACCGCGTGGCGCCCGAGGCGCTCGGCGGCACCGCCAAGCGCTACTTCACCGACGTCTCCTACGTCTACGAGCTGACCGCGCCGATGGAGACGGTGGTCGACATGTCCGAGCGCGATCGCACCGAGAAGTTTTCGCAGCCGGTGCGGTAGAGCGGCACCTCAGCCCTTCGGCTGCAACACCAGGTCGACCAGATTGCGCGCGTAGGCCGGCGTGACCGGCGCGATGCCGAAGACGTAGCGGTAGAACAGGCCGCCGTAGATCGCGTCATAGAGATCCTCGGGCAGTCCCTCGGCCAGGATGCTGCCGTCCTTCTGGCCTGCTGCGATCATCTCCACCAGAGCGTCGCGGCGGAATTGCAGATAGCGGGCGTAGAACAGTTCGGCGGAGCCGGTCTTCGAAATGCATTCGGAGATCACGGCAAGCTGCACCTTGCCGAACTCGCCCTGGAGTGCCTCGGCATAGGCCGCGGCGTGGCGGCGCGCACGCGCCGCAGGCGTGCCGGAGCTCTCCGGGGGCAGCGGCAGCATCTGTGCGGCGTGGTGAAGAAAGGCGTCGATCAAAAGCGCCTCCCGGGATGGCCACCATTTGTAGATCGTCATCTTGGAGACGTCGGAATTGCGCGCGACTGCGTCGATGGTGGTGGCGGCAAGGCCGGTCGCAGCCATCAGCGCGTACGCGCTTTCGAGAATGGCGTTGGCGGTCTCGATCGACCGCGGCCGGCCGCGCCGGGGCGGCGCGCCGTCAGACTCTTCACCCTCATTTCTCGCCATGACCTGGCCCGGTCTCCTCGCGCAACCTGCGCTCGATTCGCATAGCGCAGCCGCGGCGGCGAGCCTAGGAGAATCGGAAATGGGCTCCCCGCTAGGCCTGGTGCCGCAGGGCTGCGGGCAGGTCCTGCCACTTCGACCAGGCGATGTAGTAGGCGACCGCGGTCATCGCGGCGAAGCCTGCGAGGCTCACCACGACCTGCATCACCACCAGATTGGGCCCCGTGATCAGGACGAGATGCCCAGCAAAGGACAGGAACACGCCGACGCAGAACACGGCGAGCCATTCCTCGCCGCATCGGATGACCGCCTGAAGCGGCTTCAACTGCAGGCCGGGATGACCGGCCGGAATGAGATGGGTCGCGACGAAGGCGAGGGCGAGGAAGTGAAGCACGCGATAAGGCGCGAGGTTTTCCTTTTCCGTCGGCGCAATGGCGTCGAGGAGCAAGTTCGGCAGATAAGCGGAGAGCGCCGGTGAATGGCGCATCAAGGTGACCGCCATCGCCAAAACGAGATAGGTCCCTGCGAGGATCCGCAGCCAGGGCATGCTGCGCAACGTCCGTCCGGGTGCGCCTGTCACCGCGAACCAGCCGCCCAGCACCATCAGCACCTGCCAGCAGAGCGGATTGAAGGTCCACTCCTGATCCGGGTAGACCCGGAAATTCCAGTCGAACCAGCGTGCGGCAAGGTACAGCGCGACCGATGCCGCGAGCGTCACATTCGGCCGCCGCAACAGGCCCCACAGCACAAGCGGAAAGAAGGCCATCAGCGGGATCATCAATTGCAGGAGATCGAGGTTCAGCGGCTCCTCCTGGAGCACGAGGCCGCGGATCAGGATGCGCAGCGGGTGCTCGAGAATCCCCGAGATGTTGTATTCGTGAATGATCTCCGGTGCCATCGATTGCGAGGCGACATAGGCGATGGTGTCGATATAGATGACGAACAGGACGACGTAGGCGGCGTAGAGCCGCCAGACACGTCGAAAGATGCGCGTCGCCGCGACGACGTAGCCGCGCTCCAGCGCCATCCGGCCGTGGATGATGGCGACGCCATAGCCCACCACGAACACGAACAAATCCGCAGCGCCGCTGAAGCCGAAATTTCGCAGCGTCAGCAGGTTGACGACGTTGTTCGGGATGTGGTCGACGAAAACCGACCAGTTGGCGATGCCGAGTGTCAAATACAGCCTGGCGTCGGGTTGGAATGCGGCGAGGTTCGCCTTGACGGACGGTTTCATTGCGAAAAAGACTTTTGGAATCAGGGGCGCCGCTTTTAGCGGCAACCGCCTGCCCATCCGAGTAGCGTTTGCGTGATGGCGGGGACATCCGTGCCGGATGGCGCAAAATTGCGCAGCGCCTTCCTGCCGAGCTCCACCAGATCAGATGGCAGCAGTTGCGGCGAAATTTTCTAACCCACGCTGGTCGTCACTCGGCGGGCTCGGCCGATGCCTCGTCGGGAACGCCGGCGCGGCTCGCCATGATTCCGAGAGCGACGCCACCGATCGCCAAGATCGGCAACAGCCGCTTGATTCCGATGGCGCGGACGATCTGGAGTCCCGTGGCGAGCAGCATGGGGTCCGCGAGCATGCTCTGCGCCGCCGACTTCGCGGCACGCTCGGCCGCGATCTGGGCTTGCTTGCGCAACTGCCGCTTATAGGCCCAGTAGCTCACTGCTGCGGCCAAGGTAAGCAGAAAGAAAACGCCGGCACCCGCGAGGCAGGCTTGCACCGGACCATATTTCTCCAGCACCAAGATGAAGGCCGCGGCGCAGAGGAAGCACGTGGTGATGAAGAGCGCGAATGCCGCGCCTGCGGCAAGGGAGGTCAGTCGCACAGTGGTCCCGGTGGATGCACTGATCCCGTCGATGATGCGCTGAAACATGGCCTTGCTCCTCAAATCCCCACAAGCCGAACCGCCACACGCCGACATCGGCGGCGCGGCAGCGTCGCCGTCTCAAGATCCGTTCCGCAAACCTACCGGCGCCAGGCGACGCCGATCAGGAAGCCGATGCCGAGGGCGAGCCCGACGGTCGCGAGCGGCCGCTGCGTGATGGCCTCTTCCAGCGTCTCCTCGATCGAGCCGTAGGCGTCTTGCGCAGCCTCCATCATCGCGCTGCCGCGCTCGGACATATCGTCCATCGCGGAATCCACGTTCTCGCGCGCCTGGCGATAGCCGCGGCGAGCCTGCTTGCTGCTGGAATTGGCGAAGGTATTGAGCGCGTCGGTGATTTGTTCAGTGAGGGCGGCGATATCGCTTTTCACGGCTGCTACATCCTTCTCGAGGCGTTCTCTGGTGGCTTTGTCGGTCCAGTCTTTCATCCCGGTTTCGGCATTGGTCGTGGACATCGGGAGCTCCAAACTGTTGACGGCTGAGATAGCCGGAGAACGTTTCGTCGTCGGGGAAGTTCCGTTTGCGGAAACCGCCTCAGGCCTGCGGCAACTGCGGCGAATCCGCCGGCAACAGATGCTCCTTGAGGATCAGGCCGACGATCAGGAGCGGCGACGACAGGAACGCGCCCATCGGGCCCCACATCCAGGTCCAGAATGCGAGCGCAAGCAGGACCGCAAGTGCGTTCAGCGCCAGCCGCCGGCCGATGATGGTCGGGGTGATGAAGTGCCCTTCCAGGAAGGTGAGGCCGCCGAAGGCGAGCGCCGCCATGAGGGCACCGCTGATGGTCGGGAAGGCGACCAGCCCAACCACGACCAGCACGGCGAACATCGCGACTGGCCCGATGATCGGGATGAAATTGAGCGTTGCCGCCAGCGCGCCGAGCCCGGCCGGATTGGGCATGCCGGTGAGCGCGCAGATCAGGCCGGTGGCGACGCCGACGCCGACATTGATGAGAGTGACGGTCAGCAGGTAGTTGCCGAGATGGACCTCGATCTCGTTGAGAATACGCAGCGTGCGCAGCCGCGCGTCGTGATCGCTGAAGGTCATGATCATGGCCCGGCGCAGGTCGCGCCAGCTTGCGATGAACAGAATGAGGGTGACGAAGAACAGCAGAAATTCAGTAAAGGTCGGCGACAGGAATTCCAGCGTCGGTTGCACCCACTCGACCTTCGGCATCTGGAAGCTCGGGAATGCCTCCGAGCCGCCGACCATGCCTTGCAGCTCGCGCCACAGCGCCAGCGGCCGGTCGAACACGTGCAGCTTGTCCCTCAATTGCGCGCCGAGCTCCGGCAGGCGCGTGCTCCACTCCATAATCGGCGAGGCGATCAGCGCCAGGGCGAAGGCAACCACCGCGGTCCCCGCGACCACGATCAGCACGGCGGCGAGCGCGCGTGGCACCTTGCATCGCTCCAGGAAGCTCGCCGCCGGCGACAGCATGGTGCCGATCACGAAGGCCATCACCACGGGCAGGAAAAAAGCTCTTCCGACATAGAGTACGGTGACGACCGCAATCAGCAGCAGGCCTGCGAGTGCGAAAGCGACGAACTCGGTGCGGCGGATGACCGGCGGCAGCTCGCTATGGCTGTCGGGAAGCGGTTCACCTTCGCTTTTGCCGGGAGGCAGACGTTCGCTGGGAAGGACGCGCACAATACCTCTCCCGCACGGAAGCCGCGATCCGCGCGCCCATTTACGAGGTGAGAACGCGTGATCGCGGTAGCAGTTCCATCGCGCCTTCGTGAAGAAACGCTCGCTTGACTGTGACGTCGCGGCCGCGCTCCGCGCCGGAACTTAGATCAGCCCGATGGCGTTGCTTGGCTGGCGCATCACCCGGATGCACACATCCAATGGGGCAGCACATGACAAGCTTCTCTCTCGTCCGCCGCTTCTCGCCGCGTGCCGTCACTGCGTTTGCCTTCGCGACCGTTCTGTTCACCGTGCCCTTTGGCAGCGCGAGTGCGCAAACCCTCGGCTTTGCGCCGATCCGGCCGCAGTTGTATCCGCAGGATCAGAGCTATTCACAGGGCTATGGAAGCGAGGCGCCGCAAGCCGCCGACGAAGATGCCCAGCTGCCCGACCGCCTGCGCAGGCAGATCGTCAGCTTCGACAGGAGCGAGCCGGCCGGCACCATCGTCATCGATACCAACAACACCTATCTCTACTACGTGCTCGGCAATGGCCGCGCCATTCGTTATGGCGTTGGCGTCGGCCGCGAAGGCTTTACCTGGTCGGGCGTGCAGAGCGTCAGCCGTAAGGCGGAGTGGCCGGACTGGCATCCGCCGGCCCAAATGATCGCGCGCCAGCCCTATCTCCCGCGTTTCGTCGCGGGCGGTCCGGGTAACCCGCTCGGGGCCCGCGCGATGTATCTCGGCTCGAGCGAATACCGCATCCACGGCACCAACGATCCCAGCACCATTGGCAAGTTCGTCTCGTCCGGCTGCATCCGCATGACCAACGAGGACGTCATCGATCTCTTTAACCGCGTCAGTGTCGGCGCCAAGGTCGTGGTGCTGCCGAAGAACGCGCCTCTGATGGCGAAAGGCGGCGGCGATTCCGTGCGCAAGCGTCCGGCGGTGACCGCGTTGCCTTCGGGGCGGCAGGCGCTGAACATCACGACGTCGGCGCTGAACTAGGATTGAGCGAGGTCAGATGTGTAAACGCTCGATTGGCAAGCTGACCGGCGGTGCGGCGGCCGTGCTCACAATCATCTCTCTCGGCCTCGCACTGACGCCGCCGGCGCATGCGGAGGACTTTTTCTCGGCGTTGTTCGGTGCGTTCGGCGCGCGGCCTCCGCAGATCCGGACGCCGTTCCCGAACGATGACATGCCGCGATATGACGTGCCGCGCCAGCGAGCCGCCTATGGTGGCGGCACCGCCTATTGCGTGCGCGGATGCGACGGCCGCTATTTTCCGGCACAAGGAACGGATGCCGAAAGCAAGGCGCAGTCCTGCAAGAGCTTCTGCCCGGCGTCCGAGACCTCGCTGGTCTACGGCAGCAATATCGACGAGGCCACGACGGAGAACGGAAAGTCCTATTCCGATCTGCCGAACGCCTTCCGTTACCGCAACGAGATCGTCGCGGGCTGCACCTGCAACGGCAAGGATCCGGCCGGCCTGGCCCAGGTCAAGATCGAGGACGATCCCACCTTACGCAAGGGCGACATCGTCGCCGGTGCCAACGGTCTGGTGGTTGCCAACCGCAATGCCAACGACCGCCGCGGCGTTGCGATGAATTTCTCGCCGCTGCCGGAATCGGTGCGCGCCAGATTCCGTCAGGTACCGGTGGTGGCGAAGGAGTAGGGGGAGCCGTTGAGTGAGCGGCGCCGCTGGCGCCTCAATCTCCGCCGTCGAGCGGTGGCATCGGCAATCGCACGCCGCTCGCGGCGCGAGCGCACAGATATCTGAGAGCGAAGGGTGAAACTTCGGGCTGCGACCCGATCGTAGAAGTACGTAATCTATAGACATTGCAGCGGGTTGCGGCAATGGAACCAGCGCGAGCGACCGGCGTTAAGACCTCATTGGTAATTTGCCTGAAGGGGGGCCCTCACGATGCTGGTCGGCGTACTCGTCACCTTTCTCGTCGTCATTCTCGTGCTTTATCTCATCAACATGCTTCCGATGGACGGCCGCGCCAAGCAGATCGCGCGCGTGATCGTCATCATCATCGGTATCGTGTCGCTCTTGAAATATCTCGCGGTGTTTTAGCGGGCCTCCGGATATTCCAACAAAAAAGCCCCGGCTTGGGCCGGGGCTTTTTCGTGCTGCCTCAATGCAGCGACTTGAGCCAGTCGTCGACGTCCTGACGGACCTGGTCCTTGGCCTTGCCGTAACGTTCCTGGAGCCGGCCCTCGAGTTGCTCGCGGCGTCCCTCGATCGAGCTGAGGTCGTCGTCCGTGAGCTTGCCCCATTTCTCCTTGGCCGATCCCTTGAACTGCTTCCAGTTTCCTTCGATGCGATTCCAGTCCATGACCATCTCCATCGAGTTGATGGCCCTACAACGCAAGCGGCGCGCAGCCGTTCCGCTGCGCGCCGGGACGGTTTCGCCCTTCGAACTGAGGCTATTTAACCCGCTGCCTTCGCCTCGCGGCGACGCGCGGTGAGGATGTACTCGGTGTAACCGTTCGGCTGCTCGCGGCCCTTGAAGATGAGGTCGCAGGCTGCCTTGAAGGCGACGCCGTCGAAGGCGGGCGCCATCGGCTTGTAGATCGGATCGCCCGCGTTCTGCTTGTCGACGACGACGGCCATGCGCTTCAAGGATTCCATCACCTGCGCTTCGGTGATGACGCCCTGGTGCAGCCAATTGGCGAGATGCTGGCTGGAGATGCGTAATGTGGCGCGGTCTTCCATCAGGCCGACATCGTGGATGTCGGGCACCTTCGAGCAGCCGACGCCCTGGTCGATCCAGCGCACGACATAGCCCAAAATACCTTGGCAATTGTTATCGATCTCCTGCTTGACGTCGTCAGGCGCCCAGTTCGACTTCGACACCGGGATGGTGAGGATGTCCGACAGTTTTGCGCGCGGGCCGCCCTGGGCCAATTCTTCTTGGCGCGCAATGACGTTGACTTGGTGATAGTGCAGCGCGTGCAGCGTCGCCGCCGTCGGCGAGGGCACCCAGGCGGTGGTGGCCCCGGCCTGCGGGTGGCTAAGCTTCTGGGCCAGCATGTCCGCCATCTTGTCGGGCGCGGCCCACATGCCCTTGCCGATCTGGGCATGTCCGGGCAGGCCACAGATCAGGCCCATATCGACGTTCCAGTCCTCATAAGCCTTGATCCAGGCCTGCGCCTTCATCTCGTTCTTACGGATCATCGGGCCCGCTTCCATCGAGGTGTGGATCTCGTCGCCGGTACGGTCGAGGAAGCCGGTGTTGATGAACATGATGCGCTTGGACGCACGCTGGATGCAGGCCTTGAGGTTGACGGTGGTGCGCCGCTCCTCGTCCATGATGCCGACCTTGAGCGTGTTCTCGGGCAGGCCCAGCATCTTCTCGACACGATCGAAAATCTCGCAGGTCAGCGACACCTCGTCGGGGCCGTGCATCTTCGGCTTGACGATATAGGCCGAGCCGGTGCGGCTGTTCCTGACCTTGGAATTGCCTTTGAGGTCGTGAATGGCGAGCAGGCCCGACACGGCGGCATCGAGCAGGCCCTCCGGAATCTCCTCGCCCTTCTCGTCCAGCACCGCGTCGGTGAACATGTGGTGACCGCAATTGCGCATCAGGAGCAGGCTGCGGCCGTGCAGCTTGAGCTCGCCCTTGCCATCGGGCGTCCTGTAGCTGCGGTCCGCGTTGAGCGAGCGCGTCAGCGTCTTGCCGCCCTTCTCAAAATCGGCCGACAGCGTGCCGTTCATCAGGCCGAGCGTGTTGCGGTAGACCAGCACCTTGTCCTCGGCGTCGACCGCGGCGACGGAGTCCTCCATGTCGAGGATGGTGGAGACCGCGGCCTCCATGATCATGTCGGCGACGCCGGCCGGATCGTCTTTCCCGATCGCGCTGCTGCGGTCGATCTTGACCTCGACATGCAGGCCGTTGTTGACGAGCAGCACGGCGGACGGCGCGGCCGCATCGCCCTGGAAGCCTGCGAACTGCGCCGCGTTCTTCAGCGCGGTGGCGTTGCCGCTCTTCAGCTTCACCGCGAGCTGGCCCGCGACGACGCTATAGGCGGTGACGTCGGTGTGGCTGCCGGTCGCGAGCGGCACGGCGGTATCGAGGAACGCCTTGGCCTTGGCGATCACCTTGTCGCCGCGCGCCTTGTTGTAGCCCTTGCCGCTCTCGGATGGATCATGCGGAATCGCGTCGGTGCCGTAGAAGGCATCATAGAGCGAGCCCCAGCGCGCATTCGCCGCGTTCAACGCATAGCGCGCATTGGTGAGCGGCACGACGAGCTGCGGACCGCAGATCTTGCCGATCTCCTCGTCGACATTGGCGGTCTCGACCTTCTGCGTCGCCGGCTCCGGAACGAGATAGCCGATCTCCTTCAGGAAGGCGGTATAGGCGTTGAGGTCGAACGCCTTGCCCTTGTTGGCCCGGTGCCAGTCGTCGATCTTGGCCTGCAACGTGTCGCGGAACGCGAGCAACGACCGGTTTTTCGGCCCCAGCTCCTTGATGATGCCGGCAAGCCCGGCCCAGAACGCATCCGGCGCGATCCCTGTTTTCGGGGCCGCTTCCTTGGCGATGAAATCGAACAGAACGGGAGCGATCTTCAATCCGTAGGCATCGACGCGTTTCATGATGGGCTTTCTTGTTGGAAATGACTGTTTTTGGCTGCTTTTCACCCGTCAGCAGCAAAATGCGCCCATAGGGCAGCTTTCGGGGGCCTATTAGCCCCAAAATCAAGGCCGTGAGAAGACCCCCAGGCCTTTGTCAAAATGTCAAGGTGAGGTGGGGCTCAGCGCACCGCTGTCATTCCCCGCGAAAGCGGGGAACGCCGCGGCTTCTCCGTATCCAGCGCTGTCTCTGGAAAGCTGGGTCGCCCGGTCGAGCCGGGCGACGACAGCATTCAAATATTCGCGGCGAGGTCCACGACTTCGTCGAACAGCACGCCGGTGGTCTTCAGCATCTCTTCGATCGCATCTGCCGCTTCGGCGACCGTCCGTGTCGATGTATCGATCACAAGCTCGGCCGCCTGCGGCGTCTCGTAGTCGTTGCCGATGCCGGTGAACGAGGCCAGCGTGCCGGCGCGGGCCTTCTTGTAGTGACCCTTGGGGTCGCGCTCCTCGCACACTTCAGCCGGCGTCGCGACATGGATCTCGCGGAACGCGGTGTCGGCGATCCGGCGCGCGGTGGCGCGATCCTCGCGCGCCGGTGAGACCGCCGCGACGATCGCGATATGGCCGTTGCGGGCGAGGTGGGTGGCGACTTCCGCAAGGCGGCGGATGTTTTCGCTGCGATCAGCGGCGGAGAAGCCGAGATCGCTGTTGAGCCCGGCGCGCAGTGTGTCGCCATCGAGCAGGACCGGCGAGCCGCCATTGCTGAACAGGCGCCGCTCCAGCGCTTTCGCCAAGGTCGATTTGCCGGAGGCCGGCAGGCCGGTGAGCCAGACCACGGCGCCGTTATGGCGGTAGCGCGCGGAGCGCTCGTCGGAGCGCAGCGCCGATTCCACCGGCACGATGTCGACCGGCACGGCGCGCTGGCCGGCGTCGACCGACAGCACCAGGCCGCCGCCGGCGATGCGCCCGGAAACCTCGATCACGAGCCGGCCGGTGCGCGGATTGTCGGTATAGGGATCCGTTGCAATCGGATTCGAAAGCGAAATGTCGATCTCGCCGACGTGGTTGCGGCCGATCGCCTTGTTCTCGACGCTCGACAATTCGCCGGGATCGACCGCCTTTTCGATCGCAACCACGGTGGCGCGGCTTTCCTTCGGCCCGCAGCGGACCAGGAGCTGGTCGCCCTTGGCGAGCGGCTTGTCGTGCAGCCAGAAGATGCGCGCGCGCAGCCGCCGCGTCTCGCGCGGTGCGCTGCCTGCATGCGCGATGATGTCGCCGCGCTCGAGGAACAATTCGCGGTCGAGCGTGATGCCGACCGAGCGGCCGGCGCCCTGTCGGCCCGCGACCGGCGTCACCGGCCAGCTCTCGACCGTCTTGATCTTGGCGATCTTGCCGGCCGGCATGATCACGATTTCGTCGCCCGCAATGAGGCTGCCGGATTCGATCCGGCCCGCGACGATGCGGCGGTCGTCGAACTTGTAGATCGCCTGCACCGGCAGGCGCAGCGCCAGCGCTTCCAGCGGCCGCGCCGGTTCGAGCCGGTCGAGCGCCTCGACCACCGTCGGGCCCTTGTACCAGCCGATCCGGTCGGTGCGCATCGCAACGCCGTCGCCGTCGCGGGCGGAAATCGGGATCACCGCCGTCGGGGTCACGCCGAGGCCGCTCAGATGTGCCGAGATCTCGTCGCTGATGTCCTTGAAGCGCTCGGCGGAGAAGTCGACGCGGTCCATCTTGTTGACGACGATCGCGACCTGCTTCACGCCCAAGAGATGCAGCAGATAGCCGTGGCGCCGGGTCTGGTCGCGCACGCCTTCGAGCGCGTCGATGATCAGCACCGCGCCGTCGGCCTGCGAGGCGCCGGTAATCATGTTGCGCAGGAATTCGGCGTGGCCGGGCGCGTCGATCAGCACGATGTCACGCGAATTGGTGCGGAAGCGGATCTGCGTGGTGTCGATGGTGATGCCCTGATCGCGCTCGGTCTGGAGCGCATCGAGCAGAAACGACCATTCAAACGGCATGCCGCGCCGCGCGCTGACGGCTTTCAGCATTTCGAGCTTGCCCTCGGGCAGGCTGCCGGTCTCGTGCAGGAGGCGGCCGACCAGCGTCGACTTGCCGTGGTCGACATGGCCGACGATGACGATGCGCACTTGCGGACGCGTGGTGCCGTTCGGAGTGGCCGGCGAAGCCGTGGTGACGATCATGTTCATGCGACGCTCGCGTCCTTGGGAATCAGAGATAGCCGGCGACGCGCAGGCGCTCGAAAGCGTCCTCGGTCTCGTGGTCGAGCGCGCGTCCCGCGCGCTCCGGCACCTTGGTCTGTTCGAGCTCGATCAGGATCTCGTCGATGCTCGAGGCGGTCGAAGCGACCGGATTGGTGATGTCCTGATCGCCGAGCGAGCGATAGCGCTTGCCGTCCTTGGCGAGATACAGCGGAATGATCGGGATGTTCTCGCGCTTGGTGTAGGCCCAGATGTCGGCCTCGGTCCAATGCAGGATCGGGTGGATGCGCAAATGCGCGCCTTGCGGCGGCGAGGCATTGAAATGATCCCAGAACTCCGGTGGCTGGTCGCGCACGTCCCAATTGCCTTCCAATCCCCGCGGCGAGAACACGCGCTCCTTGGCGCGCGTCGCCTCCTCGTCGCGGCGAATGCCGGCGATCAGGCCGTCAAAGCCGTACTTTGCGAGCGCCATCTTGAGGCCTTCGGTCTTGCGCGCGGCGGAGCGTGCGGCCGGCGGCAGCGTTGGGTCGACGGCGTCGATCGGCGGGCAGGGCTCGACGCGCAAATCGAGATCCCACTCCTTCCCGTAGTGATCGCGGAAGCGATACATCTCGGGAAACTTTTTGCCGGTGTCGACATGAAGGGCGGGGAACGGCATCTTGCCGAAGAACGCTTTCCGCGCCAGCCAGATCATGACATTGGAGTCCTTGCCGAGCGACCACAGCAGGGCAATCTTCTTCAGACGGGCGAAGGCCTCGCGGAAGATGTAGATGCTCTGCGCCTCGAGCTGGTCGAGATGATCCATGCTTGGGGCAAGCTCGCCAGAAAATTCTTGCGCGCGCACGCGCTCGGCCAGCGCCGGATTGCTCAGTCGATCAGCAGCGGAATCGTCCTTGAGAAGATGCATCTCTGCCACTTTGCGTTTGGAGGCGAAAATTCTATAGTCGCACTGCGGAAGAGAAGAAAAAATTTTCTCTTTGCGCGCTCGAAACGAGACATATATAGAAAATAATTCCAGTCAACCCCGTTTGTGGGGAAGCGGGTATCGCATGCGGTTCTTGCCGGTGTTTCTCGATCTCAAGACCGGTCCGGTGGTCCTCATCGGCGCGGGCGAGCTTTTGCGCGCCAAGCTGCGCGTGCTCGCCGCTGCCGGCGCGCGCATCCGCGTGCATGCGATCGACGGCGATCGTGATCTGAGCCTCAGCTCCGAGGACGCAGCGCGTGTCGAAATCATGTCCGGGGATCCGCTTACTGCCGATCTCTCAGGCATCATCGCGGTCGTCTGCGCAGGCGCGGGTGATGTTGGTTTAGCGATGTCGGTTCGCGCCAAGGCGCTGGGTTTGCCTGTCAACGTGATGGACGATCTTGAACATTCCAGCTTCATTTTCCCCGCGATCGTCGATCGCGGCGATGTCGTGGTCGCGGTTGGCACCGGCGGCACCTCGCCGGTGGTGGCGCGGCGCCTGCGCGAGAAGATCGAGGCGCTGCTGCCCGCCCGCATCGGCGAGCTCGCTGAATTCATCGGCGGCTTCCGCAAATCCATCAACGAGCGCATCGCTGAATTTCCGCTGCGCCGCCGCTTTTGGGAGCGGGTCATTGACGGGCCGATCGGCGCCGCCGTGCTCGCCGGCCGCAAGACCGAGGCCGACGCTGCGCTAAAGGCTATCGCCGATCCCTCCGCCTTCGCGCGCGCCGACAAGCCGGAAGGCTCGGTCGCGCTGGTCGGGGCAGGCCCCGGCGATCCCGATCTTCTCACCATCAAGGCGCTGCGCGCGCTGCAGGATGCCGACATCGTCTTCCACGACGAGCTGGTCTCGCCCGAAATTCTCGACCGCATCCGCCGCGATACCACGCGTGTTGCCGTCGGCCGCCGTATCGGCAAGCCCGGCATCGGCCAGGACGCCATGAACAAGCGCATGATCGAGGCCGCGCAATCCGGTCAGCGCGTGGTGCGCCTGAAGGGCGGCGATCCCTTCGTGTTCGGCCGTGGCGGCGAAGAGATGGAAGCCCTGCGCGCCGCCGGCGTCGCCTATTCGATCATTCCCGGTATCACCGCAGGTCTCGGCGGTGCCGCCGACTTCGAGGTGCCGCTGACCTACCGTCATGAAGCAACCCGCATCACCTTTCTTACCGCACACAAGGCGCGCGACGCGGAAGTCGTGGACTGGTCGACGCTGACCGACGCCAAGATGACTGTTGTGGTCTACATGGGCGCGACCGCCGCGCCCGCCGTACGCGCCGGCCTCTTCGCCGCCGGCCGTTCGCCGGAAACCCCGGTCGGCGTGTTCGCCCGCGTCACGCGCCCCGATGCGCAAGGCGTGATCGGCACGCTGCGCGATCTGCCCGAGCTCGTGCGGCGGACCAATGGCGGTCCTGCCATTCTCATCATCGGCGAGGTGGTCCGGCATGCCGGCTCACTTGGCCGGCAAACTCCCAAGAAAACCCCAAACCAAATCATCTCTGACCTCCTGGATGCAGCCGAATGACCTCCCCGCTTGAACAGAAGAAGATCAAAATCGCTGGCCCCTCGGTCGTGACCGCCAACCGCACCTGGGATGGCATCGTGGTTTATCGCACCGCCGCCAAGAGCTGGTCCGCGGACCTCTCGGAAGCCGCGATCGTACGCAACTCCGACGAGGCGAAGGCGTTGCTTGCGGAGTCCGTTGCCGATGACGTCGGCGCGATCGGTCCCTATATCGCGCCCGTGCAGGTCGGTGCGGACGGCAAGGTCCAGCCCGGCAATCTGCGCGAACAGATCCGCCGCACCGGCGTCACCATCGGACAGCCGGCCCAGGTTTAAGGCGCTCTCTTATGTATGCTTACGACGAAATCGATCGCACGCTCGTCAATGAGCGCGTCTCGGAGTTCCGCGACCAGGTGAAGCGGCGCCTGTCCGGCGAGCTCACTGAGGACGAGTTCAAGATCCTGCGGCTCCAGAACGGCGTCTACCTGCAACTGCACGCCTACATGTTCCGGGTCGCGATTCCCTACGGCACGCTGGCGACGAACCAGCTGCGGGCACTCGCCCATGTCGCGCGCAAATACGATCGCGGCTACGGCCATTTCACCACGCGGCAGAACATCCAGTTCAACTGGATCAAGCTCGCCGAGCTGCCGGATGCGCTGGCCGACCTCGCCAAGGTCGGCATCCATGCGATGCAGACTTCCGGCAACAACATGCGCAACGTCACCTCGGACCAGTGGGCCGGCGTCGCGCCCGGTGAGATCGAGGATCCCCGTATCTGGTCGGAGCTGATCCGCCAGCACACCACGCTGCATCCGGAATTCTCGTTCCTGCCGCGCAAGTTCAAGATCGCGATTACCGCGTCCGACCACGACCGCGCGGCGATCAAGATTCACGACATCGGCCTGAGGCTGATCAAGAACGAGAAGGGCGAGACCGGCTTCGAGGTTCTGGTCGGCGGTGGCCTCGGCCGCACGCCTTTCATCGCCAAGACCATCAAGCACTTCGTGCATGGCCGCGACATCCTCAGCTACATCGAGGCGATCCTACGCGTCTACAACCAGTACGGCCGCCGCGACAACATCTACAAGGCGCGCATCAAGATCCTGGTGCACGAGCTCGGCATCGAAAAGTTCTCCCGCGAGGTCGAGGACGAGTGGCAGCACATCCGCAACTCCTCGCTCCAGATCGACGACGAGGTGATCGAGGACATCCGCTCGCGCTTCACCTACCCGGCTTACGAGAAGCTGCCGCACATGCCTGACGAGCTGCGCCAGGCCGCGGCCGATCCGGATTTCGAGGCGTGGCGCAAGAACTCGGTGGCCCCGCACAAGGTGCAGGGTTACTCGATCGTCACGATCTCGCTGAAGCCGATCGGTGGGCCTCCGGGTGATGCCACCGCCGAGCAGATGGACGCGCTGGCCGACCTCGCCGACAAATATTCCTTCGGCGAGATCCGTGTCGGCCACGAGCAGAACCTTGCGCTGCCGCACGTTGCCAAGCGCGACCTGCCGGCACTCTGGAAGGCGCTCGACAAGCTCGGGCTTGCGACGCCCAACGTCAATCTGATCACCGACATCATCGCTTGCCCGGGCCTCGACTATTGCTCGCTGGCGAATGCGCGCTCGATCCCGATCGCGCAGGAGCTGACGCGCCGGTTTGCCAATCACGAGCTCGCCAACCTGATCGGCCGTCTCCACATCAACATCTCCGGCTGCATCAATGCCTGCGGCCATCACCATGTCGGCCACATCGGCATTCTCGGCGTCGAGAAGAATGGCGAGGAGGTCTATCAGATCACCATCGGCGGCCGCGCCGACGAGAACGCAGCGCTGGGCACCCTGATCGGCCCCGGGGTGAAGTTCGACGAGGTCGCCGACGTCGTCGAGGACATCGTGGAAGCTTACCTGGCGCTGCGCGAACGGCCCGAAGAGCTATTCATGGACACGGTGAGACGCCTCGGCGTCGAACCCTTCAAGGAGCGCGTCTATGCCACTCGTTAACGGCGGAAAGATCGTCGACGACGGCTTCGCCAAGCTCGCCGTCGATACCCCGCTGCCCGAGAGCGGCGATATCCTGGTGCCGGCCGAGCGTTTCCTCGGTGAAGCGGAAGGCTTGCTCAAGCGCGCCGGCAAGGTCGGCGTGATCTGGCCGAACAATCGCGACATCGCCGAACTCGTGCCCTATCTCAGCAAGGTCGCCACGGTCGCGCTGGTGTTTCCGACTTTCCGTGACGGACGCGCCTACAGCCAGGCCCGGTTGCTGCGCGAGCGTTACAACTACCGCGGCGAATTGCGCGCCACCGGCCAGGTGCTGCGCGATCAGTTCGTGTTCATGCTGCGCGCCGGTTTCGACGCCTTCGAGGTCAAGAAGCAGGCCGACGCGGAAGCGTTCATGCAGACCGCCAAGCGCTATTCGGTGTTCTACCAGCCGACCGGCGACGGCCGCATCACGGCCCTGCATCGGCGCATGCAGTTGCGCCATTCCGAAGGTGTCGGCACGTGAACGCGATCGCGCCTCAGGTTTCATCCATCTCTGCGCTGCCCTCGGCGGACGAGCTCGATCGGAGCTTGCGCGATGCCTCGCCCGCAGAGGTTATCGCTGCGGCGCTGAAGGCGGTCGGGCGCAACAAGCTCGCCCTGGTATCTTCCTTCGGTACGGAATCGGCGACGCTGCTGAAAGTAATGGCGGACGTCGATCCGGCGATCCCGGTGATCTTTCTCGACACCGGCTGGTTGTTCGAGGAGACGCTCGCTTATCGCGACACCTTGATCGCGACGCTGGGCCTGAAGGACGTCCGTTCGGTCCAGCCCGCCGAGGAGACGCTGTCGCGCGAGGATCCCGACCGCGACCTCTGGTTCTCCGATCCCGACGCGTGCTGCCGCATCCGTAAAGTCGAGCCGCTGGCGCGTGCGCTGAAACCGTTCGATGCCTGGCTCAACGGCCGCAAGCGTTTCCAGGGCAATGCGCGGGCCGACATTCCGGTCGTCGAGAACGATGGCGCCCGATTGAAGTTCAATCCCTTTGCCAACGTCTCGCGCGAGGAACTCGAGGCGATGTTCGTCCGCGCCAAATTGCCGCGTCACCCTCTCGTCGCCTCCGGTTTCCTGTCGGTTGGGTGTATGCCTTGCACCAGCAGAACGGCCGAAGGCGAGGATGTACGCGCCGGCCGCTGGCGCGGCCGGGCCAAGACAGAATGCGGCATTCACACGATGGAGACTTCGTAGCACGGTTACGCTGCCACGCTGTGAACAAGAAAATCCGGTTCCGTTGACTTAAGAGCGTTTCGACCCGAGTTATGCCTGCACGCCTTCGCTGACACCGACGTCGCCGAAGTGAATGGAGATGGAGATGATGCGCCGTATCGTTCCGCTCGCTGCAGGACTCTTCTGGGCAAGCTCGGCTCTCGCCGCTGACATCAATCTGCTGAACGTGTCATACGATCCGACGCGTGAGCTCTATGTCGAGTTCAACAAGGCGTTCGCGACCGCCTATCAGAAGGAAACCGGCAAGAGCGTCGAGATCAAGCAGTCGCATGGCGGCAGCGGTTCGCAGGCGCGCGCGGTGATCGACGGATTGCAAGCCGATGTGGTGACGCTCGCGCTCGCCTATGACATCGACGCGATCGCCGCCAAAGGCCTCACCGCAGCCGATTGGCAGAAGCGGCTGCCGCAAAATTCATCACCCTACACCTCGACCATCGTCTTCCTGGTGCGCAAGGGCAATCCCAAGGGCATCAAGGACTGGGACGATTTGATCAAACCGGGCGTCGCCGTGATCACGCCGAACCCGAAGACATCAGGGGGCGCGCGCTGGAATTACCTCGCAGCGTGGGGCTTTGCGCAGAAAAAGTTCGGCTCGGCCGACAAGGCCAAGGACTTCATCGGAAAGCTCTATCAGCAGGTGCCGGTGCTCGATACCGGCGCACGCGGCGCCACCGTGACGTTCGTCGAGCGTGGCGTCGGGGACGTGCTGCTCGCCTGGGAGAACGAGGCGTTTCTCGCGCTGAAGGAGTTCGGCGCGAACAAGTTCGAGATCGTGGCGCCGCCGCAATCGATCCTCGCCGAGCCGCCGGTCGCCATCGTCGACAAAGTTGCCGATAAAAAAGGCACGCGCAACGCCGCCGACGCCTATCTCCAGTATTGGTATACCAAAGAGGGGCAGGAGATCGCCGCGCGCAATTTCTACCGCCCGCGCGATGCCGAGATCGCCAAGAAGCACGAAAGTGCCTTCGCCAAGGTCGAGCTGTTCACGATCGACGACGTCTTTGGCGGCTGGACCAAGGCGCAGCGGGAACATTTTGCCGACGGCGGCGTCTTTGATCAGATCTACAAGAACTGATCGAGCGCCGTCTTAGGAGGCTTTTAGCAGGGGGGCCTGGTGAGCGCACTCGCAGCAAGACGCCGGACATTGCCGGGCTTCGGTCTCACCATGGGGCTGACGCTTTCCTGGCTCTCCGTCATCATCCTGATTCCGCTCGCCGGCCTGTTCCTGAGGTCGCTCGAGCTGAGCCCGGAACAGTTCTGGAATATCCTTTCCAGTCGCCGCACGCTGAACGCGCTCCGCGTCTCCTTCGGCCTCGCCTTCGCGGCTGCCTCCGTCAATCTCGTGATGGGCAGCATCATCGTCTGGGCGCTGGTGCGCTACCGCTTTCCCGGCCGGCGGCTGTTCGATGCGATTGTCGACGTGCCCTTCGCGCTGCCGACTGCGGTCGCCGGCGTCGCGTTGACCGCGCTGTTCGCCGAGAAGAGCTGGCTCGGTGGCCCGCTCGCGGCGCTCGGCATCAAGGTCGCATTCACGCCGGTCGGCATCTTCGTCGCCATGATCTTCATCGGCATTCCCTTCGTGGTGCGCACGGTGCAGCCGGTGCTCCAGGATCTCGACCCCGAGATCGAGGAGGCCGCGGGCAGTCTGGGCGCAAGCCGCTGGCAGACCATCATCCGCGTGATCCTGCCGTCACTCGCACCGGCGCTGCTCACCGGCCTTGCGCTCGCCTTCGCGCGTGCGGTCGGCGAATACGGCTCGGTGATCTTCATCGCCGGCAATCTGCCTAACATCTCCGAGATCGCGCCGCTCTTGATCGTGATCCGGCTGTCCGAATTCCGCTACGCCGATGCGACTGCGATCGCGGTGGTCATGCTCGTCGTCTCCTTCGTCATCATCTTCGCTGTGAACCGGCTCCAGCGCTGGGCACAGAGCCGGATTCCGGAGCGCTAAGGGCCGACCATGACGATGCAGATTGCAGATTCGGTCTCTCTCCCGGCCCCCGACGCCAAGGCACGTGCGCATGCGGCTGCCGCGCGCGACAGCCTTCGCACCGAGCCACAGACGGTGCGCATCACCATCATTGCGCTGGCGATGATCTTCCTCACCGTCTTCGTCGTGCTGCCGTTGGTCGTGGTGTTCGCACAGGCGCTCTCGAAGGGCGTCATGGCCTATCTCACTGCGCTCGCCGAACCGGAAGCGCTGGCTGCGATCAGGCTGACGCTGCTGGTGGCCGCGATTTCAGTGGGCCTCAATCTCGTGTTCGGCCTCGTCGCCGCCTGGGCCATCGCCAAGTTCGACTTCAAGGCCAAGACCTTTCTGATTACGCTGATCGACCTGCCGTTCTCCGTCAGCCCGGTGATCTCGGGCCTCGTCTTCGTGCTGCTGTTCGGCGCGCAGGGCTATTTCGGCAGCTGGCTGCGTGAGCACGACATCCAGATCCTGTTCGCGGTGCCCGGCATTGCGCTCGCCACCACCTTCGTGACCTTCCCATTCGTGGCGCGCGCACTGATCCCCCTGATGCAGGAGCAGGGCACGCAGGAGGAGGAGGCCGCGATCTCGCTCGGCGCCTCGGGTCTGCAAGCCTTTTTCCGGGTCACGCTGCCCAACATCAAATGGGGCGTGCTCTACGGCGTCCTGCTCTGCAACGCCCGCGCGATGGGCGAGTTCGGCGCCGTCTCGGTCGTGTCCGGACATATCCGCGGCGAGACCAACACCATGCCGCTGTTGGTCGAGATCCTCTACAACGAGTACCAGTTCGTCGCCGCGTTTGCGATCGCCTCGCTGCTGGCGATGCTGGCGCTGATCACGCTGATCGCAAAAGCTGTTCTCGAACGTCACCTGGACGAAGGACACGAGCCCCGTGACCATTGAAGTCAAGAATCTCGTCAAGAAGTTCGGCAGCTTTAAAGCTCTCGACGGCGTCGATCTTAAGGTCGACAACGGCGAGCTGCTGGCGCTGCTCGGCCCGTCCGGCTCCGGCAAGACCACGCTGCTGCGGATCATCGCCGGCCTCGACTGGCCCGATGCGGGCGACGTCTCCTTCAACGGCGAGGACGCGCTGGCGCAGGGCGCGCGCGAACGGCATGTCGGCTTCGTGTTCCAGCACTATGCGCTGTTCCGCCACATGACGGTGTTCGAGAACGTCGCCTTCGGCCTGCGCGTGCAGCCGCGCGCGATTCGCAAGGACGAGGCCGCGATCCGTACGCGGGTGAAGGAGCTGCTCGATCTCGTGCAGCTCGACTGGCTTGCCGACCGCTATCCGAGCCAACTCTCCGGCGGTCAGCGCCAGCGCATCGCGCTCGCCCGCGCGCTCGCGATCGAGCCGCGCATCCTGCTGCTCGATGAACCCTTCGGCGCGCTCGATGCCAAGGTGCGCAAGGAGCTGCGCCGATGGCTGCGCTCACTGCATCATGAGATCAACGTCACCTCGATCTTCGTCACCCATGACCAGGAAGAGGCGCTGGAAGTCGCCAACCGCGTCGTTGTGATGGACAAGGGCAGAATCGAGCAGATCGGCTCGCCCGACGACGTCTATGAAAGCCCGGCGACCGCCTTCGTCCACGGCTTCATCGGCGAATCCATCGAGCTGCCGATCCAGGTCGAGGGCGGCCTGATCAGGCTGGGCGACCGGCCGCTGCGGCTTGCCGCGGACGGGCTTGCGCCTGGCGCGTCAAAACTGTTCGTGCGGCGACACGACATGCTGGTCGGCCCGCCCGGCAGCGGCGCCTTCGAGGGCGCGGTTCGGCATGTCCGCAATTTCGGTCCCGTGCAGCGCGCCGAGGTCGCGCTATCAGGTGGCGAGACCATCGAGATCGATGCCCCCCGTGACAAGGAACTGCGCGCCGGCGACACGATTGGGCTGGAGCCGCGCCGCTACCGCATATTTGCGGGCGCCTGAGCCGACTCGTCGGGTCAAATTTTCCCCAAAATTCACCTTTCAGCCACGGTTGATATGCAACAACGGCCCCTCATTTGGGGGCCTGATTCATGCGCGCTGCGGCCGCAATATCCATCACTTTGCTTCTAGCCGGCTGCGCCGGCAACGAAGCGCTGGTCCAGCAGCCGTCCATGTATACTGACATGGCTGTCCCGGGCGCCAAGCTCGATGCGCAGGCCGCCGCCGTGATGATCTCGCAATACCGCCAGAACAACGGGCTCGGCACCGTCGTGATCGATTCCGATCTGATGCGGCTCGCCGAATCCCAGTCCCAGGCTATGGCGGCCGCCAACAAGATGGACCACGACGTTCGCGCGCCGCTCGCCAAACGGCTCGCCGCCGGCGGCTATCCTGCGACCGTGGCCGTCGAGAACGTCTCGGCCGGTTATCATACGCTGGCCGAAGCGTTTTCCGGCTGGCGCGACTCGCCACCCCACCGCGCCAACATGCTCAAAAGCGGTGTCACAAAACTTGGCATCGCAGCGGGCTATGCTCCCGGCACCAAGTACAAGGTGTTCTGGACCATGATCTTGGCTTCGGCGGACCCTCGATAAGCCAGACTTGATCCTGGATGCATTGACGCCGCGGCGGAGTGTCGCCACGGTGGCTTGCCTTTTGCTAATGTTCCCTCATGACAGATCATCGTCCTGATACCGCCAGCATCCCCGCGAATGCGCAACGCGTCCTGGTTCTCCAGGGCGGTGGCGCGCTCGGCTCGTATCAGGCCGGCGCCTGCCAGGCGCTATGCGGCTACGGCTTCGAGCCGGAATGGGTTGCCGGCATCTCGATCGGTGCTATCAACGCAGCGATCATCGCCGGCAATGAGGGCCACACCCGCGTCAAGCGGTTGAAGGAATTCTGGGAGATGGTGTCGGCGCCGGTGCCGTGGAAGCCGATCGGCAAGAGCGATCGCAGCCGCGAGCTGTTCAACTCGACGAGCGCAGCGCTGATCGCGACCTTCGGTGTGCCCGGCTTCTTCGTACCCCGCGTGCCGCCGGCGCCGCTCTGGCCACCGGGGCACCCCGAGGCGGAAAGCTATTACGACACCGCGCCGCTCAAGAAGACGCTGGAGCGTCTGGTCGATTTCGATCGCATCAACGATCTGAAGACGCGCTTGTCCGTCGGCGCGGTCGGCGTCACCTCCGGCAACTTCAAATATTTCGACAATTACGCGTTCAAGAAGCTCGGCAAGACCATCGGACCCGAGCACATCATGGCCTCCGGTGCGCTGCCGCCGGGCTTTCCGTCCGTCGTGATCGACGGCGAGCATTACTGGGACGGCGGCATCGCCTCCAACACGCCGCTCGACTACGTGCTCGATGCCGAGGTCGACCGCGACATGCTGATCTTCCAGGTCGACCTGTTTTCCGCGCGCGGCGATCTGCCCACCTCGCTGCTCGAGGCCGCCGAGCGCGAGAAAGACATCCGCTATTCCAGCCGCACGCGGATGAACACCGACAAGAACAAGCAGCTGCACAACGCCCGCAGGGCGGTGCGAGATCTCATCAGCAAGTTGCCGGATTACCTGAAGAACGATCCTTCCGTCGAATTCCTCGCGAAAGCGTCGCGCGAAAGCACCGTCACGGTGGTGCATCTGATCTATCGCAGCAAGAACTACGAATCCTCGTCCAAGGACTACGACTTCTCGCATGTCGCCATGGTCGAGCATTGGGAAGCCGGGGTGCGCGACGTGCATCTGTCGATGCGCCACAAGGATTGGCTCGAGAAGCCGCAGTCCGGCGAGACCATGGTGACCTACGATCTCACGGGGGACGTCACCGCACCCCCGGCAAAAAGGAGCGAATAGAATGGGTAGTCTGTCAGGCAAGAACGCCGTTGTGACCGGATCGACCAGCGGCATCGGGCTCGCTTACGCACGCGCCTTCGCCGCCGCCGGCGCCAACGTGGTCATCAACGGCTTCGGCTCGCCCGAGGATATCGAGAAGGAGCGCACCAAGATCGAGTCCGAGTTCAAGGTCAAGGCGATCTACTCGCCGGCCGACATGACCAAGCCCGCCGAGATCGCCGGGATGATCGCGCTCGGCGAGAAGACGTTTGGCTCGGTCGACATTCTCGTCAACAATGCCGGCATCCAGTTCGTCTCGCCGATCGAGGAGTTTCCGCTCGAGAAGTGGGACCAGATCATCGCCATCAACCTGTCGTCGGCCTTCCATGCCATTCGCGCCGCCGTGCCCGGCATGAAGAAGAAGGGCTGGGGCCGCATCATCAACACGGCGTCGGCACACTCACTCGTCGCCTCGCCCTTCAAATCGGCTTACGTGTCGGCCAAGCACGGCATCGCCGGTCTCACCAAAACCGTGGCGCTGGAGCTCGCGACCCACAAGATCACCTGCAACTGCATCAGCCCGGGCTATGTCTGGACGCCGCTGGTGGAGAAGCAGATCCCCGACACGATGAAGGCGCGCAATCTGACGCGCGAGCAGGTCATCAACGACGTGCTGCTCGATGCGCAGCCGACCAAGGAGTTCGTCACCTCCGAGCAGGTTGCCGCGCTCGCCCTGTTCCTGTGCAGCGACGATGCCGCGCAGATCACCGGCAGCAATCTGTCGATCGACGGCGGCTGGACCGCGGAGTAGTTCGCGTCGGTTCAGCTAGCTCGCTGTCATGCCCCGGCTTGGCCGGGGCATCCAGTACGCCGCGGCTTATCCATTCAATCACAGCTTTCTCGGAATACTGGATCGCCCGTTCAAGCCGGGCGACGACAGTGAGAGTGGGGCGCGGTCTCTGGTTTAATGCGTCCACGCTAGGGCCGTCACGATCGCCGATGACAAGTTCAGCTCCGCGAACATGATCTTGCCGGCGACCACGAACAGCACGCTCGCCAGCGTCAGGCGCAGCACCGTCTCGGGCACGCGCGTTGCGCTAAAACTGCCGACGATGATGCCGGGCAGCGAGCCCAGCAGCAGCACGCCCATCAGCGCCCAGTCGACGTCACCGAGCGCCCAGTGCCCGATGCCGGCAACCAGCGTCAGCGGCACCGCATGGGCGATGTCGGAGCCGACGATGCTCGCCATCGGCAGGCGCGGATAGAGCAGCAGGAGCACAGTGACGCCGACTGCGCCGGCGCCGACCGACGAGATCGAGACCAGCACGCCGAGTACGATTCCGGTGATCACGGTCGCGATCGCGGTGGTGCGCTCGTCGACCTGCTCGAGGCGTTTGCGGTAGCGATCCATGATGGCCTTGCGGAAGATCAGCGACGTCGCAGTCAGGATCAGCGCGAAGCACAGCACGAGATTGACGAGGCTACGCTCGGAATCGCTTCTGAGGTCGAGCTTCCACAGCACCAGCAGCGTCACGGCGCTCGCAGGAATGCTGCCGCAGGCGAGTCGCAGCACCGCCGGCCAGTGCACGCTACGCGACCAGCCATGCACCAGGCTGCCGCCGGTCTTGGTGGCGGCGGCATAGAGCAGGTCGGTCCCGACCGCCGTGGAGGGATGAATGCCGAACAGCAGGATCAGCAGCGGCGTCATCAACGAACCGCCGCCAACGCCGGTCATGCCGACGAGCAAGCCGACGCCGAATCCAGAGGCGACGTAGAGTGGATCAAACATGTCCGGGGAATCTTAGGTCGATCTCGTCGGTTGAGCAACATGACGTAGAATGAAATTCCTCCCGCATGCAACTACCTGGGTCCAATAAGAAAAATCATGCTGCGGACGGCAAATCGGTAGGAATTTCGCTTCGTTCCGAGGCATGCTGCGAACGTGCCGTTCCCCAGGAGTAGGGTCGCGCGTCCCCTATTTGCCAAACGCCAGCACGTGCAGGCCGAGGCGCTGCCGCACGATCCAGAACAGGAGCACCGTCTCGAAGGTGAGCGAGATCGAGGTCGCTGCGGCGGCGCCGTGGCTGCCGTAGCGCGGTACCAGCGCGATGCAGAGCACGACGTTCATGACGAAAGCCAGCGCATAAGCGAGCGCGCAGATCTTCTGCTGGCCCAGCATGTTGAGCAGCCGCTCCACCGGCCCGATTGCAGAGCGCACCACCAGCCCGATCGCGGCGACGAACATGAGATCGTAGCCAACGGTGAATTGCGGCCCGAACAGCCAGAGCAGCGGCTTGCCGAACGCAAGCAGCAGGATGGTCGCCGCCAGCGACGGCCAGAATGTCCAGCTGATGGCGTGCGCCACATAGGCAGACAGCCGCGCCTTGTCGCCGCTTGCGTTGAACTCGGCGAAGCGATGCGCGGTCGTTGCCGACATCGCGTAGTGGATGAAGGAAACCAGCGCCAGCGTCTTCACCACCGCGAAATAGACGCCGACCTCGTCGGAGGGGCGGAACTGCTGCAGCACCAGCACGTCGGTGTAGGACAGCAGCAGGTAGAAGCTCTCGACCAGCAGGATCGGCAGCGAGACCGCCAGCCAGCCGCCGATGTCGTAGGCCTTGGGGCCCGGTTCGATGTGATCGGCGAGCTTGCGGTTCAGCACCAGCATCTGCCCGGCCATCGCGATCCACACCGCACCTAGGCTCGCGACCATCGCCGCGACTGCGCCGAGATGATAGCCGAGCAGGAAAGCGCATGCCGTGATGCCGATGATCAGCGCCTGGCGGATGATGAATTGCGGCATCAGGCCGAGCTGCATCCAGTCGTGCGAGCGCGCGATGCCGTCCTGGGTGTTGGCGACGACGAAGGCCGGCAGCGTCATGCAGCCGATATAGAGCGGCAGCACCTCGGCCGGATCGATCCAGGGTGACAGCAGCCTGACGATGCCGGCAAGGCCGAGCGACACCAGAGCGGAGACGGCAAAGGTGAGCCAGCGGCTGCCGGAGAGAAAGCCGCGCAGCAACGCATGCGCGCCGCTGGCGCGGTACTCCGGAATGATCTTTTGCGCGGAAGCGGAAATGCCGAAATCCATCATGCTGCCGAGCAGCAGCACCCAGGTCCAGACATAGACATAGATGCCGTAGTCGGACGTGCCCATCCAACGCGCGAGCAGGATCTGCGAGACATAGGCGAGGCCTGCACTGATGACGCGGATGACGAAGATGGTCGCGGCCAGCCGCCGCGTCAGCGAGGCCTCGCTCGAGCCGCCCGTCAGCCTGCCGCGCAGCCGCGCGATCAACCCGGCTGGTCCGGTCGTTGCGGGTTGTGCATCCATCACGGCCAATTCGAGTTCCCCGCCCGCATACTGCGGCAGGCCCGGGAATTAGCAACCACTCGTTAAGATTCGGTTGGGTGGGCGTGCTGTAGAAACCGCAACGTCGTCCCGGAAGGCCAGGCGAAGGCCAGGATCCGTTGCCCCAGGGAGAAGTTGGAGCGAAGGCTCGGGCAACGAGTTCGCGCCACCACTACTCCTGAGGTAGTGGGTCCGCGCTCCGATTCGCTGCGCTTGTCCCGGACCACGGCTCGGATTGGGACGACGCTACTCCAAGTTCGTATTGAACTCGTATGACTTGTCCGGTCCCACCAGCGTGAACTTCAGCGCCGCACCGTCGGGCTTGGCGCCCGGCGGCAGCCCGTCGAGCTCGAAGGAAAATCGCTTCACGTCCGGCGGGCTGTGATGGACCGGGCTCGGAATCGGCAGCGCCCAATCGGGCGTCGGCCCTTCCACGAACAGATTGACGTTGCGCGCGTCCGCCGGCGCGACCACGTCGACGACCACTTTGTTGCCCTCGCGCTTGACGTCGCGGATGGTAAGCGGATTGGGATCGCCGATATTGGCCGGCTTGGGCACGGTGTCGAGCGCCGCGCGCAGATTGGCGTCCTCGGTCGAGGCGACGCTGTTGAAGCCGAGTTCGGCGCGGGTTTCGACGGGAATGCAGAGCTTCTCGCACACCGCATAGTTAATCTCGGCGCGCAAGGTCACTGGCTTGTCGGCGGCCTTGGCGACGATGCGCAGGGGCAGCACGATCTGGTCGCGATAGCCGATCGAATGGCCGCCCGCGCCGTCGTCGAACTTCAGCGGCGCCGGCCACATCACGGTCACCGCTTCGACATTGTCCGACTTGGAGAAGTCGAACCGCGGCGGAACGCCGGAGTCGCCGGGCACGCGCCAGTAGGTCTTCCATCCCGGTTGGAGCTGGAACGCGATACCGCCAAGCAGGACAGCGCCGCTGCGCGAGCCCGCAACCAGCCGCACTGCGGAATGTCCGTCGCGCTGCCACGGCGAAGCGTCGTCGGCACGGGCTGCGGATGCCAGCGACGCTGCGATCAGGGTTGTCGCGACGCCAATCGCCGCACGCAGGGGAACTATGCTGGTCATGGCACGTCTTTACAGGGGCGCCCTAGGGCAAACCATTGAATTGCTTGTGATGGATGCATCTGGACCAGGTCTCTGCAAGCCTTGATTTGACAGCGGCCGGGCCCGACATCAGGATAGGAATTGAAACCGGAGTGCTTCACCATGGCTCCTACAGGCAAGAGGACGGGCGACAGCACCCGCAGCGCAGGCCCCGCGCTGCCCAATTCGGCCGGTTATCTCGACGGCCGGCTCCTGATTGCAATGCCCGTGATGGGCGATCCCCGTTTCGAGCGCTCCGTGATCTATCTCTGCGCCCATTCCGCCGAGGGCGCGATGGGAATCATTGTCAATCATCCCGCGGGCTCCATCGATTTCCCCGAGCTCCTGATGCAGCTCGGCATCGTCAAAAAGGGCGAGCACATCAAGCTGCCGGAAAATGCCGAAAGCATGAAGGTGCTGCGCGGCGGGCCGGTCGACACCGGCCGTGGCTTCGTGCTGCATTCCAGCGACTTCTACATCGAGAACGCGACGCTGCGGATCGACGACGGCGTCTGCCTCACCGCGACCGTCGACATCCTGCGTGCGATCGCCAACGGCTCCGGCCCCAAGCACGCCATCCTCGCGCTCGGCTATGCCGGCTGGGCGCCGGGCCAGCTCGAAACCGAGATCCAGAGCAACGGCTGGCTGCATTGCGACGCGGACGCGGATCTGATCTTCGGCGACGACGTCGATGACAAATACAACCGCGCTTTGCAGAAAATCGGCATTGATCCCGGCATGCTCTCCAACGAGGCCGGGCACGCGTAGTTGTTGGCCGTCGTCCGGTGTCGTACGTCACCCTCGCTGTCATGCCCCGGCTTGATCGGGGGCATGCAGTACGCGGCAGCCTATCGGCGCGATACAACCGTCTCGGAGTACTGGATCGCCCGGAGCAAGCCGGGCGATGACCACGTATCGTGAATGAGGCGCTACTCCGCCGCCTGCTGCTGCACCGTCGGCTCGGTGCCCGCCACCGTTGCCCGGCGCATGTCGCGCGGTTGCGACTGGTCGTAGCGGCGGACGCGGTGCATGGTCTGGCGGTTGTCCCACATCACGAGGTCATGCAGCCTCCATTTGTGGACATAGACGAACTCTGCTTGCGTCGCGTGCTCGGTGAGATCGCGCAGCAATAGACGGCCCTCCGGCACGCTCATGCCGACGACCTTGCCGGCATGCGATGACAGATACAGCGACTTGCGGCGATGCACCGGGTGCGTGCGCACCAGACGTTGCAGCACCGGCTTGAACATCTCCTTCTCTTCGTCGGTATATTCGGTGAAGCCGAGCGAGCCGCGCGAATACATCAGCGAGTGCTCGCAGACGAGGTCCTCGATCTCAACCTTGGTCTCGTCGTCGAGTGCGTCATAGGCCGCGCGCATATCGGCGAATTCGGTGTTGCCACCCTTCGGGTTCACCACGCGCGCGGACAGCAGCGAGAATTTTGCGGGGATGGGACGGAACGAGCTGTCGGAATGCCAGAGGCAGTTGCCGAGATTGAACAGATGCGCGCGGCTGTCTTTCGCCAGCGGCTTGCCGTCCTTGCCGAGATTGCTGACATCGTTCAGGCCGGATTGCAGCCGATAGTCCTTCTCCTTGGTGACGGTGCCGCCGCGCGCATCCTCGCGCTGGCCGAAATTCAGCGCGAACGCCATCTGCTGCTCGTCGGTGATGTCCTGATCGTGGAACACCAGCACCGCATATTTGTCCATCGCGGCCTCGACTTCGCGCGCCTCATCCGCCGTGAGTGGCTTGCGCAAATCGAGGCCCGAAACCTCGCCGACAAAATGCTTCTGAAGCTGCCGGATGGCGATCGTCATGGCGATTTCTCCCGCATCTCTGAGCAGTTTTCCCGCTCTGTTTGTGGAAAAAAATGCCTCCCGCGCCCGGCGATGTCAACGCGCCGCGCGCATGGCTCTTACGCGTTCCGGGCCATCAGGCCGCCGTCGACCGGGATCACCGCGCCGGTGATGAAGGAGGCGGCCGGCAGGCACAGGCTGAGCGTCACATGCGCGACCTCTTCAGGCTCGCCATAACGGCCGAGTGCAGTGCGGCGCTTGGCATAGATGGTCTTGTGCTCCTCCGAGATGCGATCGGTGATGGCCGTGCGGATCGGGCCGGGACAGATGCAGTTGACGGTGATGCCCTCGCGGCCGAGCTCCACCGCCAGAGAACGGGTGAGGCTCGCAACGCCGCCCTTTGCCGCCGAATAGGGGCTGTGCAGGGCAGTGGCGCCGAGCGCCTCGGTCGAGGCGATGTTGAGGATGCGCGGGCACTTCGACTTGCGCAAATGCGGCAGCGCGGCGCGGATCACGCGCGGATGCGCCGTCAGCATCACGGCGAGGCCCTTGGCCCATGCGTCCTCATAGGCCTCGTCGTCGATCGCAACCCGCACTGAGATGCCGGCATTGTTGACGACGATGTCGAGCCCACCGAAATGCGCCGCGACATCGCCGACCACGCGCTTGATCTCGCCGCCATCGGCAACGTCGAGCTTCCACGCCCTCGCTGCTCCGCCGCTTGCCGCGATTTCCTTGGCAACCGCATGTGCGCCTTGCTCATCATAATCGGTCACGGCAACGTTCGCACCTTCGGTGGCGAACACGCGCGCGGTGGCACGTCCCATGCCGCTGGCCGCGCCGGTGACGAGGACGGTCAGGCCCTTTACAGACCGGCTGAGCTGTTTGAATTCGGACATGCTGCTTCCTCGCGCCCTGCTTGTTCTTGTTATGATTGACAAGGCTGGCATCGATCCGCAGACAGGTCAAACAAGCAAAAACAAACGGGAGGCCGCGATGGCAAACGAGCTCGATTTCTCAAGCAGGCAGGTGCTGGTGGTCGGCGGTTCCAGCGGCATCGGCAACGGCATTGCGCAAGCTTTTCGCGCCAGGGGTGCGCATGTCGCCGTCTGCGGCACGCGTGCTCGGCCCGAGGATTATTCGATTGAGGAAGGCTCTGATCTCACCGGCCTCGCCTACGCGCAGCTCGACGTCAGCAATGCCGGCGCGATCGAGGCGTTCAAGCCATGCTTCGAGCGGCTCGACATCCTGGTGCTCGCGCAAGGCGCGGTGCTCTATCGCCGCGGCGAATTCGAGATGGCCGGCTTCCGCAAGGTCGTGGAGGTCAACCTGATGAGCCTGATGGCCTGCGCCACGCGGTTTCATTCCATGCTGCGGGATGCGAAGGGCGCGCTGATCGTGGTGTCCTCGACCGCGGCCTATCATTCCACTATGGGCAATCCCGCCTACAACGCCTCGAAGACGGGCGCTGTCGGATTGACACGTACGCTGGGCGAAGCCTGGGCTGAGGACGGCATCCGCGTCAACGGCATCGCGCCCGGTCTGGTCGACACCAAGATGACGAAGGTGACCACCGACAATCCCAAGCGACTCGAAGGCGCGCTCGCGCGCATCCCGCTGCGGCGATTGGGCACGCCGGCCGACATGGCGGGCGCGGCGCTGTTCCTGGCTTCGCCGCTGTCGTCCTACATCGTGGGCCAGACGCTGGTCGTCGATGGCGGCCTCATTCTGTAGGCCATGGCAAGGAACCGCGCTGCTTCTGATCGGTTACTTCGGCTGATCACCGAGGAGGATTATCATGGACGCGGATCGGATCATTGGATCAGCCAAGGAAATGGCAGGCGGCGTGGAAGGCACCGTGGGCGAGATGGCGGGCGATGCAAAAACGCAGGCCTCAGGCAAGGCACGGGAAGCCGCAGGCACGGTGCAGAACCTGTACGGCCAGGCGAAGGACGCGGCGCGCGAAGCTGCGGATACCGCCTCCAGCTACGCCAAGGATGCCTATGAGGCCAGCGGCGATACGTTCCGCGACGGCACGCAAGCCATCGCCCGCAAGGTGCAGGACAACCCGCTCGGCGCGCTGCTGACCGCGGCCGGCATCGGCTTCGCACTCGCGCTTCTGATGTCGCGCCCCGCCCGCCGTCCGCCGCCGCGCTGGCGCTATTAGGGCTAACAGCTAGACCCGTCATCCGGGGCGCGCGCTTTGCACGCCCGGAATGACGAGTCAAATCAGAGATACGATTTACCGGATCGCTTCCGCCGCGCGCCCGACATTACCCGGCGGCCGCGGGATCGCCGGATTCGGATTGCGGGGGCCTGGGGCTGGCGCCAGTTGACGCGGTGGCTGCGGAGAGCCAAAGCCGAAGAAATCCCGGAATGACGGCGCTGCCTGTGCCGGCTGCTGCGGCGGAAGCTGAAGCTGTTGCGGCTTCTTCGGCGCGAGCTTTGGCGGCGCGATCGCGGCGGCCGCACCCGGTGAACCCTGAGCAGCGCTGCCGTCAGGCGTCGTCGTCGCCATCGGCGTATCGCCCTTGGCCTGCTCGCGTCCGACTTCGCGGCGCGGCCAGGCATAGTCGTCGGCGCGCCCGGCGGGGGCGCTCAGCGGCTCGCCTTTCACCATCGTCTTCGCAGCGAGTGCATCGACCGCGGCTGGACGCGAGCCTGGCCCGCCCAGCAATTGATCGGTCGAGATCGAGGCCGCGACCAGCGGCACGATCGGTCCGGCCAGCGGCCGCGGCGCGGGCTTGCCCGGCTCGGCGCTGGTGTCGGGCGTCGCCGGCTCGCTCGGCAGTGCGATCGGACCGGAGCGGCCCGCAAGCAGGCGCGTGATCTCGCGCTCGACATAGTGCGCGAGCTTGCGCGCGCCGGGTTTTGTGAAATAGACGCCGTCAGAACTGCGGAGCTGACGAATCTGGCCTTCGAAGTCCGGGCCCTTCTGAAGGAAGCGGCCGGCCTCGTCGACAAAGCCGTCCCAGACGTCGACATAGGTGATGCCGGCCTTGGCCGCGCCTTCACGGTAGAGCGAGTCCAGGAACAGCATGTCCGCCGTACCCTTTTGCCCGCGGATGGCGGGAAGACCGACCCAGAGCACCGGCACGCCCTTGGCCTTGAGCACGTTGGCCAGTTCCTCGATTTTCTTGCCGTAGAGCTCGACCCAGCGCTCGTCGCGGAATTCGTAGAGACCATTCGGGTTGCGCGCCGTCTTCTCCGGCGCAGCGGCTGCCGGCGTATCGGCGTTGTCGGCGTCATCCTGCGGCAGGTCAGTATCCGCGGCGGGTTTGTCCTCAGGCTTGGCAGCGGTGTCGGGCTTGGCCTCGCCGGGCTTGCCCGGTGGCTTGCCGCGCGCGCCCTTGTCGTTCTTCTTGTCCTTGTCAGAGGCCTTGTCCGACTTGTCGGCCACAGGCTCGCGGATCGCGATGCGGTCGTTGAGACCAAGCATGACCACGATGATTTCGGGCTTCTCGGTCTCCAGGATCCCCTTCGCCGCAGCCGCCCAATCCGCGGGCTCGCCCTTCGGCTGGTACTTGATCAGGCCCGAGGTGGTCTTGTGCTTGCGGATCACGCCCATGTCGGGCTGCTCGGCGTAGGCGTCCTCGAGGCCATAGGCGAGCCAGTCGGCCATGGCGTCACCGATCACCAGCACGTTCTTGTCGGGGATGGTGTCGCGCTTGGCCGGCGCCGGCGCGCGCGAAAAATCCTGGCGCGGCGCCTGCGGCTGTTGTTGCTGGAATGGTGCGAAGAAGTCGCCGCCGAACCAGCCGCCGCCACCTCCACCACGTGGTGGCGGTGGCGCCGCGCGCTGTGGCGGGCCGCCGAAGCCGGGGAAGTTGAAGAATTGCGCCGAGGCCGGGGCCGCGACCGACACCAGGATCGCAAGCGCCGTCCCCAGCGCGATCAGCGGGCCGGTCTCGGTCAGCGCCTTGAACAGGGACTTCTTCGACATGCGATCTCGGGCAGCGCAACGGGATTGGAAGTGGCTCGAATATAATAACGGAATCAGGCGCCAAACGGGCAGATTCTGTCGCAGAATCTTCTGCCATACACCGGGGAACAGCCGCCCCGGTCAAGGCTGCCTGCCAAAATCCCTGTTCAGGGTTACTTTCGGCGCGATTTTACCTGCCGCGCAGCCGGTCGAGCACGTCGGAGGAGGCAAAACCATCGGCGGGCACGCCGATCGAGGCCTGGAAATTGCGCAGGGCTTCCCGGGTCTGGCCGCCGAACTGGCCATCCGGGGTGCCCTTGTAGAAGCCGCGCTGGGCCAGCAGCTGCTGCAGTTCCAGCCGCTCGGTGCGCGACAGCTCCCGTTCCTGCCGCGGCCAGGGCTGCACGAAGGGGCCCCCGCCGCGCAAGCGGTCGGCGAAATGCCCGATCGCCAGCGCATAGGCCTCAGCCGGATTGTACTTCATGATGACGCGGTAATTCTGCAGCATCAGGAAGCCTGGTCCTTGCGCGCCGGCCGGCGCGAGCAGATAAGCCTTCTCGGCCGGATGCGGGAAGGGCTGGTTGTTCGGGCGCTTCAGCCCGAGCTTCTCCCATTGGGCGATCGTCATCGCCTTGGCGCGGTCGGCCAGCATGTAGTTGAAGCCTTGCGGCACCACGACCTCGTAGCCCCAGGTCTGGCCGGCCTGCCAGCCGTCCTTCTTCAGATTGTTGGCGGTCGACGCGATCAGGTCGGACGGATTGTCGACGACGTCGCGCCGCCCGTCGCCGTCGCCGTCGACGGCAAAGCGCTTGAATGCGGTCGGCATGAACTGGGTCGGGCCGAAGGCGCCAGCCCAGGAGCCGCGCAGCTGCTCAGGCCTGAGATCGCCGCGGTTGAGGATCTCCAGCGCGGAGAGGAATTCGTCCTTGAAATAGGTTTGGCGGCGGCCGATGCAGGCGAGCGTCGCGGTCGATTGCAGCACGCTGCGGTCGCCCATCTGCGTCGAGTAATTGGACTCGATGCCCCAGATCGCGGCGATGATGTAGCGGTCGACGCCAGTGGCCTTTTCAGTGGCGTCGAACTGCGCCTTGTATGTGGCGAGGATCTCGCGGCCCTTGGCGAGGCGGTTGTCGTTCACGAGAATGTCGAGGTAGTCCCAGATCGATTTGGTGAACTCCGGCTGCGAGTCCATCAGATCCATGATGCGCAAATCGGGGCTGAGGCCTGCGGTGAAGCGCTGGAAGTTCTCCTGCGTGATGCTGCGCCGTGCGGCATCCGGCCACATCGCGGCGACACAATTGTTGAAATTGCCCGCGGCCTCGCGGATCGCAGCGGCCGTCATCAGCGGATGGCCGGAGGCGCCGTCCTCGCCGCTCCAAGGTTGAGCTCCAGTTTGTGCGCTGCCGGGGACGGGTGAGGCTTGCGACGGCGCCGCGTTCGGGCCGGAGAAGATGCCGCCGAACAGGTTCGATAGGCCGTTCTGCGCCTGGGCGTGCGCGCATGCAGGCAGCAGCAAAGCCGCCGCAATCATCGTCGCGCCGGTCACGGACCCAGTCCGTCCTGCCAGTCGTGCCACTGATTGCATCATGTCCCACCCATCGGCCTGAAATTCCGCCATCAGGAGGCCTGGTAGGCGTTGCCAATAGCTTAACAAAGGTGAAATTTTGGTGACGGCCTTTTTCTTAACTCTGTCGGGGCGAGGCCCCACATCCGCCTTTGTTGGCGGCTGCAAACAGGCTAGCAAGTTGCCATTGCTGTGTTCACGTCCTCAGGTATTCGATCGATCCCATGAAAATTCGCAAAGCCGTATTCCCCGTCGCCGGTCTCGGCACCCGCGTCCTGCCCGCCACCAAGGCGATGCCGAAGGAAATGCTGACCATCGTCGACAAGCCGCTGATCCAGTACGTCTATGACGAGGCGAAGGAGGCCGGCATCGAGCACTTCATCTTCGTCACAGGCCGCAACAAGAACGTCATCGAAGATCATTTCGACCGGATGTTCGAGCTCGACGCGACGCTGCAGGCGCGCGGCAAGACGGCCGAGCAGGAGATCCTGGCGCAGAACCAGCCGGACGCTGGCGCCGTGAGCTTCACGCGCCAGCAGGCGCCGCTCGGCCTCGGTCACGCGGTCTGGTGCGCGCGCGACATCGTCGGCAACGAGCCGTTTGCAGTCGTGCTGCCGGACGAGCTCGTGCTCAACACGCCCGGTTGCCTGAAGCAGATGATCGATATGGCATCGTCGCTCGGCGAGAAATCCAATCTGGTCGCGGTCGAGGCGGTGCCCGATCACCTGACGCATCAATACGGCATCTGCGGGGTCGGAAAGCGCAACGGCAAGATGTTCGAGGTCGACGGCATGGTCGAAAAGCCGGCCAAGGGCACCGCGCCATCAAATCTCTCGATCACCGGTCGCTATATCCTCCAGCCCGAGATCTTCAAGATCCTGGAAACCCAGGAGCGCGGTGCCGGCGGCGAGATCCAGCTCACCGACGCCATGATCGGTCTTGCCAAGGCCCAGAAATTCTATGGCGTCGAGTTCGAGGGCGAGCGTCACGATTGCGGCTCCAAGCCCGGCTTCCTCCGCGCCAACATCGCCTACGGCATGACGCGCCCGGAGCTGCGCGATGGGCTGATCGCGGAGATGAAGAAGTATCTGGGGACCTGACCTCACCTTTGACGTCATTCCGGGGCGATGCGTAGCATCGAACCCGGAAGCTCGAGATTCCGGGCTCGGCTCTTCGAGCCGCCCCGGAATGACATCCAGACGAATCCCTCACGCCACCAGCGACAACTGCGGCAAGCTCGCGACCACCGACTGGTTGCGCCCACCGGCCTTGGCGGCATAGAGCGCCTTGTCGGCGGCGGCGACCAGGACGGGCCAGTCCATGCCGGCACTGGGAACGAGGCTGGCGATGCCGCAGGAGACCGTTGTGCTCGCCTGATCGTCGGACCAGCCCTGCACCTTGAGCCGGATCGTCTCGGCGATCTTGAAGGCATCCGTGGCCGAAATGTTCGGCAGCAGTACGGCGAATTCTTCGCCGCCATAGCGCGCCGCGCAGTCGCCGGCGCGGCTCACCGAGTCGGAAATGCAGATGGCGATGCCGACCAGCACCTGGTCGCCGGCCTGGTGGCCGAACGTATCATTGTAAGCCTTGAAGTGATCGGCATCGATCATCAACAGCGCGACCGGCGCCTTCTGGCGCATCGCGCGGCGCCATTCGACGTCGATGACGGAATCGAACTTGCGGCGGTTCTTCAGGCCGGTGAGCGCGTCCGTCGTCGCCATCTCCTCGAGCTTGTGCTCGGCCTCGGCGCGTCGGCCGATCTCGCGCGCGAGAACCAGCGTCGAGGCCAGCATGAACAGGATCAGCGCCAGGACCACGGCGCCGATGCGATAGGCTTCCCTCTGCCAGAGCTCGAACACGGCGGTCAGCGGCTTGCCCGCCACCACGAACAGCGGCCCGCTGTCGCCGCTCCGGGAATAGAGCCGCGGCGTCGCGTCTACCGGACCCTGGCCGGCATAGGACCCGCCGGCCTTGAGATTGTCGGCCTTCCAGCTCCCCTGCGATGCGAGATTCTTGCCGATGACGTCGAGATCGAACGGCCGCCGCATCATGATGGTGCGGTCGCGCTTCAGCACGGTGATGCTGTCGTCGGGGTCGAGGTTCAGCCGCTCGAACAATTCGTGGAAATAGCTGAATCGGATCGAGCCGGCGACGACGCCCATGAAGCCGCCGTCGGTATCGCTGACCCGCCGGCTCAGCACGATGGAATAGGCGCCGCGAAACAGCATGGGACGGCTGATGAAGAGCCCGATGTCCGGACTGTCGCGATGAACCCTGAAGTAATCTTCCTCGCTCTTGACCTCCGGCAGCGGGTCGAGGGTGGAGGCGTCGATGGTCAGCCGGCCCTCGGCATTGAACACCCGGATGGCGCCGAAATGCCTCGCGGTGGTCGCATGGTCGAACAGGATCAGATGACGGATCGGCTTCGAGACCGTCGCAAGCTCGGGCAGCAGCATGTTGGCGGCGACCGCCTTCAGCGACAGGTCATAAATCTCGATGTTGCGGCTGACGTCGGACTCGATGGTCGTCGCCAAATTCTCCAGCGTCTGGCGGGCGAGCGCCTCCTCGCCGCGGCGCATGTCCAGCATCACGTTGACGCAAATGGCGGAGAAGCCGATCACCGTCACCACCGACGAGATGATCAGCAGCTTCGCCGAAATCCGCCACGGCCGGCGGGCCGTGACTTCGCGCCATCCAGACAGCATCGCTTGCTCCCGATCCTAGTGGATGCGCCCGAAAGCTTGAGTAGTGTTTAAGGCAGGACGGCCTTGCCGCAATGAGTTAAGAATCGGTTTATGAGGCGCAGGGTTTTGGGCAGTCTCATGCGAGCGGGACGAGAGGACCATTGTGAACGACTACGACGCGTTGCGCGCCTATCTGATGCGGCAGAAGCAGGATGAGTTGGTGCTGAGCTTCGAGCAGATCGAGGAGATCATCGGCGCGGCCCTGCCGCGCGCGGCGCATCGTGCCTCCTGGTGGGACAGCCTGCGCAGCCCCGACATCCAGATGCCGCAACGCGAAGCCTGCCTCGCCGCCGGCTTTGTGGCGACGCGCATGCCTGACGGTGCGAGCGTGCGGTTCAGGAAGCAGAAGAAGGAGCGGCGGCGGTAGCGCACCGGCGCGCTGCCACCCTCCAGGGGAGGTAACCTAGCTCGCCGCTTCCAGCCGCACTTCCGTCAGCAGCCGCATCGCGGCATCGGCATCCATCGGCTCGCCGAAGGCAAAGCCCTGCGCATATTCGCAGCCCATCTGGTAAAGCTCGACCGCGTCTGAATCGGTCTCGGCGCCTTCGGCGACCACGTCCATGCCGAGGTCGTGCGCGAGCGCGATGATCGACTTCAGGATCACCGGGCGCGTGCCGCGGTTGGTGGTGCGCACGAAGGACTGGTCGATCTTGATGGTGTCGAACGGGAAGCGCTGGAGATAGGCCAGCGAGGAATGGCCGGTGCCGAAATCGTCGAGCGACAGCCCGGTGCCGAGCTCGCGGATGCGCGTCAGCATCTGCGCCGCATGCTCCGGATTCTCCATCACCAGCGATTCCGTCAATTCCAGCTTCAGCGTGCCGCGGGCGACCGAGGAGCGCGACAGCACGGTGCGGATGTCGTGGATCAGATCGTGGCGCAGCAGCTGCCGCGACGACACGTTGACGGAGGCGAAGATCGGCTCGCGCGAGCGCATCGCGCGCTGCCACACCGCGAGCTGTTTTGCGGTCTGGTCGAGCACGAACATGCCGAGGTCGACGATCAGCCCGGTCTCTTCCGCGATGGTGATGAATTCCGACGGCGCCATGCGCCCGAGCTTCGGATGGTCCCAGCGCGCCAACGCCTCGAAGCCCGCGATCGAACGATCCTCCAGCCGCACGATCGGCTGGTACAGGATCGTGATCTCCTGCCGCTCGATGGCGCGGCGCAATTCGCTCTCCAGCGTCAGCCGGTCGGTCTTCCGCGCACGCATCGCCGGCTTGTAGACGTCGATGCGATCGCCGCCGATGCGCTTGGAGTGATACATCGCGAGCTCGGCGTCCTTGATGATCTCGTCCGTCAATTGGGTCTGCGGATCAGACAAAGCGAGGCCGATCGAGGCCGTGAGGAAGATCTCGCGATCGTTGAAGGCGATCGGGGCGCGGATGGTCTTGCGGATGGTCTCGGCGAAGGCGGTGATGCGGGCGGGGTCCTGCTCCGAGAGCAGGATCAGGCCGAACTGGTCGCCGGCCATTCGTGCCAGCGTGTCTTGCGGCTTCAGGATGCGGGTGAGGCGGCGGGCGAGCGTCAGCAGGATGGAATCGCCGACCGCGATGCCGACGGAATCGTTGACCTGCTTGAAGCGGTCGAGGTCGATCACCATCAGCGTCGGTCGCAGCGTCGGCATGGTCTTGGCGAAATGCGCCACCGCACCCAGCCGGTCCATGAACAGTTTTCGGTTGGGCAGGCCGGTGAGGTTGTCATGCACGGAATCGTGCAGCAGGCGCTCTTCGGCGTTGCGCAGCTCGGTGACGTCGGTGAGCGTGCCGACCACGCGCGAGACCTCGCCGTCGGAGCCGACCACCGGGCGCGCCTTCAGCGCGAACCACATGAAGTGACCGTCCGGCGTACGCAGGCGGAAATCCTGCACCAGGCGGCCGCGGCGCTGGTCGAACACGCTGTCCAGCGCGGCGCGGAAGCGATCCTGATCGAGCGGGTGCAGCACTTCGAGCCACGAGGCAGCGGGGCCTTCCAGCGTGCCGCGCTTGAGGCCGAGCAAGGCCTCGGTCTCGGGACTGGTGAAGACCTTGTCGGCGGAGACGTCCCAGTCCCAGATCAGATCGCCGGAGCCGGCCAGCGCCAGCGCCCTCCGTTCGATGTCGGAGACGACACCGGTCGAAGCGCCGCCGCCGGCGAAGGCGTGCTGCATCACCGTGAAGCCGATCAGCATCACGATCAGCACGAGGCCGCCGAGCAGGGCCGGGCCGACGATGTCGTTGGTAACGGAGCCGGCGACCGTCATTCCCGCCGCCACGACCCAGACCACCAGGAGGAACCAGGTCGGGATCAGCAGCACCGCGCGGTCGAAGCCGTGGGTGGAGAGATAGACGATCAGCGCGAAGCCGGCGAAGGCGATCAGCACCAGCGAGATACGCGCGATGCCGGAGGCGACCGCCGGATCGAATAGCGCAAGCGCCACCAGCGATCCCAGGAAGGCGAGCCAGCCCACCGTGATGTGCGAATAGCGCACATGCCAGCGACTGAGGTTGAGATAGGCAAACAGGAACACCAGCAGCGTCGCCGCCAGGATCGCTTCGCCCGCCGCGCGCCAGATGCGCTCGGCGTTGTTCGACATGTCGAGGACCTTGCCCCAGAAGCCGAAATCGACGCCGATATAGACCAGCACCGCCCAGGCCAGCGCCGCGGCGGCTGGGAACATGATGCTGCCCTTCACCACGAACAGGATGGTCAGCACCAAGGCGAGCAAGCCGGAGATGCCGATCACGATGCCCTGGTAGAGCGTGAACGAGTTGACCTTGTCCTTGTAGGCTTCCGGCTCCCACAGATAGAGCTGCGGCAGCTTGTCGGTACGCAGCTCGGCAACGAAGGTGATGACGGCGCCGGGGTCGAGCGTGATGCGGAAGACATCGGCGGTCGGGCTTTCCTGCCGCTCGGGCCGGTCACCGGTCGAAGGCGTGATGGTGGCGATGCGCGACAGACCGAGGTCGGGCCAGAGCAGCCCTGACGAGACGATGCGGTAATGCGGGGCGACGATCAGGCGGTCGAGCTGGTCGTCGGTGTTGTTGGCAAGCGCGAACACCACCCAGTTCTGGCCGCCTTCGCGGGCGCGCACCTCGATGCGGCGGACGATGCCGTCGGTGCCGGGCGCGGTCGAGACCTGGATGCGATCGGCATCGCTGCGCTGATGCTCGAGCACACCGGTGAGATCGATCGCGGGCGCGTCACTGCGAACGCTGACAGCGTCGAGCGCGCGTGCAGGGGACGCGGCAACGAGCATCATGAGGCCCAGCGCGATGGGCGCGAGGCACCTGATCAGACGCAAGGTCAGTTCTCCGCGTTCGACGCAAACTTCGAGTGCAAGGCGATTTCAGACCGGACAGACTTGGTTCGGTGCGTCGCGATAGATGCCATGAAAGCGAGGAAAATCAAAGGGTTTCCGCCTTGCCCTGTGGGCCGGCGGCCTACACCTCCAACACAATTTTGCCAATATGTGCGCTCGTCTCCATGCGCCGGTGCGCATCGGCTGCCTTTTCCAGCGGGAAAGTGCTGTCCATCAGCGGCTTGATGCGACCTTCACGCAAAAGCGGCATCACTTTCGCCTCGATCGCGGCCACCATCGCCGCCTTGTCCGCATTACTACGGGGGCGCAGCGTCGAGCCGGTATGGGTGAGGCGCTTCACCATCACCTTGGCAATGTTGACGTTGACCTTGGGGCCGTTGAGGGTCGCGATCTGGACGATGCGGCCCTCAACTGCGGCGGCGTCATAGTTGCGATCGACATAGTCGCCGGCGACCATGTCGAGGATCAGGTTGACGCCGGCTTTGTTGGTCTCTTCCTTGATCACGGCGACGAAGTCTTCAGTCTTGTAATTGATGGCGCGGTCGGCACCCAGCTTGACGCAGGCATCGATCTTGTCCTGCGAGCCCACGGTGACGAACACTTTTGCGCCGAACGCTTTGGCGAGCTGGATCGCCATGGTGCCGATGCCGGAGGAGCCGCCATGGATCAGCAGCGTCTCGCCGGACTTGAGGCCGCCGCGTTCGAACACGTTGTGCCAGACCGTCATCAGAGTTTCCGGCAGTGCGCCGGCCTCCTTGATCGACAGCGACGGCGGCACGCTCATGGCCTGGGCGTCCTGCGCGATGCAGTACTGCGCATAGCCGCCGCCGGCGACGAGCGACATCACCTTGTCACCAACCTTGTGCCGCTTGGCATTGCTGCCGACCGCCACCACTTCGCCCGCGATCTCCAGGCCCGGCAAGTCGCTGGCGCCGGGCGGCGGGGGATAGGCGCCGGAGCGCTGGGCGACGTCGGGCCGGTTGACGCCGGCGGCCTCGACCTTGACCAGGATCTCGTCAGGACCGGGCTGCGGCACGGCCCGTTGTTCCGGCACGAGCACCTCGGGTCCGCCGTGCTTGGAGATGGCGACCACGGTCATTTGCGCGGGCAGCTTGTCCATGATGTGTCCTTGAGCAAAGGTGCGGAAATGGGAACGAGGCCATTGCTTAGCCAGCGCGCTCCAAGCTGGCAACCGCCCCAGCCGCGAACGCAGGAGGAACGACGATGCCGATGGAAGACGACGACCGGCCGCGCAAGAAGATCAGCCATGAAATCGGACAGGATCTCTCACTCTTGTCGGTCGAGGAACTGACCGAGCGCGTCGTCCTGCTCAAGACCGAGATCGCAAGGTTGGAAGAAGCCGCCACCAAGAAGCGCGCCTCGCGCGATGCGGCGAACAGTGTTTTCAAGTCGTAATCTCTTCGCCGTCATTCCGGGGCGGCGCGTCAGCGCCGAGCCCGGAATCCATAACCCCGGGAAATCGAAACGGGCACGCTGATAGAGGCGGGCCGCTCCATCCGTCCGTGCTTATGGATTCTCGCGACCCTCGTGGCGCCCCGGGACGACGGTGAGGGCGTTCGTGCGGCACAGCGTCCGGGACACGACACCCCCACTCAGCCATTGGCCGACATGGCTAACGAACTCTCAAAAAATTAGCTCGTTTACTCCAGATTAAGCTTTCGGGTTTATGACTGGAACTGTCCTCGTTTGGACACCGAGTGGCTCCTGTCCACTCTGTTTGACGCCTCCCTGTTATCAACTTTCAAAGCCGCCGGTCTCCGGCGGCTCTTTTTTTGCCTCCACGCCGCTTTTTTGCGTCTCGTTGCGCTTGAGTCCCTGGGAAAGACCCGCGGAAACCATATCCGCGCTTGTGGCTGGACTCGGCGTCCTGCCCGGGCAATGATTTGTTCATCATAAGCCGGCGCCAAGCCGGACAGTCAGACAGTTGCGTAAGGGGCGTTAACCATGGAACGTTTGCAAGCCGACGGCGCTCTCGTTCAACTCAGCGAGCGGTTCACCAATTCTGCGGCGTTCGGCGTCCTGTTCCGCGAGGGCATGGACCTCGTCGAGGAAACCGCCGCCTATCTCGACGGCGCCGGGCGCACGGAAGCCAAGGCGCTCGACCGTGCCGTCAGCCTGACTTATGCAACCGAGAGCATGCGTCTCACCACCCGCCTGATGCAGCTCGCCTCGTGGCTGCTGCTGCACCGCGCGGTGAAAGAAGGCGAGATGACGCTGAGCCAGGCCAATCGCGAGAAGACCAAGGTGAAGCTGACCGCCGCCGATCCGGGTCCCGCCGACACCATCGAGAAGCTGCCCGCGCAGCTCCAGGACCTGATCCACCGTTCGATGAGCCTGCAGACCCGCGTGCGCCGCCTCGACACCACCATCCACACCCCGCCCGCCGAACACGTTGCGATCGGCAACCCGCTGGTGCCGCACCTCAACGCGCTGAAGGCTGCGTTCGAGCGGTAGAGGTCTCACTGTCATTCCGGGGCGATGCGTGAGCATCGCGCCCGGAATCTCGAGATTCCGGGTTCGGCTCTCCGAGCCGCCCCGGAACGACAGCGTGATAGAAAACAAAAACGCCCCCGGCTCTGCCAGGGGCGTTTTTTCGTCTCCAGCCCGTGGCCGGATCAATCCTTTTTGAGAAAGCCCGAAAACTTCTTCTGGAAGCGCGAGACGCGGCCGCCGCGGTCCATGAGCTGGGCGTTGCCGCCGGTCCAGGCCGGGTGCGATTTCGGGTCGATGTCGAGGTTCAGCGTGTCGCCTTCCTTGCCCCAGGTCGAGCGGGTCAGGTACTCGGTTCCGTCGGTCATAACGACCTTAATCGTATGATAGTTCGGGTGAATTTCGGCTTTCATGGCAATTCCTCGGCGCCCCGGCGCCTTCTTGGGTGGCTCGCGAATGACGGATTTGGCCGGCTCTATACCTCACCATCCCCTGCAAAACAAGCCATCGCAGGCGGTCAACCGGGCTTCCCTAAGGGACGCCCCGGATTTGCCAGTACCCTTGCTCCGGCCTATTGGGAGCAAACGAATGCAATGGGTCGGATCTCATGAGCGCAGTGGAACGGCTTGATGACCAATATGTCGATCAGCCTGAAATGAATTCCCAGGTGAATTCCCAAGTGAATTCCCAGGTGAATTCCGCCGACACGCCATCGATCGAGGCCGATCTGATCGAGCAGCCGGCCAAGGGCCGCGCCAAGCTGCGGCCGCTGCTCGCGCTCGCGCCCTATATCAGCCGCTATCGCGGCCGCGCGGCACTGGCCTTCCTCGCGCTGACGGTCGCCGCACTGACCACGCTGCTGGTGCCGGTTGCGGTGCGCCGGATGATCGATTTCGGCCTGACGCCCGAGGGCATCGAGCTGATCAACAGCTACTTCTCGGTGATGCTCGCGGTGGTCGCCGTGCTCGCGCTGGCGAGCGCTGCGCGCTACTACCTCGTGATGACGATCGGCGAGCGCATCGTCGCCGACCTCAGGCGCGACGTGTTCGGGCATCTGCTCTCGCTTTCGCCGACCTTCTTCGACTCCGCGCGTAGCGGCGAGCTGATCTCGCGGCTCACCGCCGACACCACCCAGATCAAATCCGCCGTCGGCGCCTCGGTGTCGATCGCGCTGCGCAATCTGATGATGTTTCTCGGCGCCGCCGCCATGATGGTGATCACCAGCCCGAAATTGTCGGGCTTCGTGCTGTTGGCCATACCTTTGATCGTGCTGCCGCTGGTGGCTTTCGGGCGCTGGGTACGGCGGCTGTCGCGCAATGCGCAGGATACGCTCGCCGACGCCTCGGCCTATGCCGGCGAGCTGATCGGGGCGATCCGCACCGTGCAGGCCTACACCAGCGAGCAGTTCGCCGAGAAGCGCTTCGGCGGAAATGTCGAGCAGGCTTATGAGGCGGCGCGCACCTCGACTCAGGCCCGCGCCGTGCTCACCGCCATCATCATTTTCATCGTGTTCGCAAGCATTGTCGCGATCCTCTGGATCGGCTCGCATGATGTGCTCACCGGTGCGATCACGCCGGGCCGGCTCGGCCAGTTCGTGCTCTATGCCGTGTTCGCCGCGGCGGGACTCGGCCAGCTCAGCGAGGTCTGGGGCGAGGTGTCGGCGGCATCCGGTGCTGCCGAGCGCCTGTTCGAGATCTTGCATGTAAGGCCTGAGATCACCGCGCCCGCCGCGCCACGCGCTCTGCCGATGCCGGCGCGCGGCGAGGTCGGCTTCGATCGGGTCAGCTTCGCCTATCCTGCGCGGCACGACGTCAACGTGCTCGATGCGGTGTCGTTCACCGTGCATCCGGGCGAGAAGGTCGCGATCGTCGGTCCGTCCGGCGCCGGCAAGAGCACGATCTTTCATCTGCTGCTGCGCTTCTACGATCCGCGCAGCGGCGCGATCTCGCTCGATGGCGTGCCGGTCAGGTCCGCCGACCCGCGCGATGTCCGCGCCCGCATCGCGCTGGTGCCGCAAGACTCGGTGGTGTTTGCGGCAAGCGCTCGCGAGAACATCCGCTTCGGCCGGCCGGATGCGACCGATGCCGAGGTCGAGCGGGCCGCCGAGCTCGCGCATGCCGCCGAGTTCATCCGCCGGCTGCCCGAAGGCTTCGAGACGGCGCTCGGCGAGCGCGGCGTGACGCTCTCCGGCGGCCAGCGCCAGCGCATCGCCATCGCGCGCGCCATCCTGCGCGATGCGCCGCTGCTGCTGCTGGATGAAGCCACCTCCGCCCTCGATGCTGAAAGCGAAACGCTGGTGCAGACCGCGCTGGAAGAGCTGATGCGCCACCGCACCACGCTGGTGATCGCCCATCGCCTCGCCACCGTCTTGTCCTGCGACCGCATCCTGGTGATGGACCAGGGCAGGATCGTCGAGCAGGGCACGCATGCCGAACTCGTGGCAGCGAACGGGCTTTACGCGAGACTGGCGCGGTTGCAGTTCGAGGGGGCGTGAGAGCCTGAGCGATCGACGTGAGGCGCTGCGATCGCTGCCCCACGCACAGTGTCATCGCTCGCGAAAGCGGGCGATCCAGTACGCCGCGGCGTCTCGGTTCAATCAATGTTGTCTCTGGAATACTGGATCACCCGCCTGCGCGGGTAATGACAGCGGTCTGTAAAGGAGCCGTGTTTACCGGCACTTCGGCGAGAGCGCCGGCACGTTCGGCCACGGCCAGTTCTTCCAGCTGCCGTCCCTATCGACGCAGGCCGATGGCGCAGGGCTGCTCGACGGAGAACTCGTTGTGTTGACCTGCGTCGCAAAGCGCTGGTCGACATAGGTCGTCGACACATATCCGGCGACGATGACACCCAGAAAGACCGAGCAACCCTTGGCCAGATCGCGCAGCTTCATCGATCGTCTCCATCCGCTTGTCATCGCTGCTCTGACTACAACGACTAACGAACGTCGCGGGATCCCGGCGTGACAGGCCTCACGCCCGCCACGCCATCTTCAGCACCGGCCGGCCCGAGGTCGGGTTCACATCGTCGCCGGCATGGGAAAAGCCGTTGCGCTCGTAGAAGCGGATGGCGCGGGCGTTGTCCTTGTTGACGAGCAGCGTAACGCCTGAGGGCGACAGCCGCTTGGCTTCTTCCACCAGCAGCCTGGCTGCATCCGAGCCCCAATGCGCGGGATCGACCACGAGCTGGTCGAGATAGCCGTCGTCGTCGATGGTGACGAAGCCGGTGAGCGCGCCATCCTGCTCGGCGACGACGATAGAGGCCTTCGGCACCAGGTCCTTGCGCCAGCGCTCGCGCCACCAGTCCAGCCGCGCCACAAAATCGATCTGCGGATACGCCTGCTGCCAGGTGCGATGCCAGAGGTCGATCGCGGCCGCCTCGTCCTCGGGTCGGTAGGGGCGGAGGTGGAGGGCGCTCACTACCGCTCCGTCAGCTTCAGCTCGATGCGGCGGTTGCGCTTGTAGGCCTCCTCGGTGTTGCCGGGATCGAGCGGCTGGAATTCGCCGAAGCCGGCGGCAACGAGGCGCTGGGCCGGCACGCCGAGCGAGACCAGGTACTGCACCACCGAGATGGAGCGGGCCGCGGACAGGTCCCAGTTCGACTTGAAGTTCGGGCCATTGACCGGACGCACATCGGTGTGGCCGTCGACGCGCAGCACCCAGGGGATCTCGCTCGGGATCTTCTTGTCGAGCTCGATCAGCGCTGCCGCCAAGGTGTCGAGCTCGGCGCGGCCTTCGGGCAGCAAGGTCGCCTGTCCGGTGTCGAAGAACACTTCGGACTGGAACACGAAGCGGTCGCCGACGATCCGGATGTCGGGGCGGTTGCCGAGGATGGTGCGCAGGCGGCCGAAGAATTCCGAGCGGTAGCGCGACAATTCCTGCACGCGCTGCGCCAAAGCAACGTTCAAGCGAGAACCGAGGTCAGCGATCCGGTTCTGCGATTCCTTGTCGCGCTTCTCGGAGGCATCCAGCGCCTCTTCCAGCGCCGCCAATTGCCGCCTGAGCGCGCTGATCTGCTGGTTCAGCACCTCGATCTGCGCCAGCGCCCGCGCCGAGACTGCTTTCTCCGAGTCCAGTGCCTTGCCGAGCTCGGCGGTCTTGCCTTGCGCGTCGTTGCCGGCATTGGCGAGCCCCTCATACAGGCCCTTGATGCGGTCGCGCTCGGATTCGGCCGAGGCAAGTCCCGCCTTCAGTTGCGAGACCTGGTCGTCGAGCGTGAGCTTGCCGAGCTTCTCCAGCGACAGGAGCTCGTTGAGCTGGGCGATCTTGGCATTGAGCTGCTCCAGCGCCTTGTCCTTGCCGGTGACCTCCTGCGACAGGAAGAACTGCACGACCAGGAAGACCGACAGCAGGAACACGATCGACAGCACCAGCGTCGATAAGGCGTCGACGAAGCCGGGCCAGTAGTTGAAGGTGCCTTCGCTGCGGCGCGCGCGGGCAAGAGCCATGATCGCCTTTCCGTATTAGCTGCTCAACTCTTCTCGGGCTGGCGGGCGAGGCGCTCCAGCAGGCGCCGGATCTCGCGGTTCTGCTCGCCCTGGCCGTCGGCCCATTCGCGGATCATCTGCTGCTCGGTGCGCATGTGCGAGACCAGCGCCTGGATCGCTTCGGCAAGGCTCGCCATCGCCGCGGTGGTGCCGCGGCTGGCGCTGCCTTCCTCGAACACGGAGCGCAGCCGCTCGACCGCGGCCTGGAGTTCGCCGCTGGCGACGCCACCGCCGCCGGAAGCGACCGCCACTTCGCCATTGCCATATTCGCGCACGGTGCTGGCGAGCCAGTCTTCCAGGTCGGTGTAGAAGCGGTTCTGCGCCTGGCTCGATTGCAGGTCGAGGAAGCCGAGGATCAGCGAGCCGGCGAGGCCGAACAGCGAACTGGAGAACGAGATGCCCATGCCGCCGAGCGGGGCGGCGAGGCCTTCCTTCAAGGTGTCGAACAGCGCGCCGGCATCGCCGCCGACCTTGAGGCCGTCGATCACCTTGCCGACCGAGCCGACCGTCTCGATCAGGCCCCAGAAGGTGCCGAGCAGGCCGAGGAAGACGAGCAGACCGGTCATGTAGCGGGAAATGTCCCGGGCTTCGTCCAGGCGGGTCGCGATCGAATCGAGCAGATGCCGCATCGTGGTCTGGGTGATCGTCATCCGCCCCGAGCGCTCGCCGCCGAGGATCGCCGCCATCGGCGCCAGCAGCTTCGGGTGCCGGGCCGGGGCCAGGCCGGGATCGGCGATGCGGAAATTGTTGACCCAGGAGACTTCGGGATAAAGCCGGATGACCTGACGGAAGGCCAGCACGATGCCGATGAACAGCACCGCCCCGATCAGGGCGTTGAGGCCGGGATTGGCGAAGAAAGCTTGGATGATCTGCTTGTAGAGCACGACGCCGACCAGCGTACACAGAACCAGGAAGACCAGCATCCGCACCAGGAAGACGCTGGGCGAGGACAGTTTTGTGTACTCGATATCCATGGTGGAGCGGGAAGTGCCAGACGGCATGGCCGGTGTCATCCGTTACGAAGCTTGCTTGCGGCGCGCACTATGGCACAGCGCCAGCCCAAAAAAAGCGCCGGATGCGCCGATTTCGGGGAGAGCTTGGGGAACCTGGGCCGGAAGCCGCGCTTTGATAGTTTGATAGGCAGGTGTCTGCAAGAGCTCGCCATTCGGGGGCCGCATGAGCGTCGTTTCCGCGATCATCGGCACTGCCGAACGTGTGCCGTTACCGGACGTGGTGATTCGTGCCGCGATCCAGCGCCTGTGCTCGCGCACGGCGACGCGCCTGTCCACGCTGGGGGCGGCCGACGATGCCGCCTTCGCCGGGCGGATGATGCTGCGGCCGATCGCCGAGGACGCCGATGCTGCCGGCGGCCGGCAGCACCAGGTGCCTGCTTCGTTCTTCGCGCAAGTGCTCGGCCCCAGCCGCAAACATTCCTGCTGCTTCTACAAAAACGACGCGACCTCCTTGCAGGAGGCGGAGGAGGAGGCTCTACGCCAGACCGTCGAGCATGCCGGTCTTGCCGACGGGCAGACCATCCTCGAGCTCGGCTGCGGCTGGGGCTCGCTGTCGCTGTGGATCGCGCGGCAGTTTCCGCACGCGAAGGTGACGGCCGTGTCGGCCTCGCAGGCACAGCGCACTTACGTCGAGGATGAGGCGCGGCGGCGCGGGCTGTCGAACCTGTGGGTCGTGACCGCCGACATGAACGTGTTCGCGCCCGAGGGGCAGTTCGACCGCATCGTCTCGGTCGAGACGTTCGAGCACATGATGAACTGGCGCAAGCTGATGACACGCCTGCGCGCATGGCTCGCGCCCGACGGACGCTTCTTCATGCATGTGGTCACTCATCGCTCCGGCTCACATCTGTTCAACCCGGCGAAGCCCGAGGATTGGATCGCGCAGCGCGCCTTCACGGGCGGATTGATGCCGAGCCATCATCTTGTCAGGCAATTCGACGACATCTTCGCAATCGAGAAGGAATGGTGCTGGAGCGGCACGCATTACCAACACACCGCGAATGATTGGCTCGCCAATTTCGATGCGCATCGCGACACCATCGAGGCCGCGTTGCGCAAGGTCTATGGCGAGGAGACCGCACTCTGGATGCGGCGCTGGCGTTGGTTTCTCCTCGCGACGTCGGGCCTGTTCGGCTACGCTGATGGAACCGAATGGGGCGTCAGCCACTACCGGATGAAGGCCGCCGAGTAATTGCGATGTTCCGTCGCAGCACGCGGCGGTGGACCCCGACTCACAATCAAGTGACAGGGCAAAAACCGCCTAAACTCAATATCATACGCTGTGTGACAATGAGCCGCCCGCGCCATGCGTTGCATCGCAGCAGATGCATTCTATTTTGGCGGCATCAGCCGCGTGTAAAAGGCCCAGAACGGGCCTCGCGCGCGCATGATCAGTTTCAACAACATCGGGGCACCCCACTTCATGTCAGGACTTCGTGCGCGATCGGCATGCGTTGCAATGATGCTCGCGGCCTTAGCGCCGCTGCTGGCGGGCTGCGAGGAGTCCAGCTCCGCCGTGTCCGCCGCCCCGCCGGCCGATCCTGACGTCAGCATCGTCGTCGTCAAGCCGCAGCCCCGTGCGGTGGTGCGTGAGCTGCCGGGCCGCATCGCGCCGACCCGCGTCTCCGACGTGCGGCCGCGCGTCTCCGGCATCGTGGTCGAGCGCCTGTTCCGGCAAGGCAGCGAAGTGAAGGCGGGCGATCCGCTCTACCGCATCGATCCGCGCCCATTCGAGGTCGAGGTGATGGCCAACGAGGCCGCAGTCGCCAAGGCCGAGGCTGCTGCAATGCAAGCGCACCAGCAGGCACGCCGCGTCGCTGCGCTCACCAAGGATCGCGCCGCGCCAGAGGCCGAGAACGAAAAGGCAATCGCCGCCGAGCGGCAGGCCCAGGCCGAGGTCGAAGGCCGCAAGGCCGAACTCGCGCGCGCAAAACTCAACCTCGATTACGCCACCGTGCGCGCGCCGATCGACGGCGTCGTCGGTGCGGCGCTGGTCAGCGAGGGCGCGCTCGTGGTCCAGAACGAGACCAATCTCGCCAGCATCCAGCTGCTCGATCCGATTTATGCCGATTTCACCCAGTCGGTGACCGAGCTCAACCAGCTCCGGCGCGCCTTCGAAAGCGGCGATCTCGAGCGTATTGCGGCCGACGCCGCCAAGGTGCGCCTCGTGCTCGATGACAACACCATCTATTCGCTCGACGGCAAGCTGCTGTTTTCCGACGCCAAGGTCGATGCCCATACCGGCCAGGTGACGCTGCGCGGCGAGTTCCCCAATCCCAAGCGCGAGCTCCTGCCGGGCATGTATGTCCGCGTTCGCATCGATCAGGGTCTCGATAGCGACGCGATCGCGGTGCCGCAGCAGGCGATCCAGCGCAATGGCGGCGGCGGCAGCGAGGTCTTCGTCGTCAAGGACGACAACCACATCGCGGTGCAGGCGGTGCGCACCGGCTCGGTGCAGGACGGACTCTGGTTCGTCACCGAGGGCCTGAAGGCCGGAGACAAGGTCGTGGTCGAAGGCTTCCAGAAATTCGCGGCCGGCGACAAGGTCAAACCGCAATCCTGGTCGGAGGCGGACGCGACTGCGGATAACCGGCACGCCCAGAAGCTCACGCGGTAACGCGCCATGCCGAGTTTCTTCATCGACAGGCCGATTTTCGCCTGGGTGGTTGCGCTATTCATCTGCTTGATCGGCGCGATTGCGGTTCCGCTGCTGCCGATCGCGCAATATCCGATCATCGCGCCGCCCTCGATCTCGGTTTCGACCAGCTATCCCGGCGCCTCGCCGGAGAACCTCTACAACAGCGTCACGCGGCTGATCGAGGAGGAGCTCAACGGCGCGGCCAACATCCTCAACTTCGAATCGACCAGCGACTCGCTCGGCCAGGTCGAGATCATCGCCAATTTCCAGCCGGGCACTGATACCAGCGCAGCCTCGGTCGAGGTGCAGAACCGCATCAAGCGCGTCGAGGCACGCCTGCCGCGCGCCGTGATGCAGCAGGGCATCTTGATCGAGGAAGCCTCCAGCGCGGTGCTTCAGATCATCACGCTGAACTCGACCGACGGCAGCCTCGATGAGGTCGGCCTCGGCGACTTCATGATCCGCAACGTGCTCGGTGAGATCCGCCGCATTCCCGGCGTCGGCCGCGCCACGCTCTACTCGACCGAGCGCAGCTTGCGCGTCTGGGTCGATCCGGCCAAGCTCGTCGGTTATGGGCTGACCGCCGACGACGTCAACAAGGCCATCGCCGCGCAGAACGCGCAGGTCGCCTCGGGCAGCATCGGCGCGGAGCCGTCGACGTCGAGCCAGCGCACCTCCGCGCTGGTGCTGGTCAAAGGCCAGCTCTCGTCCCCTGACGAGTTCGGCGCCATCATCCTGCGCGCCAATGCCGACGGTTCGACCGTGCGCCTGCGCGACGTCGCACGTATCGAGGTCGGCGGCCTCAGCTACCAGTTCAACACGCGCCTCGACGGCAAGCCGACCGCCGGCCTGTCGGTGCTGATGTCGCCGACCGGCAACGCGCTGGCAACCGCGAGCGCGGTCGAAGCGAAGATGAAGGAGCTGTCGCGCTTCTTTCCGGCGAACATCACCTACGAGATTCCCTACAACATCACGCCGGTGGTCGAAGCCTCGATCAAAAAGGTGCTGTCGACGCTGGTCGAGGCCGTGGTGCTGGTCTTCGTGGTGATGTTCTTGTTTCTCCAGAACATCCGCTACACCATCATTCCGACCATCGTGGTGCCGGTGGCACTGCTCGGGGCCTGCTCCACGCTGCTGCTTGCCGGCTACTCCATCAACATGCTCTCGATGTTCGGCATGGTGCTCGCGGTCGGCATCCTCGTCGACGACGCCATCGTCGTGGTCGAGAACGTCGAGCGCATCATGGCCGAGGAAGGTCTGCCGCCGAAGGAAGCGACGCGAAAAGCCATGTCGCAGATCACCGGCGCCATCATCGGCATCACGTTGGTGTTGATGGCGGTGTTCGTGCCGATGGCATTCTTCCCCGGCTCGGTCGGCATCATCTATCGCCAGTTCTCGGTGACCATGGTCGCAGCGATCGGCTTCTCCGCCTTCCTGGCGCTGTCGCTGACGCCGGCGCTGTGCGCGACCCTGCTCAAGCCCGTCGAGGCCGGTCACGGTCACGCGAAGAGGGGCGTGTTCGGCTGGTTCAACCGCATGCTCGAAGGCGGCAAGGAGCGCTATTCCCGAACCGTCGGATTCTCGCTGAAGCGGACCGGCCGCCTGATGCTGGTCTATGCCGCGCTGCTGGTCGGCTTGTCCTGGGCCTTCGTCAACCTGCCCGGCGGCTTCCTGCCCGTCGACGATCAGGGCTTCGTCACCACCGACGTGCAGACGCCGTCCGATTCGTCCTACGCACGCACCGAAGCCGTGATCGAAAAGGTGGAAAAATATCTCGCACAGCGGCCGGGCGTCGATAACGTCACCTTCCTCACCGGCTTCAGCTTCTCCGGCCAGGGCATGAACACCGCGCAGGCGTTCATCACCTTGAAGGACTGGTCGGAACGCGGGCCAAAGGACTCCGCCGCCGCGATCGTCAACGACATCAACCGCGACCTGTCGTCTTCCGTTCGCGATGCAAAGATCTCAGCGCTCCAGCCGCCGCCGATCGACAATCTCGGCAATTCCTCGGGCTTCTCGTTCCGCCTCCAGGACCGCGGCCAGAAGGGCTATCAGCAATTGATGCGCGCCGCTGATCAACTGATCGCTGAGGCCAATGCGAGCTCCGTGCTGCAGAAGGTCTATATCGAAGGCCTGCCCGAGGCCGGCGTGGTCAATCTCGTGATCGACCGCGAGAAGGCCGGCGCCTTCGGCGTCACCTTCGAGGACATCAACAACACGATCTCGACCAATCTCGGCTCGAACTACATCAACGACTTCCCGAACCGCGGCCGCATGCAGCGCGTCGTGGTGCAGGCCGACGCCCGCGACCGCATGCGGACCGAGGACATCCTCAACTACAACGTCAAGAACAGCCGCGGCCAGCTGGTGCCGTTCTCCTCGTTCGCCACGGTGGAATGGGCGCGCGGGCCGACGCAGATCGCCGGCTTCAACTACTACCCGGCTGTGCGCATCTCCGGCGAGGCGAAACCCGGCTTCACCTCGGGCGATGCGATCGCCGAGATGGAACGGCTCGCCGGCAGGTTGCCGCGCGGCTTTGGTTATGAATGGACGGGGCAGTCGCTCCAGGAGAAGCTCTCGGGCTCGCAGGCGCCGTTCCTGCTGGCGCTGTCTGTGTTCGTGGTGTTCCTGTGCCTTGCCGCACTCTATGAAAGCTGGACCATTCCGCTCGCGGTGCTGCTCACCGTGCCGCTGGGCATCGTCGGCGCGGTCGTCGCAGCGACTCTGCGGAGCTTGCCCAACGACGTCTACTTCACCGTCGGCCTGATCACCATCATCGGCCTTGCCGCAAAGGACGCGATCCTGATCATCGAGTTCGCGAAAGATCTGCGCAAGGAGGGCAAGCCGCTGGTGGAGGCCACCATCGAGGCTTGCCGCCTGCGCTTCCGCCCGATCCTGATGACCGGCCTCGCCTTCATCTGCGGCGTGCTGCCGATGGCGATCGCCCACGGCGCCGGCGGCGCCAGCCAGCAAGCGCTCGGCTCCGTCGTGATGGGCGGCATGATCGCGGTGGTGATCCTGGCGCTCTTGATGGTACCGGTGTTCTTCGTCTCGGTGCAGCGCGTGCTGGGCGGGGATCGGGAGCCGGCGGCGGTGAAGGAAGGCGAGGCCTACGGACCACCGGCGCCGGTTCGACACTAAGCAGGTCGCGTCACATCCCTTGCCTCGCCCGGTTGCAGGGCGAGGGAGCGCAGCGTCGCTGTGGCGGCGCCTTACGCCGACTTCCGCAAGATCTTCACAAGCTCCCCGTGCACGAACTCGTTCCCGCACACGACGTGCCCGGTCACCAGCGCATCGCCGGGCGTGTCGATATCGCTCACCGTGCCGCCGGCTTCGCGCACCATGATCTGGCCGGCCGCGATGTCCCAGGGTGACAGATTCCGTTCCCAATAGCCGTCGAGACGGCCGGCGGCGACGAAGGCGAGGTCGAGCGAGGCGGCGCCGAAGCGGCGCAGGCCAGCGACGCGGTCCTGGATCGCGGTCATCTCGCGGCGGAATTCCTCGTGGTCACCGCGGCCGATATGGGGCAGGCCGCAGGCCACCACGCATTCGTTGAGCTGGCGGCGGCCGGCCACGCGCAGCCGCTGGTCATTGAGGAAGGCGCCCTTGCCGCGCTCGGCGATGTAGAGCTCGTCGTTAGCGGGATTGTAGATCACGCCGGCGATGACAGTGCCCTCGCGCGCGAGGCCGATCGAGATCGCGAATTGCGGGATGCCGTGCAGGAAGTTGGTGGTGCCGTCCAAGGGATCGACGATCCAGGTATGGCTCTTGTCGCTGCCTTCGCGGGTGCCGCCCTCTTCGCCGATGAAACCGTAGCCGGGCCGGGCCTTGGCGAGCTCCTGGTAGACGATCTCCTCGGCCCGCTTGTCGGCGAGCGAGACGAAATTCGCCGGGCCCTTCAGCGAGACCTGGAGATGCTCGATCTCGCCGAGATCGCGCTTGAGGCTGCGGCCGGCGCGACGCGCAGCCTTCACCATGACATTGATCGTTGCGGAGTACAGCATGAGCTCTGGTCTTGATCGGGGGGAAATGGCGCGAAATCGCGCCTGTTAAGGGATGGGGTGCCCTGCGAGGGCGCCAAGGTCAAGTCATTTGGTCCCAAGCCATTTCCTGGCCGCGGCCTCGGCCTTGGCCCGGTCTTCGGCCGGCAGATCGGACAATTGCTTGTCGAGCTCCGGGTCACCCTTGCCGGCGGTCTTGGCCACCAGGTGCCATTTGAAGCCTTCGATCTTGTCCACGGGCGTGCCCATGCCGTTGATCAGCACCCAGGCCAGCCGGTTCTGCGCGATCGCGCTGCCCTGGCGGGATGCCTTGCGGAGCAACGCGACAGCCGCCGGTTGGTTCTGCGGCGTGCCGGTGCCGTTGAACATGGCGATGGCATATTCGACTTCGGCATCGATATTGTCGGCGAGCGAAGCGGCTTGGAGCAGCCGCACCGCCCGTTCGGGGTCCTTCGGCACACCGGTGCCTTCCTTATAGAAGGTCGCGAGCGCGTATTGCGCCTCGGGAAGGCCGGCGTCGGCGGCTTGGCGCAGCAGCTCGGCGGACCGCTTGACGTCCTGCGGCAAGGTCTGGCCGTCGAGATACAGCAAAGCGAGGTTATAGGCCGCCTTCGGCTCGCCGAGCTTGGCGGCGGACGCCATCAGCTTGACCGCTTCGCCCTTGTCGACCGGGCCGCCGCGGCCGGAGATGCGCAGCATGGCAAGCGCGAACATCGCCTCGCGGTCGCCGGCGTCCGCAGCGCGCTTGTACCATTCCTGCGCCTTGGCGTAGTCGCGGCGGATGCCCATGGCGTTGGAATAGAGCTCGCCGAGCATGGTCATCGCCTTGGGATCGCCTCCTTGCGCGCGGGCGGTGGCGAGCTCGAATGCCGTCTTGTACTGCCCGCGCTGGTAGGCGCCGAACACCAGATCGACATTGGAATTGTCGGTCGGCGGCGCGGGGATCACCGTCGCGGCCGGGGCCGGCTTGGAGGAGGGGCCCGGCTTCGGGGAGGCTGAAGGTTTCGGCGCCGGTGCAGCCTCCTTCTTGTTGGTGAGCGCGTGCGGCTTCGGCTTCGGTTTCTCAGGTGCCGCGCTCGGCGTTGTGGCCGGCGGGGTGATCTGGAGCTGCGCCGCCGCAGGCCCTGTGAGCAGCAGCGTGGCCAGAATGGTGATGCGCGGGAGCTTCATGTCCGGTGCTAGCCGTGCTCCTGGCGAGCCGGCGCCGTCGCATGGGCCTTCTTGATGGCAGCATCGGCCTCGATCAGCGCGGCCTTGGGCCCGCGCGGATCGGCCCAGATGAACTCGCCGGCCAGCACGAAATCGGCGCCGCTGGCGGCGAAGTCGTAAGCCTCTTCCAGCGAGGTGGCAAAGCCGACGCAAGGCGGCTCGAACAGCTCGGCCCACCAGTCCAGCCGCTTGGCGATCGCCTGTGACGACGGACGCTGCCCCTTGGCGTCAGGCTCGCCGAACAGCACGTAATCGGCGCCCATCTCGCCCGCGCTCATGGAATCATGGCGCGTGGCAAGCCCGCCGACGCCGGCGATGCGATCCGGCTTGAGCGAGGGCGCCGCCTCTTCCAGCGCGGCAAGGCCGGTGAGGTGCGCACCATCGGCGCCGCCGCGCGCGACCAGCTCGGCATGGCCGTCGATCAGCAACGCGGCCCCTGCCTTCTGCACCGGGGGCGCGAAGGCCTTGATGCGCGAGATCATGGTGCGCTGGTCGGTCTCCTTCAGCCGCAGCAGCACGGCGGCGACATCGGCAGAGGCGAGCAGGGCAGGCAGCTCGGCGACGAGCGATGCCGGATTATCGACAACAGGCGTCGCGAGATAGAGACGCGGCGCCGGGCGCGGCGGAGGCGGCTTGTTCGACAAGATCTAGGCTGCCTTCTGTTCCAGGCTGCTTTGCCATTCGCCCTTGGACGCAAGGCCGTTCATCCGCGCGCGGTGGCTGAAGGCACGCTGTCCGGCCGCGACGTTCTCGGCCTTGCCGGACCAGGCCTTCTGCGGCGCGGCCTGGAGCGCGCGGCCGTAGGAGAAGGTCAGGCTCCAGGGCAGCGGGCCGAGCTTGTGCATGGCGTTCAGATGCGCGGTCGCCTCCTCGTCGGACTGGCCGCCGGAGAGGAAGGCGATGCCCGGCACCGCCGCCGGCACGCAGGCCTTCAGCAGCCGCACTGTCTTCTCCGCGACTTCCTCGACGGAAGCCTGCTTCGCGCACTTCTTGCCTGAGATCGCCATGTTCGGTTTCAGCACCATGCCTTCGAGCGCGACGCGTTGCACGCGCAACTCCTGAAATGTCGTGTTGAGCACGCGTTGCGTCACCTCATAGCACTGATCGATGTCGTGATCGCCGTCCATCAGCACCTCCGGCTCGACGATCGGCACGATCTGCGCGGCTTGGCACAGCGCGGCATAGCGCGCCAGCGCATGGGCGTTGACGCTGATCGCGGTCATCGAGGGAATGCCGCTGCCGATGTCGATCACCGCGCGCCATTTGGCGAAGCGCGCGCCGCGCTCGTAATATTTCCTCAGGCGCTCGGCGAGCTTATCGAGGCCGACGGTAACGAGCTCGCCCGGGCACATCGGCAAGGCTTGCGTACCTTCGTCGACCTTGATGCCGGGGATGGCGCCGGTCTCTTCGATCAGCCTGATCAGCGGCGTGCCATCCTTGGCGTCCTGCCAGATCGTCTCGTCATAGAGGATCACGCCGGAGATGTACTGGCTCATGGCCTCCTTGGAGCGGAACAGCATCTCGCGATAGTCGCGGCGGTTGGTTTCCGTGGATTCCACGCCGATTGCGTCAAAACGCTTCTTGATGGTGCCGGAGGATTCGTCGGCGGCAAGGATGCCCTTGCCGGGCGCGACCATGGCGGTCGCAATCCTGTTGAGCTCAGTCAGATTCATCGAGAGGTCCTCCCAAAACGATTCTGCCCTTGCCCGTGAAAATAGACCGTTCTCGGGCAATTGCCGAGTTAACGTTCGTCGCAGGGTAAAGGGCCTTCTGTCACTCCGGGATGCGCCGAAAGGCAGGCCCGGAATCCATAACCCCCGGCTGTGGTTATGGATTCCCGGCCCAGCTTCGCGTGTCCCGGAATGACGGGAGGTATGCCTAAGGGCGTTATGCGACCCCGATCGCTATGCGACGCGGGGATCGAGCTCGCCCTTGGCGTAGCGCTTGGCCATCTCGGCGGTGGTCAGCACCTTCTTGATCTTCGAGGCCTGGCCGGCGGTATTGAACTCCTGGAGGCGCTGCTTGCACAGCTTGGTCATCGCCTCCATTGCCGGCTTCAGGTACTTGCGCGGATCGAACTCCTCCGGATTGTCCTTGAGCACTTTCCGGATCTGGCCGGTCATCGCCATGCGGTTGTCGGTGTCGATGTTGATCTTGCGCACGCCGTTCTTGATGCCGCGCTGGATCTCGGCCACCGGCACGCCCCAGGTCGGCTTCATCTTGCCGCCATAGGCGTTGATGATGTCCTGGAGGTCCTGCGGCACCGACGAGGAGCCGTGCATCACCAGATGCGTATTCGGCAGCTTGCGGTGGATCTCCTCGATCACGTTCATGGCGAGGATGTCGCCGTCCGGCTTGCGGGTGAACTTGTAGGCACCGTGGGAGGTGCCCATCGCGATCGCGAGCGCGTCGACCTTGGTCTCCTTCACGAACTTCACGGCCTCGTCCGGATTGGTCAGGAGCTGGTCGTGGCTGAGCTTGCCTTCGGCGCCGTGGCCGTCCTCCTTGTCGCCCATGCCTGTCTCGAGCGAGCCGAGCACGCCGAGTTCGCCTTCGACCGAGATGCCGCCGAGATGGGCCATGTCGGTCACGGTCTTGGTGACGCCGACATTGTAGCCCCAGTCGCCGGGGGTCTTGCCGTCGGCCTTGAGCGAGCCGTCCATCATCACCGAGGTGAAGCCGGCCTGGATCGCGGTCATGCAGGTCGCCGGCTCGTTGCCGTGGTCGAGATGCACGCAGACCGGAATGTGCGGATAGATCTCGGTCACCGCGTCCATCATGTGCTTGAGCATGACGTCATTGGCGTAGGAGCGCGCGCCGCGCGAGGCCTGGATGATGACGGGCGCGTCGACCTGGTTGGCCGCGTCCATGATCGCCAGCGCCTGCTCCATGTTGTTGATGTTGAAGGCCGGTACGCCGTAATCGTTTTCCGCCGCATGGTCGAGCAGTTGACGTAACGTGATCCGAGCCATCTGTCTTTTTCTCCCGTTTGGGCCTGCAAGGCCGCTCAATGTTTGCCGACTTAAAGCTTACTTGATGCGCAGCACCTCGACGCCGGGCAGGGGCTTGCCTTCCATCCATTCAAGGAACGCGCCACCGGCGGTCGAGACATAGGTGAAACTGCCGGCGACGCCGGCCTGGTTGAGCGCGGCAACGGTGTCGCCGCCGCCCGCGATCGAGATCAGCTTCTTCGCCTTGGTGCGTTCGGCGGCGTGCCTGGCGGCCGCGACCGTGCCGCGGTCGAACGGCTGCATCTCGAAGGCGCCGAGCGGTCCGTTCCAGACCAGCGTCGCCGCATCGTCGATCGCGGCGTGAACGCGCACGATGGATTGCGGGCCGACGTCGAGGATCATGCCGTCGGCGGGGATCGCATCGAGCCCATAGGCATGCGACGGTGCGTTGGCGGCGAAATGGTAGGCCACGGTGGCGTCCACGGGCAGGATGATGGCGCAATTGGCGGCTTCCGCCTTCTCCATGATGCGCAGCGCAGTAGCGGCGAGATCCTTCTCGGCCAGCGACTTGCCGACCGCGACGCCCTGGGCGTGCAGGAAGGTGTTGGCCATGCCGCCGCCAATCACGAGCGCATCGACCTTGGTGACGAGATTTTCGAGCAGGTCGATCTTGGTCGAGACTTTCGCGCCGCCGATGATCGCGATGACCGGCTTGGTCGGCGAGCCCAGCGCCTTCTCCAGCGCGTCGAGCTCGGCCTGCATGGTGCGGCCGGCATAGGCCGGCAGCTTGTGGCCGAGGCCCTCGGTCGAGGCGTGGGCGCGGTGCGCCGCCGAGAACGCGTCATTGACCCAGATGTCGCCGAGCTTTGCCAGTTCCGCGACGAAGGCGGGATCGTTCTTTTCCTCTTCCTTGTGGAAGCGGGTGTTCTCCAGGCAGAGAATGTCGCCGTCCTTCAAGCTGGCGACGGCCTTGGCCGCCGGCTCGCCGATGCAGTCGTCGGCGAAGGCAACGGGCTTCTTCACGACCTTGGACAGCGCTTCGGCAACGGGCTTGAGCGATTCCTTGGCATCGCGGCCCTTCGGCCGGCCGAAATGCGCGAGGAGGATGACCTTGCCGCCCTTGTCGGAGATCTCGCTGATGGTCGGGGCAACGCGCTCGAGCCGCGTTGCGTCGCTGACGCGCCCATTCTCCATGGGTACGTTGAGGTCGACGCGCAGCAATACGCGTTTGCCCTTCACGTCGACGTCGTCGAGGGTGCGGAATGATTTCGTCATTGGAGGCCCCTTGTCCCGGGCGCTACTAGCGGCGCGTAGTGCCGCTGTGCAGAACCGGGACCGCACGTTGCGGCGAGTCCCGCGGTTGAATGGGTCCCGGATCTGCGAAGCAGCGTTTCACGCTGCATCGCGTCCGGGACACGAGAGCGGCCTTAGATCACCTTCGCGATCGCAACGGCGGTGTCCGCCATGCGGTTCGAGAAGCCCCACTCGTTGTCATACCAGGACATCACGCGCACCAGCGTGCCGTTCTGCACCTTGGTCTGGTCCTCGTGGAAGGTCGAGGAGTGCGGGTCGTGGTTGAAGTCGATCGAGACGTTCGGCGCGGTGGTGTAGCCGAGGATGCCCTTGAGCTGCTGCTCGGAGGCGCGCTTCATCGCCGCGTTGACCTCCTTGGCGTCGGTGGCACGCTTGGCGACGATCTTGAGGTCGACGACCGAGACGTTCGGGGTCGGCACGCGGATCGCGACGCCGTCGAGCTTGCCCTTCAGCTCGGGCAGCACGAGGCCGATCGCCTTGGCGGCGCCGGTCGAGGTCGGGATCATCGACATCGCGGCGGCGCGGCCGCGGTAGAGATCCTTGTGCAGCGTGTCCAGCGTCGGTTGGTCGCCGGTATAGGCGTGGATCGTGGTCATGAAGCCGGTCTCGATGCCCACGAGATCGTTCAGCACCTTGGCGACCGGCGCGAGGCAGTTCGTGGTGCAGGAGCCGTTGGAGACGACCAGATGATCCCTGGTCAGCGTGTCGTGGTTGACGCCGTAGACGATGGTGGCATCGGCGCCGTCGGCGGGCGCGGAGACCAGCACGCGCTTGGCGCCGGCGGTCAGATGCGCAGACGCCTTGTCCTTCGAGGTGAAGATGCCGGTGCACTCCAGCGCGACATCGACGCCGAGATCCTTCCACGGCAGCTTCAAGGGATCGCGCTCGGCGGTCACCTTGATCTTGCCGTTGCCCAGGTTGATCGAGTCACCGTCGACCGTGACGGTGCCGGGGAAACGGCCATGGACGCTATCGAAACGAAGCAGATGGGCGTTGGTCTCGACCGGGCCGAGGTCGTTGATACCGACCACCTCGATGTCCTTGCGGCCTGACTCCGCGATAGCCCGCAGGACGTTGCGGCCGATGCGGCCAAAACCGTTAATTCCGACGCGGACTGCCATGTTTCGTCTCCTTCAATGACCGTTGTCATCCCGCACAACGCGCTTTCGTGCGCCTGCGAGGGTTTTTTAGGGGCGGGCGCCCGGTTCGGCCGGGCGGTGCTTGATCATATGGGAGATTAGGTAGTCCTTTTTTGCGGCAAGCTCAACTCTCAGGAAACGCGCTTCAGCACAGCGTTAACCGCGGCCTCGGCGGTGATGCCGAAATGCTTGTAGAGCTCCTTGGCAGGTCCGCTTTCGCCGAAGGAATGCATGCCGATGAATTCGCCGTCCTGGCCGATCACGGCGTCCCAGCCCCAGCGCACGGCGGCCTCGATCGCAATCTTGACCGGCGCGTTCCCGATGATCGCGGCGCGTTTCGCCTCTGGTTGCGCTAACAACAGCTCGAGCGAAGGAACAGAGACCACCCGTGACGCGATGCCGCGTTCGGCGAGCTGCTTCTGGGCGGCGACCGCGATCTCCACCTCTGAGCCGGAGGCGAACAGCGTCACCTTGGCGTCGCCCTGAGCTGCGACCAGCTCATAGGCGCCGGCCGCGCAGGGATTGTCGTTCGGTGCGCTGGTACGGAGCTGCGGCAGGTTCTGGCGCGTCAGCGCCAGCACGGTTGGGCCGTCCACGCGGTTGAGCGCGAGCTCCCAGCACTCGGCGACCTCGATGGAATCGCAAGGACGGAACACGCGCATATTGGGAATGGCGCGCAATGCGGCGAGATGCTCGACCGGTTGATGGGTCGGACCGTCTTCGCCGAGGCCGATGGAATCGTGCGTCATCACATAGACGACGCCGGCGCCCATCAGCGCGGCAAGGCGCATCGCGGGACGTGCGTAGTCGGTGAACACCAGGAACGTCGCGCCGTTCGGCGCGAAGCCGCCGTGCAGGAAGATGCCGTTCATCGCGGCGGCCATGCCGTGCTCGCGAATGCCGTAATGGATGAAGCGGCCCTTCGGCGTCTTGGCGGAGAAGGCGGTCGCCGACTTGGCCTTGTTGTTGTTGGAGCCGGTGAGGTCGGCGGAGCCCGCCAGGAATTCCATCGGCATCGCGGCCGCGATCGCCTCGATCGCCGCCTCCGACGATTTGCGGGTCGCCGCCGTCAGCGGCTTTTCCAACAGCTCCTTCTTGTGCGCCCGCAGCGCCTTTGCCAGCGAGGCCGGACGCTCATGGCGCAGGCGGCGCTCGAACTCGGCGCGCTTGCGGCTGCCGAGCTCACCGAGCCGTGCTTCCCATTCCTGGCGCGCTGCTGCGCCGCGACGGCCGGCCTCACGCCACGCCTTCAGCACATCCTCGGCGACCGCGAATGGCTCGAGCGAGATGCCGAGATTTTCCTTAGCGGCCTTGAGCTCGTCGGCGCCGAGCGCCTCGCCATGCACTTTCGACGTGCCGGCCTTGTGCGGCGCGCCGAAGCCAATGGTGGTGCGGCAGGCGATCAGCGTCGGCCTGTTCGATTTCCTGGCGCGCGTGATCGCGTCGGTGATCGCGGCCTGGTCCTGGCCGTCGATCTTCTCGGCCGCCCAGCCCGCCGACTTGAAGCGCTTCACCTGGTCGACGGAATCGGAGAGCGTGGTCGGGCCGTCGATCGAGATGCCGTTGTCGTCGTAGAGCACGATCAGCTTGTTGAGCTTCCAGTGCCCGGCCATCGCGATCGCTTCCTGCGACACGCCCTCCATGAGGTCGCCGTCGGAGGCGAGCACGTAGGTGTGGTGGTCGACGATCTTCTTGCCGAACTCGGCTGCCAGCATCTTCTCGGCGAGCGCCATGCCGACCGCGGTGGAGATGCCCTGGCCGAGCGGGCCGGTGGTGGTCTCGATACCCCTGGTGCGGAAATTCTCGGGGTGTCCTGGGGTGAGCGAATCAACCTGGCGGAACTGCTTGATCTGGTCCAGCGTCATCTCTGAATTGCCGGTCAGGTACAGCAGCGAATAGAGCAGCATCGAGCCGTGACCGGCCGAGAGCACGAAGCGGTCGCGATCCGGCCAGGCCGGCGCGGAGGCGTCGAATTTCAGGAACTGGGTGAACAGCACGGTTGCGATGTCGGCAGCGCCCATCGGCAGGCCCGGATGGCCCGATTTGGCCTTCTCGACGGCGTCCATCGAGAGGCCGCGGATCGCGTTGGCCATACGGGTGTGATCGACCTGCGTCATGTCTGAAATCCGTCTGAAATGAAGCGCTTGGAGGCGATGTACGCCCGCGCGGGAAGGAGCCTGGCGGCCACTGAAGGTCGGGGCTGGGATAGCACCTCGGTTCCGGGAGTCCAAGGCAATCAAACGCCGGTTTGGCCGCAAAAGTTGCCTGTGTGGAAATCGGTTTTCCGCCGGGATCGGGCCCAGGAGAACTGACGGATCAGCACGACCTTCTCCCGATCTATCGGTGCATAGTTTCGCGGCGACGTTGCGCTTGGCTAGCTTGCCACGTAAATTTCTGCTTCTAACCGCTTGCCGAACCGAGTCTTTTGCCGGACGGCGAGCCCCAGTAACAAGGCCACTGGGCAAAGGCCGGTAGGTTCCGCCGCTGACTGCATGAACGATCGCGTATCCAACAGCTCTGCCATGACGGAATCATCCGCCGTCGAGATCGAGATCGCGACCCGCAGGCTCACGGCGGCGCTCGACGCACTCGAAAGCGCGGTGGAGCGGCGGCGCGATGCCGATCGCGACGAGAACGAGCTCGCGGCGAGAATCCAGGCGCTCGGCGCCGACCGCTCGCGGCTCGCCGACGAGCTCGATGGTGCGCTGGTGAAGGCACGCAAGCTTGAGCGCACAAATCGCGAGATCTCCGACCGGCTGGATTCCGCGATCGTCACGATACGTTCGGTGCTCGATACCGGAGAGGACGGATGAGCCACATCAATGTCACCATCAATGGCCGGCAATACCGCATGGCTTGCGAGGAGGGCCAGGAGGTGCGGCTGCTGAAGCTCGCCGAAAGCCTGGAGACCCGCATCCAGTCGCTGCGCGGAAAGTTCGGCGAAATCGGCGATGCGCGCCTCACGGTGATGGCAGCGCTGACCGTGTGCGACGAGCTGGTCGACGCCGGCAATCGGATCCGCACGATGGAGCAGGAGCTGATCGAGCTCAGGGATTTCCGCAACGCCGCCGTCGAGCGCGCCCGGATGACGCAGACCGCGGTGGTGAATGCGCTGAACGCCGCCGCCGAACGCATCGAGAAGTCGACCCAGGTCCTGAACCGGACCGTCGGCAACGGCATCGCAATCGGTTAGAGCCGCGATAGACGCGCTGAGCTGTCGTTCTCGATGTGGCGGCGGGCTCAACCTCTCCCGCTTGCGGGAGAGGTCGCGCCGGAGGCGCGGGTGAGGGCTCTCACCTCTTGGGGAGTCTCGCCTGTGGAGATACCCTCTCCCCAGCCCTCCCCCGCAAGCGGGGAGGGAGCGCACTTCCGCCGTGGCTGCACCGAAGCTCCGCACCCGCGCCGGGCTGGCGGTTCGTCAATATCGTTGTTACATTGCGCAAGCGAGGCTGCGACGTGCGTCAGGAGCCATATATCCCCGGGGCCTTATCGATCCTTTAGGGAACTGTCCCTGGCCGGGCCCGTGGGCCCGGACATATGGTGCCCACCTACTTTCGTAGGGAACTCCGGGATCGAGTGCTTCAACGGCGTCCGCGGCTTCGCACTGTTTGCTTCTGGTTCGTGTTTGTCGAATTGCGTCCCCGACACGCTTGCGGTTCAGTCAATCTCGGTGTCATGCCCCGCGCAGGCGGGGCATCCAGTACGCCGCGGCGTTGAGGTTCAAGCACTGGCGGCTCTGGAATACTGGATCGCCCGCTCCAGTGCGCAATTGCGCACAAGGCGGGCGATGACGGCGGAGCAAGACTTCGCCCTCGGGGGAAAACGCGCATGTCCAACTCCAAAGCCGAACTCCGCGCCAAAGCGCTCGGCAGGCGTGACGCGCTGAGCGAGAAGAAGCGCACCATTGCCGCCGCGAAGCTCGCGGAGCGCGGACTGCCGTTCAAGCTGCTGCCCGGCAGCATCGTCTCCGGCTATTCGCCGATCCGCAGCGAGATCGATCCGATGCCGCTGATGCGAAAGCTCGCCGAGCAAGGCGCGAAGCTGGCGCTGCCTTGCGTCACCGCGCGCGGCCAGTCGTTGATCTTCCGTCTCTTTCATCCGAGCGATCGCCTCATGCTCGGTCCGCTCGGCATTCCCGAGCCGTCGCCGGCGGCCAGCGAAGTCATCCCCGATATCATGCTGACGCCGCTCGCCGCCTTCGACCGTCTCGGCCATCGCATCGGCTATGGTGCGGGACATTACGATTTCACCTTCGCGCATTTGCGGAAAGCCAAGAATATCGTCGGGATCGGGCTTGCCTTTGCGGCGCAGGAGATCGAGGCGGTTCCTGCACTATCGCACGACGTCGCGCTGGATTATGTGCTAACGGAATCGGACGTGTTCGATTTCCGGAGTTCTGAAGTTGCGCATTCTCTTCGTGGGTGACGTCGTTGGCCGCGCCGGACGCACGGCGATTGCTGATCATCTGCCTGGCATGGTCAAGGACTGGTCGCTCGACTTGGTCGTGGTCAACGGCGAGAATGCCGCCGGCGGCTTCGGCATCACGGAAGCGATCTACCAGGAATTCCTCGATGCCGGCGCCGACGCGGTAACGCTCGGCAATCATTCCTGGGACCAGCGTGAAGCCTTGGTTTTCATCGAGCGCGCCGAGCGCCTGGTGCGGCCGGCGAACTATCCGCGCGGCACGCCGGGCCGCGGCGCCGCGCTGGTCGAGGCCAAGAACGGCAAGCATGCGCTCGTCGTCAACGCTTTGGGGCGCGTCTTCATGACCCCGTTCGACGATCCGTTCGCGGCGCTGGAGCGCGAGCTCGGCGCCTGCCCGCTCGGCGTCGCAGCCGATGCCATCATCGTCGACTTCCATTGCGAGGCGAGCAGCGAGAAGCAGGGCATCGGCTTTTTCTGCGACGGCCGCGCCAGCCTCGTCGTCGGCACGCATACGCATGTGCCGACCGCCGACCATCAGATCCTGTCAGGCGGCACCGCCTACATGACCGATGCCGGCATGACCGGCGATTACGATTCGATCATCGGCATGCAGAAGGAAGAGCCGCTGCGCCGGTTCACCTCGGGGATTCCGTCGGGCCGGTTCGAGCCCGCCGCTGGGACGGCGACGCTCAGCGGCGTAGCAGTGGAGACCGATGATGCAACGGGGCTCGCGCTGCGGATCGCGCCGGTGCGGCTAGGAGGCAGGCTGGAGCCGACGACGCCGAAGTTCTGGTTGAGCTAGGGCGTGTACATTTAAACTTGCGCTCCATTTCGTATGAGCCTGCTCTGCTCGTGATGGTGGCGCGTTGGCGCACCTCGCCCTAGGTCCGCCGGTGGGACTTCAAGATCAAGTGACGTCGCTACTTTGAGGTTGATCACGAACTCGAACCTGGTGGGCTGCAGATTGGCAGATCGCCCGGGAAGCGGTTGAGGAGTTTGCTCAGCCGCAGCGTACCTCCGCAGTGACCAAGCCTCAGCGCGTTCACGGAGCCTGACAGGCGTGCTTCCCTAATGCAAATTTGTCCGCTCCTATTGACTCCCCTTGCGAATGGGCAAATCCTTCCAACAACGCAATTACAATTGCCAATTTCAGCACTGCGAACTTCGGCGCCTCGGACTTTATCGGCGCTATCCGACTCAATTTTCTGAATAGAAACGGAGGGGCCGATGCGCGCGCTCGCCTTGAGAACCGTCTCTCTTCTTACCCTCACTATTCTGGGCTCGATCTCTGCCACGCCTGACGCACGCGCGGAGGACGGGACCGACGAGCAGTTTGGCAAGGTTCACTTCCAGACATCCTGCAACGAATTGGCGCAGCGCCGCTTTGACCGCGGGATGCGCTATCAGCACTCGTTCTGGTACCGGCCTGCGAAAGAGATTTTCGAGGAGACGTTGCAGGCCGATCCGGAATGCGCGATCGCCTATTGGGGCATTGCCCTCAGCCTGCTGTATAATCCGCATTTTCCCGCGCCAAAGGAAAACCTCACCGAGGGCCTCGCCGCGCTGCAGAAGGCCAAGGCACTCGGCGCCAAGAGCGAACGCGAGCGCGACTATATCGATGCGCTGCTGGCCTTCTATTCGGGCGACGAAAAGACAACGTTTGGTCAACGCGCGCAGGCCTATCTCAAGGCAACCGAAGCCGTCGCCGCGCGCTATCCCGATGATGACGAGGCGCAGATCGCCTACGCCATTACGCTGAATGTGACGGCGTCACCAAACGACAAGACCTATGCTAACCAGCTCAAGGGCGCGGCCATCCTGGAGCCGATCTTCAAGCGGCAACCGCGGCATCCCGGCGTCGCGCATTACCTGATCCACCTCTACGACTATCCGGCGATCGCCGAGCAAGGTCTCGACGCTGCCAAACGCTATTCCGAGATCGCGCCGGCGGCGCCGCACGCTTTGCATATGCCGTCGCACATCTTCACACGCGTCGGCTACTGGAACGAATCCATCGAGGCCAACAGCCGTTCCGCCAAGGCTGCCAAGGAGGGCAAGGACCCCAGCGAGCAGCTGCATGCCGACGACTATATGGTCTACGCCCTGCTCCAGCTTGCGCAGGACAGCCGAGCTCGCGACGTCATTGCGGACATGGTTGCGACCACGGGCTATGCGCCGGCCGTCCGCGCCGGTCCCTACGCGATAGCGGCCAGCCAGGCGCGCTATATGGTCGAGCGCGGCGATTGGCAGGGCGCCGCCGCGCTGAAGGTTGAGCCGAGCCGGTTTGCCTATGTCGATGCGATCACCTATTTCGCCCGCGCCCTTGGCGCCGCGCGCTCCGGCAATGCAGACGCAGCAACGGCGGACATCGCCAAGCTGGCGGAGCTGCGGGACAAGCTGCAGCAGGACAAGGATGCGTATTGGGCCGAGATCGTCGACATTCAGCGGCAGGTCGCCACAGCCTGGCAGCTCAATGCCCAGGGAAAACAGGCGGACGCGTTGGAGGCGATGCGCCTTGCCGCCGACGCCGAAGACAAGACCGAAAAGTCCATCGTGACGCCGGGACCGCTTGCCCCGGCCCGCGAACTTTACGGGACCATGCTGCTCGAACGCGGCATGGCGACGGAGGCATTGGCCGCGTTCGAAAGCACCATGCGCAAGGAGCCGAACCGCTTTGGCGCGACGATCGGCGCCGCTCACGCCGCCGAGAAAGCGGGCGACGCCGTGAAGGCACGTCAGTACTACGCGAAAGTCGTCGCCATGGCGCGCAATGGCGATTCCTCGCGGGAGGACCTCGCGGCCGCGCGAAGGTTCATGGCTCAGAACTAGCAAACGTGCCGTGGCAGCTTCCATGCGCCTGACAAGCAAATTCGTGGCGATCGGCGCAGCCGCCGCACTGCTCTGCGCAGTCGCTGCGGTCTGGACATTGCGATCCGGCGAACCGGCGCGCGCTACAGCGGCACTCGGCGAGGTCCGCCCGGTGTGGTCAGAAACCGACTGGCCTTTCGGCGCAGATCCCTGGGGGAAAGGAAAGGCGTTCCGCTGCAAAGCGGAGGATTGCGGCGGCGAGGTCCAGCTCTACGTTCGCGCCAAGCTCGGGTTTTGCAATTGCGCCACCGGCGTCGCCGACGATGACGACCTCGAAAAAATGGGCGACCTGGCGCTGATTGGCAAGGCAACGCCGATCGGTGCTGGTCGAGAGATCATCGTCGGTCCGATGCGCGGCCGCAGCCGGCCCTATCGCGTCGAGGGAAATCGCAACGCGCTCTCACTCGCCTTCAATCAGCGCTGCGACATGGTGGCCGCCACGGCTTTGGTTGGATCGGCCGCGCCCGCGTCACTGGAACCGGCGGTGCTGGCGTTCCTCAATAGCGACCGCATGTTGAAATGGGCCGAGATCGCGCTTGGCTTGTAACTCAGAGCAATTCGGCTTCCGTCTGACTGCAGGATCTTCTCGCTTGCCCTACGCAACGCTAGCATCAGGGTCATGTGCGAGCGTGTGAGGGCTCTCCGCGCGAGATGAATGGGGGCGCAGCCGGCTACGCGGCCCTCGCCCACGAGGCAGCAAAAGTGCAAATGCGCGGTTTCGGAATAATCGCATTATGCCCCTGTTTTGCCCGACGCGTCAACTTCGTCGCGGCTTCTTTGGGCCTGCCCGCGTAAGTCTTTGATTTCGTTGGCCCCGGCTACTGTGCATGGGGTTGTTTTTCAGTTTTTGATTTGAGGGCGCCGAAGCGCCGTTGCGAGGCGCCTCGCTGCGGCCGTCAACTTTGCCGAAAACCCATTCGGAAGGCGCCCCAGTGCTTGCCGCGGACCAGGATCGGCGAGGACAGATCCTTCATCAGCACGAACTGCCCGCCGCCCATGTCGCGGCGATAGGTCTGCAGCAGGAACGGTTTTGTGTTGGCCGCGACCTTCTTCACCGCGCGATCGGTGAACAGGCGGCGGTTGCGGCAATTGGCGTTATTCCAGACCGGGTCCTTGCCCTGCGGCAGACGATAGTTCGGATTGTGGGTCGGCAGATAGCCGCCCTTGGCCCATGCGACGCAGAACACGATGCGGGGATCGGATTTCTGAATCGGATCCTGGATCGCGGGCAGGACGCGGTCGGTGAACTCGACGTAATTGGTGAGGAATTGTCTCGGATCGGTGCCGGGAATTTCGCGGTACTTCTCGTCCATGAGCTGGTCGAGCGTGATATCGCCGCGATCGATCGCGGCTTCGAACTCGGCGGAGATTCGCTTGGCGGTTTCGACGACGACGCGGATCAGCGGCGCGTCCGACGTCGCCACGCCGCTGTCGGCGATCAGCGCGATCAGGCCTTCCGAGGTGTCGAGCAGTTTTGCGATCCGTTGGTCGGCACTCCTGAGATCGCGCGAGGACAGATCGACGCCCTTGGCAAGCTCGTTGAGCTCGCCGATCACGGTGTCGCAATGCCCGAGGTTGGAGGTCGCAGCTCGCGTGACGCTGCCGATCTCCGCCTCTACTGAGGCGAAACCCTGCTGGACGCGCGAGATGATGCTGGAGATCTGTTGGGCGCCTTCACCGGCAGTCTTGGCACGCTGCGAAGCGTCGCTGCTCTCGCCGATCAGGCCTTCGATCTGGCCGTCGAGATCGCGCATGGTGTCGGAGATCTGATGCGTGGCCTGGCGAGTGGCCTCGGCGAGGTTCTTCACCTCGCTCGCGACCACGGCGAAGCCGCGACCGGCATTGCCGGCGCGTGCCGCTTCGATGGTTGCGTTCAGCGCCAGCAGATTGGTCTGCTTGGCGATCGCCTCGATCGAGCCGGAGACCTTTGCCACCTGGGCCAGCGCCGAGCCGACGGCGCTCAATCGCGCCTCGATCCGCTCCACCGCGGCGACGAGCTCGGAGATGTGGCTGACGGCGGTATCGACTGTGCTGCGCGACTGCGCGATCTCGTCGGCCGCGGCGGACGACGTCGTTTGCACCGCCTGAGATGCGTTGGCGATGTCGTGGTTTGCCGAGACCATCGTCTCGGCCGTCTTCTGGAGGTGGTGAAACCGTTCCGATTGATTGGCGACGCGGCTTGCGACTTCCTGGACATTGCCGGCGATGTCGGCGAGTTCCACGCCGAGGCCGCCGATGCGGTCGGCGAGCTGGTCGATCAGCCGTTCGGCCAGCGCCCGGTTGGAGCCGGTGTCCATGACTGCAAGTTGTACGGCGGACATGTGCGATGAGTCCTCAAGGAGAGCCGTTCGCCGGCTCACGGCAGCATTCCCATTCCAGCTTCAGCTTTAAAGGATGATTCGCGCCTGCCGTCTTGCCTGAGCGTGCACTACAATTTGTAGGCCGTCCTGAATCCGCCCCAGTGCCGGCCCTGCACGCGGATGGGGACGTCGATCTCCCGCATCATCACGGTGTTCCCGTTGCCCATGTCGCGCGCATAGCTCTGGACCAGGTACGAGCGCAGGTTGCGCGCGGCGGCGAGCCCCGCCGGATCGTTGAAGATCCGCCGGTTACGGCTGTTGGCGGTGTTCCAGGCCACGTCGCCCGGCCGCTGCGGATGCGAATAGATCTTGTTGTGCACCGGCAGGAAGCCGTTGCGATCGACCATGGCGCAGAACGCCATGCGCTGATCCTTTGCCAGGAATGCCTCCTGGAAAGGCGGTAGCGCGCGGTCGGCCCAGTCCAGATACTTTGTGCGATATTGCTGCGGATCGGTGCCCGCAATTTCCACGTAGTCGGTGTCGAAGAGGTCGTCGATCTTGACCTCGCCGCGCGCGACCGCCTGCTCGAATATCTTGGTCAGGGCGTTGCCGGCTTCCATGGCACGGGTGACAAATTCCATGTTCTCCTCATGGATCGACCACAGACTGTCCTCGATCTTCTCGCGGAGCTCGGCATGGGGGCCGACGAAATGCGCGCGGGCGCCGGCTTTGGATTGCTCGACCACGCGCAGGCGGCAGGCGCCGACGTTCTCGAGGGTGCCTTCGACCAGCGCTTGCGGCGCAAGCCGGCCTGCGTCCGCCCCGCCGATCAGCACGCCGTCCATCGCGATCTCGTAGACTGGCATCACGCCGCGCGCGGTTTCGAACTTGAGATGGCAGGGCAAGCGCTCGGTCTTGCGGCGGTCATCGTGCTCGCTCTGGCGGAGCAGCACGGCGCAACGCGACTTCAGCTTTTGCGCGAAGGTGGTGACGGCGCGGCCGGCGCTGGCGACGTTCTCGCCATGGGTCTCGGCCGCTTTGGTCGCTGCGTCGATCTCGGCCGCGCTCTCGCCGACCGAGACGATGAAGTCCGAGGCGCTGGCAGCGTTGCCGGAGACTTCGCTGGTGGTGGCGTTCTGCTCGGCGACGGCGCCGTTGACGGTCTCGAACACCGGGCGGATCGCCTCGATCGCCTGCGAGATGCGGTGCACGGCATCCGCAGAGCCGGCGGCGTCGCGCTGGAGTGCGTCGATCTTTTTGGTGATCTCTTCGGTCGCGCCCTGGGTCTGCACTGCGAGCGCCTTCACTTCCGTCGCGACGACTGCAAAGCCTTTGCCGGCCGCGCCGGCGCGCGCGGCCTCGATGGTGGAGTTGAGCGCGAGCAGCGTCGTCTGCCGTGCGATCTGCGCGATCAGATTGACGACATTGCCGATGGCGGCGGAGGACTCGCGCAGGCGATCGACATTGGCGCGGGCTTCCTGCGCAGCGGCGCTGGCCTCGTCGGCGAGCTTGCCTGCCTCGCGAACCTGCGCTCCGATTCCCAGTGCGGACTGCGTGAACTTGTCGGCGGCATGGGCGAACGTCGAGGCGGTCGATTGCGCCGCGTTGGTGCGGCCGGTCAGGGCGTCGGTGCGGTCGCGAATGGCGGCAAGGGTTGCGGCGGTCGCCTCGGCTCCGCCGGCCACCGAATTGGCGGCGCGCTCGAGCTGCCGGATCATCGCGCCGAGCTCGAGTTCCAGCAGCTCCAGGATCTCGCGGGCCGAGTCGCCATCGGCGATCCCGGCGGGCTCGGAATGAGCCACCGGTTGCGCAGCCTGCGAGGCTGCCGCAGGCGCAGCCATGTCCGGCAGACGCTTCCGAAATAGTCCGAACGCCATCGGGTCTCTCTGGTCGGGGGACGGTCGGACGCTATTTTCGCAGGCTGAAATGAAGTCAGGGTTAACGATGCCTGACACCTAGGCAGAGGCCATTACGGCGGCTACCTTTACAGTGCTACCTTAGAGCAGCAGATCCCTTTGATTCCGGTGGGTTGGCGGCCTATAAGGCCGCGCCTCCCACCCATCGGCGAACGATCCCGAGACCCTTCAAGAGACCACGCATGGCCGGACATTCCCAATTCAAGAACATCATGCACCGCAAGGGGCGGCAGGATGCCCAGAAGTCGAAGCTGTTCGGCAAGCTGGCGCGGGAAATCACCGTCGCGGCCAAGCTGGGTACACCCGACCCCGCCATGAACCCGCGCCTGCGCGCCGCCGTGATCGCAGCACGCCAGGAGAACATGCCGAAGGACAATATCGAGCGCGCCATCAAGAAGGCGCTCGGCAGCGAGGGCGAGAATTATGACGAGATCCGCTACGAGGGCTACGGCCCCGGCGGCGTCGCCGTCATCGTCGAGGCGCTGACCGACAATCGCAACCGCGCCGCGTCCGACATCCGCTCCTTCTTCACGAAGTCCGGCGGCAATCTCGGCGAAACCGGCTCGGTCTCCTTCATGTTCGACCGCACCGGCGTCATCGAATACGATCGCAGCGTCGCCTCTGACGATGCTGTGCTGGACGCGGCGATCGAGGCCGGCGCCGACGACGTGATCTCCGGCGAGGGCGGACACGAGATCTACGCCTCGACCGAAGGCTATCGCGACGTCGCCAAGGCGCTGGAAGCCAAGTTCGGCGAGCCGCGCAAGGCCGCGCTGATCTGGAAGCCGCAGAACACGGTGTCGGTCGACGACGAGACCGGCGAGAAGCTGCTCAAGTTGATGGACATGCTGAATGAGCACGACGACGTCCAGAACGTCTACGCCAATTTCGAGGTGTCGGACGCGCTGATGGCGAAGATGGGCGGCTAGGGCCTCAACCCTCCGCTGTCGTCGCTCGGCTGGACCGGGCGACCCAGTATTCCAGAAACATTCGAACAATACCGATAAGCCGCGGCGTACTGGATAACCGCCTTCGCGGGTATGACACCGGATGTGTGCTGAGCGGCGGTGCGCCCCGCGGTATCCCACTTCCCCTGTTACTTCCGTTCTGTTTCTGTTTCGCTTCGGGCGGCCAGCCGCTATCACTGGCCCATGACTGCGCTCCCGATTCGCGGCCCCGTTCGCATCATCGGCATCGACCCCGGCCTGCGCCGCACCGGCTGGGGCGTGATCGAGGCTGAGGGCAACCGTCTGATCTACGTCGCCTGTGGTTCGGTGGAACCGCCGGACGACTTGCCGTTGGCGAGCCGGCTGCTTGCGATCCATGAGGGGCTCGCGGCCGTTCTGTCCGATCACCAGCCGATGGAAGCCGCGGTCGAGCAGACTTTCGTCAACAAGGACGGCGTTGCGACACTGAAGCTCGGCCAAGCCCGCGGCGTTGCCATGCTGGCGCCCGCAATGTTCGGCATCGTCGTCGCCGAATATGCGCCGAACCAAGTCAAGAAGACGGTGGTCGGCGCCGGTCACGCCGACAAGCAACAGATCGCGATGATGCTCAAGATTTTGCTGCCCAAGGCCGAGCCGCCGTCGGCGGATGCCGCCGACGCGCTCGCCATCGCCATCACCCACGCTCATCACCGCCAGAGCACCGCGCTCAGGCTGAAGGTCGTGGGGATATGATCGGCAAGCTCAAGGGCCTGATCGATTCCTACGGTGAGGATTTCGTCATCCTCGACGTCGGCGGCGTTGGCTATCAGGTGCATTGCTCGTCACGCACGTTGCAGCATCTGCCGTCTCCGGGCGAAGCGGCCGTGCTGTCGATCGAGACTTATGTCCGCGAGGACCAGATCAAACTGTTCGGCTTTCGCACTGACCAGGAGCGTGAATGGTTTCGCCTGCTCCAGACCGTGCAGGGCGTCGGCGCCAAGGTCGCGCTCGCCGTGCTCGGCACCTTATCGCCGGCTGACCTCGCCAATGCCATCGCGCTCCGCGACAAGGCGGCGGTGGCGCGCACGCCCGGCGTCGGCCCCAAGGTCGCCGAGCGCATCGTCACCGAACTGAAGGACAAGGCGCCGGCCTTTGCCAATGTCGATCCGGCAGTGGTGCATCTCGCCGGCGCCGTCGACGACCAGCGCGCGCCGCGCCCCGTGGCGGATGCGATCTCCGCACTGGTCAATCTCGGCTACGGCCAACCGCAGGCCGCCGCGGCGATTGCGTCGGCTTCGCGTAGTGCGGGCGAGAATGCCGAGACCGCGCAGCTCATCCGCCTCGGCCTGAAGGAGCTCGCGAAGTGAGCGCGTCAATGCTCGGTCTCGTAGGGTGGGCAAAGCGCAACGTGCCCACCACCTTTGGAGCGACCGGTGACGTGGTGGGCACGGCGCGAAGGGCGCCTTTGCCCACCCTACGAGGAGTTCGCTGAGTGAGCGATCCCAAGGCCAATCGCATGGTCTCGCCCGAGCGCCGCAGCGACGACGTCGGCGACACCGCGCTGCGTCCGCAATCGCTGTCCGACTTCGTCGGCCAGCAGCAGGCGCGCAAGAATCTCTCGATCTTCATCGAGGCGGCGCGCAAGCGCGGCGAGGCGCTGGATCACGTGCTGTTCGTGGGTCCCCCGGGCCTCGGCAAGACCACGCTGGCGCAGATCGTGGCGAAGGAGCTGGGCGTCGGCTTTCGTGCCACCTCGGGGCCTGTCATTGCCAAGGCCGGCGATCTCGCCGCCCTCCTCACCAACCTCGAAGAGCGCGACGTGCTCTTCATCGACGAGATCCATCGCCTCAGTCCGGCGGTGGAAGAGGTGCTTTATCCCGCGATGGAGGACTTTCAGCTCGACCTCATCATCGGCGAAGGCCCGGCGGCGCGCTCGGTGAAGATCGAGCTGTCGAAATTCACCCTCGTCGGCGCCACCACGCGGGCTGGCCTGCTGACCAATCCGCTGCGCGACCGCTTCGGCATTCCGGTGCGGCTCAATTTCTACACCATTGAAGAACTCGAAAGCATCGTCAGCCGCGGCGCGCGCGTGCTCAATGTCGGCATGACCGCCGATGGCGCCAACGAGATCGCGCGCCGCGCCCGCGGCACACCGCGCATCGCGGGCCGTCTGCTCCGCCGGGTCCGCGACTTCGCCTCGGCGGCCGATGCCGACAAGATCGACCGCAAGATCGCCGACCACGCACTCAGCGCGCTCGAGGTCGATGCCGCAGGCCTCGATGCCATGGACCGCCGCTACCTCACGACCATCGCGCAGAATTATGGCGGCGGCCCGGTCGGCGTCGAGACCATGGCCGCCGCTTTGTCCGAGCCGCGCGATGCCATCGAGGACATCATCGAGCCCTATCTGATCCAGTGCGGCTATCTCCAGCGCACCCCGCGCGGCCGCCTGCTCACCTCGCACGCCTTCCGTCACCTCGGTCTCGCCGAGCCCTCGCGCGATGCGGCCCAGTTCGGCCTGTTCGGCTCGGACGAGAGCGACGACTGATTTACGCAAGTGCAGAGTGCTCCGGTGCTCGTGAATTTCCGGTAATCTTGTGCAGGTCTCTGCACGGAGATGCAGGCGGTCTGCACGAGCGCACCCCAATTCCGCTCCAATCGAGTCGCATCGAGAACCAGCATCACCATCGAGCGTCCATGATCACTCGCCGTCATTTCATCCGTTCCATCGGCGCCCTGTCCGCCCTCGGCGCCTCGACCGCGGCCTACGGTGTCGGCGTCGAGCCGATGCTGCGGCTCCGCGTCACCCGCTATCATCCGGCGCCGCGGCAATGGCCGGCGGATCTTCCGCTGAAGATCGCTGTCATCGCCGACATCCATGCCTGCGATCCCTGGATGCCGCTGGAGCGGATCGAGGCCATCGTCGACCGCACCAACGCGCTGAATGCCGACCTCATCGTGCTGCTCGGCGACTATGTCGCCGGCCTGCATCAGGTCACCCGCATCATCCCGTCGAGCGAATGGGCCAGAGTGCTCGGCGGCCTCAGGGCGCCGCTCGGCGTTCACGCCGTCATGGGCAACCACGATTATTGGGACGACAAGACCGTGCAACGGGCCGGGAATGGCCCGACCATGGCGCATCGGGCACTGGAAGCGGCCGGTATACCCGTCTACGAGAACGATGTCGTGCGTCTCACCAAGGACGGCCGCCCGTTCTGGCTTGCGGGTCTCGGCGATCAGCTCGCCTTCCTACCGGCGCGACGCTTCCGCAGCATGGTGCACTTCGGTGCCGACGATCTCAACGCCACGCTCGCCAAGGTCACGGATGACGCGCCGATCATCCTGCTCGCGCATGAGCCCAACATCGCGCCGCGCGTCCCGGCGCGCGTCGCGCTGCAACTGTCCGGCCATACCCATGGCGGTCAGGTGCGCCTGCTTGGCTGGTCGCCGGCGGTCCCGCCGCAGCATGGCATCCGGCTCGCCTACGGCCATGTCCGGCTGAAATGCGACGTCATCATCTCTGGCGGCCTCGGTTGCAGCATCATGCCGCTCCGCGTCGGCGTGCCGCCTGAGATCGTCGAGGTGACGCTGGGTGCGACGAGGCGGCCGGTTGTATCCTAGCTCGGCTTGCGCGGCCGGCGGTTTTTGCGCAAAACGGGCTGGTTATCGACAAGCCAAGAGGCTCGCGACGTGACAGCTCATCTCGACGGCGAGATCCGCGACGGCCGCCACCACATGCAGGTCCGCGTCTATTACGAGGACACGGATTTCCCTGACTTGCCATTGTCGTAGTAAGCAAACGTGCTGATTTCTCGCTCCTTGCTACGGTTTTCAGGGAAAAGCTTCTTGCCGTAAAGCGCGGAGCTGTTCAGGTAGGGGGTATATTCGTAGGGCATCCGCTTGGGAACCGGATGCACTACTATGCATTCAATCAAGTTGCGGAAAGCGACGCGAGTTTCGATCGCCTTGGGATTTGTCTTGAGCGCGGTGACCAGCCTTCTAACCTCCGAACGGTATCCGTCACTGAATTTCGAGTGATCGAAGCCGATGACATTTTCGCCGCCACCGCCCAGCAGCCGCAAGCGCTCTTCAACGCTTTCCCGCTCCACGTCGCACTCATCGATCCGCTTGAGCAACTCGTCCGGCTTCCGACGGCTATTTGCGATGGCATATGACAGGCGTTCGATCTCGGTAGTCAACACGCGGCGTCGACGCTCTAGCTTAGCGTGTTCGCTGCCCTTGTTCCGATCGTTTTTGCGCTCCTCCTTCCAGGCACACATCGCCTCTTCAATGGCTTTCGGCGAAAGCAATTTCAATTGGATTTTGTCGGAGGCATCCTCGAGCAGAACGTCCATGTCGAAGCTGCGGGTGTGCTCGCAGGTGCCCCGCTGATGCGCGCTCGCGCATGCCGCGCGCGGTGCACCGTTACGCGAGGATTGAGCGATTCGCATGTGGCCATTGCAGACGCCGCACCGGAGCACACCGGCAAGCGGGTGCTCATTGTTGCGCGGGATCACGGCGCGACGCCGCGGCTTGCCAGTCGGTCCGAACATAGATACGGCGCGCGCGCTACGAACCTCCTGCGCTCGATTCCAGAGCACTTGCGGAACGATCCGTAGCTCCGGCTTTTTGACTATGATGTGGCGCTCTTCTGGATTGCGGCGCTTCTGCTTCTTCTGGGTCTCCGGGTTGAGAATTGTCGAGCGAACGTTCCAATGTATCTCGCCGATATATAGATCGTTGCCGATAATGCCGCGACCATGCCGACCGCCTGTGATGCACTGATGATTCCAGGTGGTACGACCAGCCTTGTTCTTGTGACGAGTTGCACCGGGTGAGGGCACGCCTTCGCGGGTGAGATCAGCGGCGATAGTTCGGGTCGAGCGGCCCGCTGCATATTCGGTGAAGATGCGGAGCACAATCTTTGCTTCGTTCTCATCGATCACGCGTTCGCCCGGCGCGCCCGGCCTCGGTCGATAACCATAGGCGTATGAGCCAGGAATTCTTCCGTTGGCAACAGCGTTGTCATGGCCGCGCCGAACCTTTTCGGCGAGCTGCGGCTTGTAAATCGTGTTGTAGAGACTTGCAATGCTGATGTCAGTGGCGGTCGCATAGACCCCTTTCTGATCCATCAGCTCGACGCCATTGAACTCGAAAACCTGCTTGAGACGCTGGATGGTTGCGGGATCACGCGACAAGCGGTCGAAATGTTCAACCACGACCACGTCAAAGTCCTGGTTTCGCACCCCGTTGAGCAAACGTTGATAGCCGTCCCTCGCACCTTCGGTAAGACCAGATTTTGCGGCATCCACAAACTCGCCGATGACATCGAGGTTGTTGCGCAATGCGACCTTCCGGCAGAGCAATAGCTGACCGTCAATCGAGGTCGCCTTTTGCATGTCGCTGGAATAACGGGCGTATAGTACGGCCGTTTTCTTCGATGACGCTGTCGTCATGCCGGTCCTCTATCGGCTGCCCCGAACCGTGATGTTCATCCCGTGCGAGCTGACGTCCGATAGCACGCGCCAACTCAAACCAGATTTCGTCATTGTCCGGATTATCCCAGCTCTGACGATGGGAGGGGGCAAGCGGTCGAATGGTCGCTCGTTGTCTTCGGAGAGATCGGATGCGGGCACGCATTTGCAAACTCGCAAGCAGAAGCTAGCGTAAATTTCTGCGCCGCGCTACAGCCAAGCCGCAGCGATTACACGCAACGCTTCGCTCATGCTGACCTCGGCAGCGTTGAATGAAAATGAATTTCTTGAAGTGCCGCGGCGCGCGTGAGGGCATTCCTGGCGATGAGGCGCGTAGTCGAGAGCAGATGTGCTAAGCAAAGCGGAGTAAAAATACTGACGGCGGCGTAAGTCTGTTGCTGAGGCCGGTGCATAGCGGACCCGTTCTCGGTTCACGCGGCTTCTCGTGCAGATGTGTAGTGGCTGCCGCGGAGCGCCGGCTTGTCCATCAATAAAATTTGGCCGGTGGCGGCGAATTGTAGCGCACAGCCCAAACGCGGTGGTCCGCCCCCAAGGAGCCGTCGCTGATTGGGTCTTTCTTATTCCGCTGGTTCGATCACCCCCTTGCGTCGAGCCTCCCAGAGCAAGCATTCGCGTCTGCGTGAGCTCCGTAATCGCGCGTCGAAAGCACAGTCAGAGAAACGCATAGTTCTGATAGAGTGCTCCCGCTCCGATATCCAAGGAGTTCAAAATTGAACTCGCTGCCCAGGTCCGTCCGGCGTCTGGATCCTCATGGAGTTCCTCCATGTCGGCTGGCGAGACACCGTCGGATGATGCCCCGTGGCGCCTCACCAGCGCTGGCGAGATACGCGAACCGTTGGCCTGTGGTGGGAGGTGCACGCCGAGTCTGCCGTCTCGGCTAAGATCGGGTTGGGCAGATACGGTTCGCCGTTTCCACGAGGAATCAGCCAGCCCGCAACGGGAACCTCGCTCCGTCCAGGCGTTAGCATAGCCGCCCCGGTGCGTCGGAGTGGTGTAAATTATGTTTCTTCCTATTTTAATGAATGTTGTCGGGCTTAGCGTCCATGTTTTGCGGGAACGGAGACCGCGATGCCAAAGCATCAGACCTCGCTTGAAAAGATCGATCGGCGAGCGCGTGGCGGTGACGGTTGCGGCCGGCGACGTGCGCATCCGCCACGGCATGCGCGAGGTTGCGGTCCATAAGCAATCGGAAGGTCGCCGGCTGCGGATCATCGGTTCCGCCCACCTCGACGGGGTTGCCGGTCGCACTGGCGCCTTCTGCCGACCGGCAATCGCGACACCGACAGTGCCGGCGCCTTCTCCACTGCCCTCGTTGTTGCGTCCTCTTGCCGAATACGAAGCAGCGATCGGAGGGAGCTTCTGATGGCGCGTACAAAAAAAGCTACTGAAGCGCCAATCGATCGGCTCGAGGCCATGCTGGTGCGATTGCAGCTCTCCGGCATCCGCGACCAGCTCGACAACCTGCTCGAGGAGGCGGCGCGCGCGAACCTGTCGGCGCGTGAGACGCTGATCCTGCTGCGCGAGCGTGACATCGCGCGCAAGGATCATCACGTCTACGAGGATGAGCCCTACAAGTTCACGCTGCTCGAAGCGTCAAACGTGTGCAGCTCGCCGAATCCGCACTCAAGAGCTGGTAAGAGCGGCGCTGGATCGACGTCGCCCCGATCAAGGCCTGGGGTCTATTGCACAAGTGTCGATGTCTGTTGAGCCGTCATTGCGAGCGAAGCGAAGCAATCCAGAATGCCTCCGCGGAGACAGTCTGGATTGCTTGGTCGCGGAGTTTAGGTCCGGCCGGCCGAAGGCCGAACCGGGTGGCTCCTCGCAATGATGGGGTGGACGGCCCCCGAACGGCATCAATGTGCCAGACTGGTGATTGAGTCGAACCAGACAAAGGGAGCCGTCCATGTCGAAGATTAACACAATTGGTTTGGATCTGGCGAAGAACGTTTTTCAGATTCATGGGGTTGATGCGTCGGGAGCTGTGGTGGTGAGGCGCCAGCTTAAGCGAGCCGCGGTCGAGAAGTTTTTCGCGCAGTTGCCGCCTTGCCTGGTGGGCATGGAGGCTTGCGGCAGCGCTCATCATTGGGCGCGCGTCATCAGCCGCTATGGCCATGAGGTGCGGCTGATGCCGCCGGCGTATGTGAAGCCCTATGTCAAGCGCAACAAGAACGACGGTCGTGACGCCGAG
>NZ_JADPJR010000104.1:0-145941 GCF_023073535.1 Bradyrhizobium sp. 179 | reverse complement strand
GGGCCCAAAGACAATGCGAGACGGCTGGGACCGCCTCGCCGCAATCCTCGAAGGTTATCTGCTTGCAATCCAAAGCATAAAACCGGGAATCCCATAGCCCACAAGGGGAGAGGGTAAGAAACGTCACCACATCGTCGCTGCGGCTCGCGCGGGCCAGGCGCGGTCGTACTCCGCGCCGCCGACCCTGTTCTCGCTCATCTCGGCCAGGATCTGGCCGGGCGTCGGCAGGGTCTTTGGGTCGACGCGCTTGTCGGGATTCCAGAGGTCGGCGCGGACGATGGCGCGGGCGCATTGGAAGTAGATCTCGTCCACGCTCATGACCATGACGCAGCGCGGTGCCTTGCCTTCGACCTTGAACGAGGCCAGCAGTTCGGGATCAATCGAGAGATGGGCGCGGCCGTTGGCACGAACCGCATTGCCGGAGCCGGGAATCAGGAACATCAGCGACACCCGGGGATCGCGCACGATATTGCGCAGGGAATCGACCCGATTGTTGCCGCGGCGGTCGGGCAGCATCAGCGTCTTCGGGTCATGAATGCGGACAAAGCCGGGGAGATCGCCGCGCGGCGAGCAGTCGATGCCCTCCGGCCCGATCGTGGCGAGCGCCGCGAACGGCGCCTTCTCGATGTAGATGCGGTAGAGCGGGGTGACATGGTCGGCGACTTTCACGGTCGAGGCATCGTTGGTGACGCCGTAGATGGCCTCCAGCTGTTCGACCGTTTCGATCACCGACATTCTTCCACTCCTCCTTAGCGTGCCCGCCATTACTCATGCCAACCTTCATTCCTGATCACGCGCACGAGCTGTCGGCTGTGATACTCCGCGCTGCCGGCGTTGAGGATGGTGATATCGGCATGCGCCCGCGCGACATCGACACTGCGCGACAGCCGCGCCGCGATATTGCCGTCGCTGTGCCGCGCCCGCGCGGCAAGCCGCTGCGCCAGCACGTCTGGCGGGGCCGTGATCGCGACCACCACGACATTTGCATAGGCTTGGCGCAGCGCGCCGATCACCGTGCGCGAGACATTGACGACCACCGTGCGTCCGGCACGGATATCGTCGTTGATCTCGAGCGGCAGCGCGTAGGAATGCCCGTGCGCCTCCCAGTGCATGGCGAACTCGCCATGCTGCTGACCGCGGCGGAATTCGTCGGGGCCAAGCGCGAGGTTGTCTTCGGCAGCGGAGGATTCCCGCGTCACGAGGCGGCGTGGAAAGACGATGTCGTGATCCTCACTGCACGCCGCCCGCGCCAGTCGCAAAAGCGTGTCCTTGCCGGCGCCGCTGGGACCGACCACAAGCACCAGCCGCCCGGGTCCGATCGCGCCCGCGACCTCCTGCGCCATGGCCGCGGTCTCGCTCATGCGACACGACTCCCTTCGCGCCAGACGCTGCGCACGACGGGGACGCTGCCGGCAACATGCACGCGGATCAGGTCGGCGCGCTTGCCGACCGCGATCTCGCCGCGATCGGTGAGTCCGACCGCATCGGCAGGCGCCTTGGTTACGGTGCGGATCGCCGACGGCAGATCGATCGCCGGCACATGCTCGGGCAGCTGCAGCGCGCCCATCAGCAGGCTCGACGGGATGTAATCCGACGACAGGATATCGAGCAGGCCTTCGCGGGCGAGATCGACCGCGGCGATATTGCCGGAATGCGAGCCGCCGCGCACGACGTTGGGAGCGCCCATCAGGATGTCGATGCCGGCGTGATGCAGACCGCGCGCGGCTTCGAGCGTGGTGGGGAATTCCGCCACGGCGACACCGTCGCGCACGGCATCGGCGACGTTCTCCTCGGTGGTGTCGTCATGGCTTGCGAGCGAGATCTTGTACGCATGCGCCAGCGTCACGATCTCGCGCATATTGGTCGCGGCATAGGCCTTCTGATAGGCAAAGCGCTTCGCGAACAGTTCGTCGAGCTCGGCGTCGGTCTTGCCGCCGCCCTTGCCGCGATAATAGTCGCGCAGCTTGACCTCGTCGCGAAACTGGCGCTGGCCCGGCGTGTGATCCATCAGCGACATCAGCTTGACGTCGGGCCGGCCGATCAGCTCCTTGGCCTCCTCGACGACGCTCGGCATCGGGATTTCACAGCGCAGATGCAGGAAATGGTCGGCGCGCAAGAGGCCGGCATCGCGCGCGATCGTGATCGCGGCGGCGAGCACGCCGGCGCGGCCATCGACTTCCTCCGCGCCGTCCTCGCGCCAGACCCGGAGCGAATCGAACACGGTGGTGATGCCCGAGGTCGCGAGCTGGCCGTCATACGAGATGACGGCGGCGACCGGATTCCAGAACACCTTCGGTCGCGGCACGTAATGGGCTTCGAGATGGTCGGTGTGAAGCTCGATCAGGCCGGGCATGACGAGGTCGCCGCCAGCATCCTCGGCGCCGGCGGGCGCCCTGCCCTCGCCGATCTCGGCGATGCGTCCGTCGACGAGAGCAAGCCAGCCCTGATCGATCACCCGGTCAGCCAGCACGATCCTGGCGTTGGCGATGACCGTGTCCTTCGGCTTGGCGTTCATGTCCATTTCCTTCAAGCCGCGGCGGCGAAGCTGGTGACATCGACGATGCGGTCGGCAATCAGATGCCGGATTTCGTCGTCATGGACAATGGCGACCATGGCGACGCCCTGGCGTTTTTTCTCAGCGATCAGCTCGACCACCACAGTGCGGTTGGCGGCATCGAGCGAAGCGGTCGGCTCGTCGAGCAGCAGGATCGGCAGATCCGAGATGAAGCCACGCGCGATGTTGACGCGCTGCTGCTCGCCGCCGGAGAAGGTCGCGGGCGGAAGCTGCCACAGCCGCTCGGGAATGTTGAGACGATGCAGGAGCACGCCCGCGCGGGCTTGCGCCTCCGCGCGCGCCAGGCCGTTCACGATCAGAGGCTCGGCGACCACGTCGATGGTCGCAACGCGGGGCACGGCGCGAAGGAACTGGCTGACATAACCGATGGTGGCGCGGCGGACGTTGAGCACCTGCCGCGGCTCGGCGGCGGCAAGATCGATCAGCGCGCCGCGGTGGCGGATGCCGATGCGGCCGGAATCGCAGCGATAATTGCCGAAGATCATCTTCAGGATCGACGACTTGCCGGCGCCTGACGGCCCCGACAGCACGACGCCTTCGCCGGGATCGACATGGAACGTCACGCCGCGCACGACCGGCAATTTGATGCCGCCTTGCAGGTGCATCGTAAAGGTCTTCCGGGCGTCGGCGATGTCGATCATGGCCGTCGTTGCAAGGCTCATGTTGGCAGGCTCATGGCGGCAGAATCGAGGAGACGAGGAGTTGCGTATAGGGCTCGCGCGGATCGTCGAGCACCTGATCGGTGAGGCCGGTCTCGATGACGCGGCCGCCCTTCATCACCATCACGCGGTGCGACAAAAGGCGGGCCACCGCGAGATCATGCGTGACGATGATGACGGCGAGGTGCAGCTCGGCGACCAGGCTGCGCAGGAGATCGAGCAGGCGCGCCTGCACCGACACGTCCAGGCCGCCGGTCGGCTCGTCCATGAACACCAGCCGCGGCCCGGTGACGAGGTTGCGCGCGACCTGGAGCCGCTGGCGCATGCCGCCGGAATAGGTGCGCGGCGCATCGTCGATGCGCGCGACGTCGATCTCGACGCGCATCAGCCAGTCGGAGGCGGTGTCGCGGATGCGGCCGTAATGATTCCATCCCACCGCCATCAGCCGCTCGCCGACATTGGCGCCGGCCGAGACCGCCATGCGCAGGCCTTGCGCAGGATCCTGATGGACATAGCCCCAGTCGGTGCGGAACAGAAAGCGCCGCTCGGCCTCGCCGAGCGTCGTAAGATCGCGGGTGACGCCGTCGCGCATCCGGTAAGAGACCCGGCCGGCGCTCGGCGTGAGTTGAGCCGACAGCATTTGCAGCAGCGTCGACTTGCCCGAGCCGGATTCGCCGACGATCGCCAGCACCTCGCCGGGATAGAGCGCAAAGGACACCTCTCGGCAGGCGGCGATGCGGCCGAAGGACTTGCTGAGCGACTCCGCCACCAGCAGCGGCTGGTCGTTTTCGAGCGTATCGAGTTCAGCCATGTGAGCCCGCCCTCTCCTTGTACGGTGCGGCGCTCAGGCTGCCGTGATGGCCGGCGGCCTGCCGGCCCTCGCAATAATCGGTGTCCGAGCAGACGAACATCCGGCCGCCCTTGTCGTCGGTGACGATCTCGTCGAGATAAGAGCTTTCCGCACCACACAGAGCGCAAGGCGCGTTGAAACGGTACGGCTCGAACGGATGATCCTCGAAATCGAGCGACACGACTTTCGTGTAGGGCGGGATCGCGTAGATGCGCTTCTCACGGCCGGCGCCGAACAATTGCAGCGCGGCACAATTGTCCATCTTGGGGTTGTCGAATTTCGGCGTCGGCGACGGGTCCATCACGTAGCGCGCGTTCACCTTGACCGGATAGGCATAGGCAGTCGCGATATGGCCGAAGCGGGCGATGTCCTCATAGAGTTTGACATGCATCAGGCCATATTCGGCGAGCGCATGCATGCGCCGCGTCTCGGTCTCGCGCGGCTCGAGGAAACGTAGGGGTTCAGGGATCGGTACCTGATACACCAGCACCTGGTTTTCATGCAGCGGCGTCTCGGGAATGCGGTGGCGCGTCTGAATCACGGTTGCCTCGTCCGTCGCCGTCGTGGTGGCGACGCCCGCCGTCTTGGCGAAGAACTTTCGGATCGAGATCGCGTTGGTGGTGTCGTCGGAGCCCTGGTCGATCACCTTCAGCACGTCCTCAGGTCCCAGGATCGCCGCCGTCACCTGCACGCCACCGGTGCCCCAGCCATAGGGCATCGGCATTTCGCGGCTGGCGAACGGCACCTGATAGCCGGGGATCGCGATCGCCTTGAGGATCGCACGGCGGATCATCCGCTTGGTCTGTTCGTCGAGATAGCCGAAATTATAGGCGGGCGCGTTCATTCCGCGGCCTCCTTCATGGCATCGGGCGCATTGGCCTCGGCAAATTCCTGGCGCAGCTTGCGGAGCAGGCCGAGCTCGGACTGGAAGTCGACGTAATGCGGCAGCTTGAGATGCTCGACGAAGCCGGTCGCCTGCACGTTGTCCGAATGCGACATTACGAACTCCTCGTCCTGCGCGGGGGCACGCACCTCCTCGCCGAGCTCGCGAGCGCGCAGCGCACGATCCACCAGCGCCATCGACATGGTCTTGCGCTCACTCTGGCCGAAGGCGAGGCCATAGCCGCGGGTGAAGCACGGCGCTTCCGTCGCCGAGCCCTTGAACTGGTTGACCATCTGGCACTCGGTCAGCTCGATCGAGCCGAGCGGCACGGCGAAGCCGACGTCCTCGGCGAAAAATTCGACATCGACCTCGCCGAAGCGAATCTCGCCGGCAAAGGGATGGTTCCGGCCGTAACCGCGCTGGGTGGAATAGCCCATCGCCAGCAGAAAGCCTTCGTCACCACGCGCCAGATTTTGCAGGCGCAGGTCGCGGTCCGCCGGAAAATTCAGCGGCTCGCGGGTGAGATCGCCGACGCTGGCGCCGTCCTCGGCCTGCGGCGAGGACTCGATCAGTCCGTCGCGGCCAAGAATATCCGTCACGCGCGGCGTGGGTGCCGTTGATGCTTCCGCCGTCACTGGCGCTTCCGGCACAACGCCTTCTGCGAGCGAAGGATCGAGCAGGCGGTGGGTATAATCGAAGGTCGGCCCGAGGATCTGGCCACCTGGAATATCCTTGAAGGTCGACGACACTCGCCGCTGCACGCGCATCGCGCCGGTGTCGACCGGCTCGCTCGCGCCAAAGCGCGGCAGCGTGGCGCGGAAGGCACGGACCAGGAAGATCGCCTCGATCAGATCGCCCCGCGCCTGCTTGATCGCGAGCGCGGCGAGCTGGCGGTCATAGAGCGAGCCCTCGCTCATGACGCGGTCCACGGCGAGACCGAGCTGCTCCGAGATCTGCTCGAGCGTGACTTCCGGAACGCTTGGGTCACCGCGCCGCGCGTTTGCAAGCAGGAGATGGGCGTTCTCGATGGCGCGTTCGCCGCCTTTGACTGCGACATACATGCGGTCAGCTTCCCTTGTTCGCGACGCGCGTGGTGCGCGGGATCGCAACCACGGCATCATCGGCAACCAGCACCACATCGAGGCCGCGCGGAAACAGCGCCTCGTTGAACCGCAGGCGCTCGAACAGATCGAACGGCTTGATCGACGCCTGGAGCGTCGTGGCGCTATCGATGCCGGGGCCGCGCAGCTCCAAGCTGCGTCCCGAGCCCAGACTATCGACCTGAAGGATCAATGTGGTCGAGCGATCCGGATATTCGTTGGTGCCGAGCGCAAAGCTTTCGAGCGGCGGCAGCGCCGCGCCGTCGCTGATCAGCGCGAAGCTGGCAATCGAAGTGTCCTGCACCACCGGCGCGCCAGTGTGGAACTTGAGCCATTTCATCACGTCGGAATTTTCTGCCATGCGCGCATCGAGCCAGAGTGGCGTGTCATGATCGAACAGCGTCAGCGCGATCGCGGCGGTGCCGCGCATCATCGTATGGGGCGCTCCGGCTGTCGGAACGATGCGCTGGACCGAACCCGGCCGCGCCATCGCATCCATGACCGAACGAAAGGTCGATTGCGCCGACAGAACCCTGTCGGCGAAACCCGGCGGCAGTTCTGCAATCGTGGTCATGATCTCACCCCTCACCGCGCACCATGGTGTAGAAATCAACCTTCGTCGCGGCAGTCTTCGCCGCTGCCTGCTGGCGCCTCGTCATAAGCTGCTCGCGCAACGGCGCGATAATTTCGCGCTCGACGGCTGCGCCAAAATCGCTGGACTGCACCAGCGCGTCGCACAGCGCGATCAGCCGCGCCTTCTCACCATCGCGGCCGAGTGTGTAGCCGAAGCCGACCTCGCCACTGGCAAGCCGGACCGCCGCACGCGAGACCGTGGCTTCGCCGAGGTTGAACGGTGCACCGTCGCCGCCGACCCGGCCGCGCAGCATGACGAGACCGTTTTCGCCTTCGCGCAGATTTTGATGGGCCGGCAGGGCGAGTGTGCGGAGGCGGGCGGCGATCTCGCCCGCCTCCGCGTGCGCCAGCACGGCCATCGCGGCCTTGCGCTGGGCTTGCTGGTCATTCTGCTGGGTCACCAAATCCACCGAACTTGCCGATTCTAAGTTGTCTATGATACTAGACAACTTCATAAAGGAGCGCCATGACTGTTTCGTGACAAAGGCGTGATTTCTCAGCTAGGCTGACCAGCGATATGAGCATGCAAGACACTGCATCTTCGGGCGTCGCGCTGTGGCGCCTCATCGCCGACGGCATCGAGCGCGGTATCGCCGACGGCCGCTTTGCCGCCGGCGACAAATTACCGGGCGAGATGGAGATCGCGGAAACCTACCGCGTGAACCGCCACACCGTGCGGCGCGCGCTGGCCGCGCTGGCCGAGCGCGGCCTGGTGCGGGCCGAGCGCGGCAGCGGAACCTATGTCGAGGCGCAGAAGCTGGCCTATCCGCTGCGCTCGCGCACCCGGTTCTCCGAGATCGTCGGCGCCGGCGGCCGCGAGCCGCGCGGCCAGTTGATCGAGACCTCCAATGACGTCGCAACCCGGGAGCTGGCGCGCGAGCTCGGCTTGAAGGCCGGCGCGCCGCTGGTGCGGATCGAGGCGATTCGCCTCGCCGATCGCACGCCGATCTGCGTCTCCACCACGTGGTTGTCGGCCGAGTTGTTTCCGGGCGCAGGCGCCGTGTTCGCCGCGACGCGCTCGATGACGAAGTTGCTGGAGCACTACGGCATCCGCGACTACCGCCGCGGCGCGACCCGGATAACGGCCGGCATCGTCGACGCGACCGACGCCGCCCGGCTCGATCTTGCACTGGGACGACCGATCCTCGTGGTCGATGCCACCGACCACGATCTCGGCGGCAGACCGCTGGTGACAAAGCACTCGCGGTTCGCGGCGGAGCGGGTGGAGTTTTTGGTGGAGAACGGGTGAGCCCTCTTCCCCTCTCCCCTTGTGGGAGAGGGTGGCTCGCCGCGCAGCGGCGAGACGGGTCAGGGGTCCTCTCCGCGAGTCCAGCTCTCATTTGAATGCGCGGAGACGGATCCCTCATCCGGCGCTTCGCGCCCCCTTCTCCCACAAGGCGAGAAGGGAAGAAGACTGCGGCCGCACCTGAGTTAAGCGATAGCCCTTCGTCCGATAATCGCAAAGCGCAGCTTGCCGGAAATGAAATCGATCGCGGCAACCGCAACCAAGATCATCAGGATCAGGAACGACACCTTCTGCCATTCCAAGACGCGGATCTGCTCGGCGAGCTGGAGGCCAATGCCGCCGGCACCGACAATGCCGATGATTGTGGCCGAGCGGGTGTTGGATTCGATGAAATAGAGCACCTGACCGGCGATCACGGGCAGGACCTGCGGCAGCAGCCCGAAGCGAATCTCGTGCAGCGCGCTGCCGCCGGAAGCGCGGATGCCTTCAACCTGCTTCTGGTCGGCGCCCTCGATCGCCTCCGAGAACAGTTTTCCGAAGGCGCCGAAATCCGACACGGCGATGGCGAGCACGCCGGCGAACGGGCCGAGCCCGACCACATTGATCCACACCAGCGCCCAGATCAGCGTGTCGACGCCGCGGATCGAATCCAGCAAGCGGCGAACGGGAAAGCGCAGGATCTTCGACGGCACCACGTTGCGCGCGGCCAGCAGACTGACCGGGAGCGCGAACAGCGCCGCCAGCGTCGTGCCGAGCAGCGCGATCGACAGCGTCTCGCCCAGCGCCTTCAGATAGACCGGAAACGAGGAGCCGGGATCGGGCGGGATCATCATCAGGCTGATCCAGCCGAGCTGGCTGAGGCCTGCGAGGAATCGTGACGGCGAGAAATCGAGATCGACCAGACCATAGATCAGGATCGCGAACGCCGCGACGATCATCGCGGGCGTTGCAAGCCGCGCCGAGGCCGGCCGGTCGAACACATCGGGATAGCGGGCGCGGATTTCTCGCGACTCGACTTGCTGCGGCCCGGTCACGTCCGCGCCTCCTTGCCGAACAGCCGGCCGCGCAGCCATCCGGTGGTGATGTCGATGATGAAGACGGTCACGATGATGGTGAGCAGGATCGCGCTGACGTCGGAGTAATAGAACTTGCGGATGGCGACGACGAGCTCCTGGCCGATGCCGCCGGCGCCGACGAAGCCCATCACCGAGGCTTCGCGAACGTTGATCTCGAAGCGCAGCAGCGCGTAGCTGGCATAACCTGCGGTGACCTGCGGCACGATTGCAAAGCGCATGCAAGACAGCCAGCTCGCCCCGGTCGAGCGGACGCCCTCGACCGGCTTCATGTCAGCATTCTCCACGATCTCCGAGAACAGCTTACCGAGCGCGCCGGTGGAGTGAATCGCGATCGCGAGCACACCCGCCATCGGACCTAACCCGAAGGCGATGACGAAGATCAGCGCGAACACGATGCCGGGAACGGTGCGGGCGAATTCGAGCAGGCGCCGCACCGTAAAGCGCAGCCAGGGCGCAGGCGAAGTGTTCTCCGCCGCGAAGAAGTTCAGGGCAAAGGCGAAGGTGGCGCCGATCAGCGTGCCGACATAGGAGATCAGCAGCGTCTCACCCAGCATCCTCAGCCATTTGCGCCAGCCCCAGAGCCACTCGCCGAGATCGGTCCAGACCCGCTGGCCGTTGTCGAGCGTGAGGATGCGATCGAAATAGCTGATGAAGTTGCCGAAATAGGTGAACAGCGTGCGCAAATTCACTTCGGCGCCGATCGCGGCGAGGACCAGCGCACCTGCGAAGATACCGGCTCCCAACAGCAGGCGCCAACGCTTGCGCGCGACCGCCTGGCGATAGGCGGCGTTGAGCACCGCAAGCTGCTGCTCGGGAAGGATCGAAACCGCGACGGTCATCTGGTCAGAACAAGTGGTCGATCAAAGAGAAAGAGCCGGGTCCATCGACCCGGCTCCAGTGCATCGTCCCAAACTCAGGACGCCTTCTTCTTACGCAGCGCATCGACGAACTTGATCAGCTCGATCGTGCCATCCCAGTCCTTGTTGGTGGCGGGATGAAAGCCCTTCTTCTGGCCGTCCTGGAGGCGATCGAAGGCCGCCTTGTCCTTGGCCGGCGCGTCGAAGAACGCCTTCGCGATCGCCGCCTTGGCGTCGTCCGGCAGGTCCGAGTTGTAGGCGTATGGGCCGTTGATGATCGGCGCCGACTTATGGATGATGCGGAAATCGTCCTTCTTCATCGGCGAGCCGTCGGCATTCTTCAACATGCCCTTGGTCAGCATCTGCGCCAGCGTCGAATCGTCATCGCTGGTCCACTGGTTGGCGGCGACGTCGACCGTGCCCTGCGCCAGCGCCAGCATCGCGTTCTCGTGGCTGCCGGTGAAGACGACCTTGCCGAAATAGGTGTCGGCGTCGGCGATGCCCATCTTGTCCAGCTCGAAGCGCGGCACGTTGTTGCCCGAGGTCGAGTTCGGGTCGACGAGGCCGAGGTTCTTGCCCTTGAGGTCATCGACCTTCTTGTAGGGGCTGCTCGCCTTGACGAAAAACACGGAATAATAGCCGGTCGAGCCGTCGGCGTTGATGTCGTTGGCGAAGGCATCGGTCTTGACGCCGGTCAGACGGGCGCGGGCGAACGAGGCCGAGCCATAGCTCGCGATATGGATGTTGCCGGCGCGCTGGCCCTCGATCACCGCGGCGTAGTCGTTGGCGATGCGCAGCGTGACCTTCACGCCCAATTCCTTGGAGAGATAGCTCATGAACGGCGCCCAGCGCTCAGTGACACCCGAAGCGTTTTCCGCTGGAATGACCGCGAAGGTCAGCTCGGGATATTTGGCTTTCCAGTCGTCCGCCGAGGCGGAGGTGGCAAGCGCGAGCGCGGCGGCGCCGGCAAGGATTAATCTGCGAGTGATCATGATACCCTCTTCGTCGGTTGGGGTCGGTTGACGCAAAAGACTTGAACTAATCGGGCGAGGCTCAGGCGGCAGCCGCCGTTCCAAGCGCCGGGACGCCCTCGGGCGCCGGGATGGGCATGCCGCCCATGACGTCGGCAGCCTCGAGATCGTAGAGCTCGCGCGCCACGTGATCGGTCAGCGCGGCCGGCGCGCCATCGAACACCACGCGGCCCTGCGCCATGCCGATCAGGCGGTCGCAATAGCTGCGCGCCAGATCGAGCGAATGCAGATTGCAGAGCACGGTGATGCCGAAATGCTTGTTGATGCGCAGCAGCGCATCCATCACGATCTTGGTGTTGCGCGGATCGAGCGAGGCAATCGGTTCGTCGGCGAGGATGATGTCGGGCTGCTGCACCAGGGCGCGGGCAATCGCCACGCGCTGCTGCTGTCCGCCGGAGAGCTGGTCGGCGCGCTGGGCGGCGAGCGCAGCGATGTCGAACTGCTCCAGCGCGGACATCGCCAGCGCCTTGTCCTGCTCGGGCCAGAGCTGCGACAGCGAGCGCCAGGCGGGCATCGTTGCGAGGCGTCCCATCAGGACGTTGGTGAGGACATCGAGCCGGCCGACCAGATTGAACTGCTGGAAGATCATCGCCGAGCGCGCCCGCCATTGCCGCAGCTCCTTGCCGCGCAGCGCGGTGACATCGGTGCCATCGAACAGGATGCGGCCCGCGGTCGGCGTCGCCAGGCGGTTGATGGTCCGCAGCAGGGTCGACTTGCCGGCGCCGGAGCGTCCGATCACACCGACGAAGCCGCCCGGGGAAACTTGAAACGAAGCGTTGTCCACCGCGGCCTTTGCGCCGAAGCGACACGTCAGACCTTCCACCACCAGCATGCAGGGCTCCAGATTAACTGAACCCACCGCTAACGCTGGCGCTTAACACTTGTGTGACATCCGCGTTGCGGTGCGGCGATCCAACACACGTCATCCCCTGTCATCGCCACGTCATGACGTTGTCATCAAAGCATTGTCATCAAGCCGCTCCAAGAAAAATGCCCCACCCTCGCGCTTCGGATGCAACATGGCCGCCAGAGCTCTTTCGATTCAGCCGACCATTGATCCCTCGGCCAAGCTGCACGAGGCCAGGCTCGGCGCCTACACCGAGGTCGGCGCGCGCACCGTACTGCATGACGTGGCGATGGGCGATTACTCCTATGTCGTCAACGATGCCCAGATCACCTACACCACCATCGGAAAGTTCTGCTCGATCGCGGCAATGACGCGGATCAATCCCGGCAATCATCCGATGCATCGTGCGACCCAGGCGCATTTCACCTACCGTTCAAGCGCCTATTTCGAAGGCGAGAGCGACGACACCGAGTTCTTCGACTGGCGCCGTCAACATCACGTCCATATCGGTCACGATGTCTGGATCGGCCACGGCGCGATCGTGCTGCCCGGCCGCAATATCGGCACCGGCGCGGTGATCGCGGCGGGCGCTATCGTGACCAAGGACGTGCCGGCCTACACCATCGTCGCCGGCAATCCGGCGCGCATCGTGCGGCGGCGGTTCTCGGAGCAGATCGCCGGCCGGCTCGCCAAGCTCGCCTGGTGGGACTGGGATCACGACAAATTGCGTGAAGCGCTGCCCGATTTCCGCAAGCTCGGGATTGAAGATTTCCTCGCGACATACGAAGCACGGGCGAGCTCTTTCACCGGTCCTCCTGCCAGCAAACCAAGCGCGGTCGCGTGACAGACATTTTCCTTGAAGGCGGCCGGGCCCTGATCGGCGCCGAGCTCGTCGAAACCTCACTTCTCGTGTCCGGAACGGACATTGCGTTGGTCGATGTCCCTCGCGGCCGCGCGCGGCTCGCGATTGATGCGCGCGACCTGCTGGTGCTGCCAGGCATCGTCGATCTGCATGGCGATGCCTTCGAGCGCCAGATGATGCCGCGCGCCGGCGTCGATTTCCCGATCGACGTCGCGCTCGCCGACAGTGATCGTCAGGCGATCAGCAACGGCATCACCACGGTGTTCCACGCCACGACCTGTTCGTGGGAGCCTGGCCTGCGCAGCGCTGGCAATGCGCGCGGCTTGATGGAGGCGATCGAGCGGCAGCGTCCGCAATTCGCCGCCGACACCCGCTTCCATCTGCGGCACGAGACCTACAATCTCGATGCCGAGACCGAGATCAGCCAGTGGCTCGCGGAAGGCCGCGTCGACCTGTTCGCCTTCAACGACCACATGGACGGCACGCTTGCCGATATGGCCAAGCCGCGCAAGCGCAACCGCATGGTGGAGCGCACCGGGCTGTCGAGCGAGGAATTTGACCGGCTGGTCGAACGTGTGGTGGCGCGCGCCGCCGACGTTCCGGCGTCGCTCTCGCGGCTCGCGGCGGCGGCCCGCGCCGCCGGGGTGCGGATGCTTTCGCATGACGATGCGACGCCGGCGATGCGCCAGGAGTTTCGCGATCTCGGTGCGATGATCGCCGAGTTTCCGATCAACGAGGAGACAGCGCGGGCGGCAGCAAGCCACGGCGACGCCATCGTTTATGGCGCCCCGAACGTCGTGCGCGGCGGCAGTCACACCGGCTGGACCAGAGCGTCGGACATGGTCGCCAAGGGTCTCTGCTCGGTGCTGGCCTCGGACTATTACTATCCGGCGCAGCTGCTGGCCGCATTCCGGCTCGCCGCCGACCGCGTGCTGCCGCTGGAGCAGGCCTGGGATTTGGTCTCTGCCGGACCTGCGCGTGCAACCGGCCTTACCGATCGCGGCGCCATCGCGCAAGGGCGCCGCGCCGACATTCTTTTGGTCGACGACAGCGTGGAGTTGCGGCCGCGGCTGATCGCCGTGATATCAGGCGGCAAGCTGGTGCATCTCACCGATGCGACGCGGCTGCTTGCGGCAGCGGCGGCGCCGCGCGAGGCTGTCGTTGCGGCTTAGATTGGTTATGCTGAGGCGATGACAGGTTTTCCCCGCTACGCGATCTATTTTGCGGCCGGCGCCGACAGCGCCCTCTCCCGCTTCGGCGCCGAGCTGCTCGGCTATGATGCCTACAGCGGCGACGAAGTGCCGTTTCCGCGCGAGGCACTGGATGTCGCGCCGGACTGGCGCGATATCAGCGCCGATCCCCGCAAATACGGCTTTCACGCCACACTGAAGGCGCCGATGATGCTGGCGCCGGGCAAGAGCGAGGCCGAGCTCGCGGCGGCCTGCGCGGCATTTGCTGGTAAGGAGCGACCAATTCCGGCGATACGACCGGTCGTCGATGCCATCAGCGGCTTCATCGCCGTCATTCCGGCCGAGCCTGTCGGCGCGCTCGGGCAGCTCGCCGCCGATTGCGCCCGCGACTTCGATTCTTTTCGTGCGGCCCTGACGGCGGAAGACCGCGCACGACGCAGGCCCGAGAAGCTGAGCGAACGGCAGCGCGATTATCTCGATCGCTGGGGCTATCCTTATGTGATGGAGGAGTTCCGCTTCCACATGACCCTGACCGGCCGGCTGGATGCGGAGCGGCGCGGACCGATTATCGAGATGCTGCGGTCCCGGTTTGCAGCGCTCGGTCTCGACACGTTGGCGATCGACCGCATCGCGCTGTTTCGGCAGCATGATGCCGCATCGCGCTTCCGCATCGTCGGCGAGTGGGCTCTGACGTAGTAGATTTCAGCGCCAGCTCGCAAGATTGAAGGCGAGCGCCACAATCCCAACTACAATGAGGCTGGTCGCCCAGATCACATCCAGGTTGAACCAGCTTCGGGAGACAAACCTCAATCCCAGATAGCGGTAGACCAGCCACGCCAGGCATCCGCCCGCGCTGATCATGGCGGCAACGTGCACCAGAGAGACCAGCACCGCCATCCCGAGACTTGCCTTCACAAGACTTGCCTTCATCAGCGCGCCGGCAGCGGCATGGCCGGCATCGAGTCCAAAAGCCTGGCAGAGACCGAGATAGATCGGCACCAGCATCAAGGCGGCGCCGTGAGCAATGGCAACGGCAAACGACCAGAGCGCCAATTGCGTTGGCGGAATTCGTGCCAGCGTGCGGGGATGGCGCCGCGCAATCAGCCGATAGACGCCGAAGCCGATGACGAGAAGGCTCGCGCTGATCTGGATCGAACGCTGCCACTCGGCCAGCACGAGCAGCAGCGCGAACGGCAGCAGCACGAGAAGCGTTGCCAGGAGATGCCCGGCCGAGAGGGCCCACAACGCACGGAAGAGCGCGCGCGGGCTCTTGTCCATGAGCCCGGCCGAAACGGCGAGCGGCCATCCCATGCCCGGATTGACCCCGTGATAGAAGCCGCTCGCAACAAGAGCGAGCCAAAGCCAGCCAGGCGCCGGGCTCGCCTGTCCCCAATCTAGGCCGACGGGTAGCAAAAGGAGTCCGTCGAACAATCGCCGCCCTCCAGCCTGATCTGGTGCGCACGATATCCGTCGGGGAAGCTTACGAAGTAATCCTTGTGGAGCTCGAGACCGCCGTCGCGACCGACATTGGCCATGACTTCCACGCCCGGAACTCCGTCGGGATAGAACTGGTCATCCCAGGTGGAATAGAGCGAATTGGTCCAGTACACGCGCCTGCCATCGCGGCTGATCTCGACCATCTGCGGACCTGCCGCAAAGGGCTTGCCGTTCGGATGTGGCGTGCGGCGCGCGATGCCGCCGATGTGGACGGAGCCTGCAAGCTTCGGCTTTCGCGGATCACTGACGTCGTACTGGCGCATTTCACCCGTGCCCCAACACGAGACATAGAGAAAGCGATCATCCATCGACAGGTCGATATCGGTCACCAGAGGCGGCACAGCACCAAAGCCCTGGAGCAGCGGCGGGAGCTTCTCCTTTGGCGCGGGCTCCGGCTGGATCGTCGCCGTCTTCTCCACGTGGAATGTCCCGCCTTCGCGCCACCAGGTCCAGATCGATGCTTCGAGATTGGTGGTGTCGACCACGACGCCTACGAAGCCGTATTCGCGAACCGGATCGTGCGCGGGCCGCACCTCCAGGGCCATCTGATGATTGGCGCCGAGGTCGATGGTCTGGACGTTGCGACGGGCTCGAAGATCCCAGAAGTGGAGACGATGGCCGTATTTATTCGCAAGCAGATCTTCCGGGACGATCCCGTTCTCGAACTGCGGCGGCAACGCCCATTCACTCGTCACCATGTAGTCGCGCGGCAGGTTCCACCAGAAATCATAGTGCAACGTCTGCGGACCGCGGTCGATCTCCCATCGTCCCAGGACCTCGAACGTCTCGCAATCCATGATGAAAACGCCCGGAGGGCCGTTGGTGCCGTCTTGGCCGCCGCCGCCCAGCGTGCTCACATAGATGCCGTCCGGCCCGCAATGGATGGTATGCGGCCGCGAGTAACCGGTCTTTTTGAAGACTTCTTCGGGCTCGATGATCTTGTGAATCTTGGCTTTGGTCGGATCTGGCTTGGTGTCGATGATGTAGATCCGCGACGAGCGCAGTCCGGGGATGATGAGATAGCGCCGCTCGATGAAGGCATGTCCCGCGAGCGGCGACAAGGCGGAGGAGCAGGCATTCCAGCCGAAGTGGTGAAACTCATCGCCCTTGTTGGGCATCGTCACGGTATGGACGATTTGGCTGTAGGTCGGCGATCCCGGCTTGACGTCGATGACCGCGAGAGCATCAGGTTTTGAGAAATCTGGACTGAGCAACAGCGTGTAAGCAAAATTCTCCGCTGGTGCTTCCATCGCAAGCTTGGGCGATGCGTGAAAGGTGGGATCCGGCCTCATCGTCATGGCACTGCCTCCCTGTTCCGTCGGTTCACGCCAACCTGGCTCGAAATAGCGGCAAAAGAAGAGCTGTTACGCGATGTCCTGGATTCTCCGCAGGCCTGGTTGGCGAACGTACAATATGTCATCGCCGGGCAGCGGGAAACCACCCGAACCGCGCTAATTCGACGCCTTCAGCCGAAATGGGCGGACCCGTCGTTGCGAGCGAAGCGACGCAAATCCAGACTTTCTCCGCCGAAACAGTTTGGATTGTTTCGTCGCTTCGCTTCTCGCAACGACGGTGGAGAGCCCTACTTCCCCCACCGCAGCGCCAGCGCGTCGCGCTCCTTGGCCAGCTCCAGCAGCCCCGCGCGCGTCGCCGGATGCAGCGGCTGCAGCGGATGGCGCACCGTGTCCGACTTGATCACGGCACCGGCCTGCATCATGACCTTGCAGGCGATCAGGCCGCATTGGCGGTTCTCGTAATTGATCAGCGGCAGCCAGCGCTCGTAGGCCGCCTTGGCCTCCTCGCGCTTGCCGGCGAAATAGGGATCGATGATCTGGCGAATGCCGTCGGGATAACCGCCGCCGGTCATCGCCCCGGTGGCGCCGGCATCGAGATCGGCGAGCAGCGTGATCGCCTCCTCGCCGTCCCAGGGGCCCTCGATGTCCTTGCCACCCGCATCGATCAGGCTGCGCAGCTTTGCGGCAGCGCCGGGCACCTCGATCTTGAAATAGCGGATGTTGGAGAATTCGCGCGACAGCCGCGCAAGCAGCTCGACCGAAAGCGGCGTGCCGGCAACGGGCGCATCCTGAATCATGATCGGAATGGTGATCGCGCCCGAGAGCACCTTGAAGAATTCGACGATGCCCTTCTCGGGGACGCGGAAGGTCGCGCCGTGATAGGGCGGCATCACCATCACCATGGCGGCGCCGGCCGCCTCGGCCTGCCTGCTGCGCGCCGCGCAGACGGCCGAGCTGAAATGCGTGGTGGTGACGATCACGGGAACCCGCCCGGCGACATGCTCCAGCACCGTATGCATCACGGTTTCGCGCTCGGCATCGGTGAGCACGAACTGCTCGGAGAAATTGGCGAGGATGCAGATGCCGTGCGAGCCGGCGTCAATCATGAAATCGATGCAGCGGCGCTGTCCTTCGAGATCGAGCTCGCCGCGCTCGTCGAAGATGGTGGGTGCGACCGGGAACACGCCGCGGTAGGGGCGCTGGGCCTTGTGTGGGGTGACCGGCATCGAACTCTCCATCCCTGATGTGTCTTACGTCTGGCGCCGCGCACACGCTGCGAGGCGGCACAGATGTACCCGCCGCGGCGACCTGCGGCAATGCCGAAGGCGCGACGTTGGAAATCAGGAATGAGGCGAAACTACGCGGTCTTCACCGCTCCCAAAAAGCCCTCGACCGCGACGCGGAGACGATCGGCGTCAGCCGACATCTTCTTGACGGAGTGAGACAGCACCGTGCCGGCGTTGCCGGTCTCCTGGTTGAGCCTGACGACGCTGCCGATGGTGTCGGTGACCTCGCGGGTGCCTTGTGCGGCCTGCTGGAAGTTGCGCGAGATCTCGGTGGTGGCCGCGCGCTGCTGCTCGACGGCCGCGGCAATCGCCGTCATCTTCTCGTCGATGCCGCTGATGGCGCCGCCGATCGACCGGATGGCAGCAACGGCCTGGCCCGTCGCGCCCTGGATCTCCTCGACCTGACGCGAGATCTCTTCCGTCGCGGTCGCCGTCTGCGCCGCGAGGCTCTTGACCTCGCCGGCGACCACGGCAAAGCCGCGGCCGGCTTCGCCCGCGCGCGCGGCCTCGATCGTGGCGTTCAATGCCAAAAGGTTGGTCTGGCCGGCGATGGCGTTGATCATCTTCACGACCTCGCCGATGCGGCTCGCGGTCTGGTCGAGGATCTCAACGGTCGCGTTGGTCTGCGCGGCCTGCGACACGGCTTCGCGGGCCTCGCGAGCGCTGGCCTGCACCTGCGCGGAGATCTCGCCGACGGACGCGGAGAGCTCCTCGGTCGCCGCCGCGATGGTCTCGAGATTGTTGGTGGCCTGCTCGGCCGCGGAGGAGACCGCCGCGGTCTGGCTGCTCGATTGTGAGACCAGCGAGCGCACGCCGCTGGCGGTGTCATCGAGCTCCCGCGTCGAGGCCGCAACACTCTGGATGACAGCCTGCACGGTGTCGTCGAAGCTGTGGCAGGCGGAATCGACGGTGCCGGAGCGGGCGAGCTGGAGCGCCTGCTGGGATTCGCGTTCCCGGCCGAGGCGCTCGGCGGTCGCAGCACTTTCGCGCAGACTTTCGAGCGCGGCGGCCATGGTGCCGAACTCGTCAGGATGCCGGGATTGCGGCACCGGCGTCGCATAGTCGCGTGCGCTGATGCGGGCGATGGCGTCGAGAATGGCGCGCACTGGGCGCATCAGGCGATTGCGCACCACAAACACACCGGCCAGGGTCACGGCCAGCGCCACGAGGAATGCCAGCGACTGCACGATCAGATTGGTGAGGGCTTTATTCTGAACGGTCTCCGCGCGCGCGATCGACTGGTCGAGGGCTTTGTTCGCGACAGCGACGATGGACGCGAACGGCGACTGGCACAACGCGTTCCATTCCGAAGCGGGCATCGCGGGGCGGCCGCTGCCGTCGAGGTTCTTGGTCAGTTCGCCGATCTGCTTGAGCACTCCATCGGTCTTGGCCCGTGCCTCCTTGGCCGCATTGGCGAGGTCCGCCGTCACGTCGGGCGCAGCCAGCAGCTCCTCCATGCCGGTCCAGCCGGCGCTGACGATGCCGTTCCAGCTGGCCACGGTCTGCTTCTGGGTCTCGTCGAGCGGCTTGGAGCTGTTGACGTTCGGGCGCAGGGTCGAGCACTGGATGCCATAGCGGTCGCGCACCTGCCAGGCGAGGCGGCGAGCCTGGATCATGCGGGCGATGAAAGGATCGTTCATCCAGGCGCGGTTCGACACCGCCGTGGACGCGAGATTGGCAGTCTCGATCACCTTCGTGACGGAATCGTACCAGGCGGCGGTGCGCTCCACCTTGCGCTCGCCGCGCGGCAGCCGGGCCTCCTCGTAGAACAGCTGGAATTTCGGCGCGGCCTCGCTCCAGCGCTGCTTCAAGGTGTTTGCGAGCTCGTCGCGCCGGCCGAATTCCACGGTGGAGAGCGCGGCGATGATGGCGTCAAAGCCGGCCTGCTCTGCCTTTTCGGCGGCGCCGAGCTTGGCACGCGGATCGTCCTCGCCGAGCAGCGCGCTCTGGGCATCGCCGCGATTGTTGCGCAAGGACAGCACGCCCTGGAAGATCGCCTTGTCCGCGTTCGCAAGCCGTTCGGTCTCCAGACTGTCGCTGTAGCGGCCGAAGGCCCCGAACATCTGGATCGCCGTGCTGGCCAGCGCGCCGGCGGCCAGCAGGGCCATCAAAGTCAGGAGAAGCGAGCTTACCGATTTCTTAAACATTGCCATGGGTCGGGGGCCTACTCTTCACGAGCAGCCACCTTGCACCGCGACATGCCAAGGTTTGGTTAAGGCTTTAATCGAATACCTGGGTTGTGCCCGCTGCGCCTGCGGCAGGCCGCGTTCCCTCACGCAACCCTGGTGAAATCCGGCGGTCGGCGCTCGGCAAAGGCAGTGAATGCCTCGCGCGCTTCGGCGGTACGCAGGCGCTGCGCGAACTGCTCGCCCTCCGCGTTCAGCTGCGCAACCAGCGCCTCGCCATTGCGCATCAGCTTCTTGGTGGCGATGAGCGCACCGGCCGGCTGGCGGGCCAGGCGCTGCGCGAGCGCAAGCGCCTCGGCATCGAGCGTGTCGAGCGGCACCACCCGGTTGGCGAGGCCCCATTCCAGCGCGGCCTGCGCCGGCACGGTCTCGCCAAGTGCGAACATCTCGTAAGCTCGGGCGTAGCCGATCCGCGCCGGCATCAACAGGCTGGAGGCCGCTTCCGGCACTAGCGCGAGGCTGACGAAGGGCGTCGACAATTGCGCATTGTCGGCGAGCACGACGAGATCGCAATGCAGCAGCATGGTGGTGCCGACGCCGACGGCGCGGCCCTGCACCGCCGCAACCAGCGGCCGGGTGCAACGTGCCAGCGACTGAATGAACCGCACGACGTTGCGGCTGCCTTCCGACTTGCCCGCTGCAACCGCGGCAAATTCGCCGACGTCGTTGCCGGCAGTGAACATGTCGCCCTCGCCGCGGATCAGGATCACGCGAGCGGACGGATCGAACTCGGCGGATTCGATACTGTCGGCGAGCTTGCCGTACATCGCGTCCGTCAGCGCGTTCTTCTTGTCGGGGCGCGCCAGCGTGAGGGTAAGAATTCCGCTGTTGTTCTCGATCCGGACGTGCTCGGTCATTCGTCTGCTCCTCTTGGAAACTTGTCCTGAATGCTCATCAGCCAGCGTGCGACGATGTCGATCTCCGCAGCCGTAAATCCCTCCGTCAGCGCCGCGTTGACCTCCGCCGCGCCTGCTTTCGCCTGCGCCAGCGCGCTGCGCCCCTTCGGCGTCAGCCAGATCCGCCAGGCGCGCCCGTCCTCGTGGTCGGCCCGCCGCTCGATCAGTTTGGCGGCTGCCGTGCGATCGACCAGGCCGGAAATACCGGCCGGGCCAAGATCCAGCGCCGCGCCCGCCTCGCCGATCAGCACACCATCCTGCTTGCCGAGAATGAACAGCAGCCCGGCCTGCGCCGGCGTGACCTCGCTCTCGGGGCGAGCCGCCATCCAGCGCTGCAACCGGCGTTGCGCGACGCTCAGCAGGTAGATCAGGCGATGGTGGCTCGCTGCGGCTTCCTTATTTCGCATACGAAATATATAATGCGAGGCCAATCGCGTTGTCAAAGAGGGGTTGCCGATGCGGCATGGCCATGGCGATCGCGGTCGTGCCGATCGTCAAGCCGACGCGGCACGAAGGCGGCGAGTGGGATGGCGCATTGAAATTCCATCGGGAATTTGACGCACCCGTTGGCGCTTGACGGCCGCCCTCCTTTATGTTCCATATTTGTTCTTCACTCGTTTTGGTTGCAATAGGATCGTTTCATGACGAAGGATGCGCGCGGCGAGCGCGAGCCGGCTCAGCTCGTGATTCACAATGATGACGAAACGCCGGACGAGTTTGTCATCGGGTTGCTCCGCCAGGTTTTTGGCAAATCGGAGCGTGAAGCGGCCGCGGTGATAGCGCGGGTCGAGCGGGAGGAGAAGGCCACTTGCGGTCCGTACCCGCAATCGGTCGCCGAGGCGCTGTTCAAGTCGGCTCAGCAATATATCTGGCTCGGCCAACATCCGCTGAGGATCACGCTTGAAGAGATTAAGACCCCCTGCGAGCTCTGCGGCAAGCCTGAGGGACAGACCGATGTTCGGATCGGGAGCCGCACGGTCTGGCTGTGCAGCGACTGCATTCGCGCAGCAGACACCGTGAACACACCGCAAGAGCCGGAAGAGGAGTTCGAATACGCTTGCGACGTGCTTGACTGGCATTTTGCCAACGTCTCGCGTAGCAATCTCGTGACCACCATCCGCCAGTTTCCCGGCCATATGCGGGTCGATGTCCAGGCAGCGATCGAGGGACTGTTCGGCAAGTCGATCCGGCTGTTCGGGCTGAACGAAGAACAGCGCTACGAAACGCTGTCGATCTCACGGCTCCTCCGCGATGGCCGCAATGCGCTCGCGATTGCTCCGCTGCAATATTCCGACGTGGATGTCGGCGAGAAGAGCCCGAGTCAAATGTCTCGATAACGGCCTCTGGCTGTGCGAGCAGGATGGCCTTCGTTACGCGGTCTTGCTGTGTGCCCACCGCGAATACAGCCGAGAACCGGGAATTCGGATCGAGATCCTCGTGCCGGCAGGCACCGCGGGCGCGGCACTCGTGCAGCAGTGTTTTGGCGAGCTGGAGCAGGCCGTGCAAGCTGCGCGCAGCTATCGCGGCAAGATCCTGTCCCTCGACGCCGATTCCGACTATCGCGGCCGCTCGCGCGGCATCACGGTGCATCGGCTGCCGTCGGTTGCGCGCGATGAGGTGATCCTGCCCGAACAGACCCTGCGGCTGCTCAATCGCAACGTTCTGACTTTCGTCAACACCCGAGATCAATTGCGCCGGCTCGGCCAGTCGACACGTAAGGGCATCTTGCTTTACGGACCGCCGGGCACCGGCAAGACCCATACGATCCGCTATCTGGCAACTCATTTGCCCGGGCACACGACACTGATCATCACCGCCGAGCAAATCGGGCTTCTCGGCGCTTATATGAGTCTGGCACGGCTGCTCCAGCCGTCGATGGTCGTTATCGAGGATGTCGATCTCATCGCCCGCGACCGCGACGACATGGGGCCGTGCGAAGAATCCATGCTGAACAAGTTGCTCAACGAGATGGACGGGCTGAAGGAGGACGCGGACATCCTGTTCGTCCTGACCACCAACCGGCCTGAGGACCTCGAAGGCGCCCTCGCCGGCCGCCCGGGCCGCATCGATCAGGCCATCGAAGTCCCGCTGCCGGACGAGACCGGCCGCGGCAAGCTGGTCCGGCTCTACGGCAAGGGGCTGCCGCTCGACGATGCAATCATCGCAGAAGCGGCCCGCCGCAGTGAGGGCACGAGCTGTGCCTTCACCAAGGAATTGATGCGACGGCTTGCGCAAGGGAGCCTCGCGCGAGACGGTGGCAATTCCGTCGTGTCTGCCGACATCGACGAGGCGCTCGACGACATGTTGTTCTCCGGCGGCAAACTCAATGCGCAATTGCTCGGAGGCGCACAGGCGATGGCGACGAGATAACGCCTACCCACCGAAGTGGCGGGCTTGGACTGAGCGTTTACGGCGCGCAGGTGAAGCTCGAGGCCTCCGTCACCGGGCCCGACTTGTAATGAGGCCAGGCCGGCCAGCGGCACAGCGGCATCGCGCGCAGCGTCGCGAACGACGGCGCTTCGACCTTCTGCTCGGCGACTTCGAGATCGCCGGGCGCCTTGCCCTGCTCGACCCAGTCGACCAGCACGTTCAGCATGTCAACATTGGCCGGCGCGCCGGAGCCGACATGGTCGACCCCGGGCGCGGTGTAGAGCCGCGCGAACTCCGCGGTCTCCGCCTTACCGAGCTTGCGCTCGACGCTGTCGAAATAGCGGATGCCGGCATAGGGGCTCTGCGCATAGTCGGCCATGTGCTCGAGCATGATCAGCCGGCCGCCGCGCATCCGGAAGCGGCTAAGGTCGGGATCGGTCGAGTCCATCAGCGTGGAGATCTCGAGCAGCCGCGCCTTGTGCTCCTCAACCTTGTAGGTCGTGACGTCGAGCTTGGGATCGCGCGCAAATACATATTGGATGCCGCCGGCGCCGTAGATCCAGGCGATGCCGTTGTTGGGCGCAGGCGGCTGCGCGGGCGGCGCGGTGCCGAGCCACCATGCGACCCAGCCGCCGGTCGGGCCGATTGCCGGCGTGTCCTCGCCGGAGACGCCCCAGCCCGGATAATCGTCGAGACCATTGGCGAGCGCGAACGGGAATTTGTAGGGCGCGTGCAGCGTGTTGACGGCCTTGATCTGCGCGTCAGTGAGGCACTGATCGCCGCTCTCGCCCGCCGCGCAGCGCAGCGTCTCGACCTTGAACGCCGCCTTGCAGGAAACGGGATCCTGCACCAGCGCATCGTCGGAGCCGTCGGCCTTGTCGCAGGCCGCGCGCACGGCATCACCGACGAGCTTGACCTGCGCCGGATTGATCCAGCCCTCGCCCATGGTCACGAGGCCCGAGCGGGTGCCGGCATGCTGCAAGCCGACCCAGTTGATGACGGGGACGCGGGCGAAGATGCCGTCGAAATCGTCGGGATAACGCTGCGCCATGGTAAGGCCTTCGCGGCCGCCTTCGGACGAGCCCATGAAGTACATCTTGTCCGGCTTCCTGCCGTAGGCGCGCTGCATCAGCGCAACCGCAGCATCGCGCACCTTCTTGTAGGCGCGATGGGCGAAATTCTCGAACGCTTCGTCGTTGAGCGCGAACAGCTGCGGCGGCTCGCCCTGCTTGGTCTCGTGGCCGGAATCGGTGCCATAGGTGACGAAGCCGCGCGCGAGCGGTGACGGCTTGTCGAAGGGATAGGCCGGCGGCAGCGCAAGGCCGGTGATCAGCACGCCGTTGAAACCGCCGCCGCCATATTGCAGCGAGCGCCCGTTCCATTCGGCGGGAAGGTTGACCTGGAATTTGATCGGCGGCGCCTTGGGGTCGGTGGGATCGATGTGGCCGAGCACCTTGCAGAAGCGCGGATTGGCCGGCGTGATGCGCCCCGACGGGGTCGGCCCGCGCTCGGCGACGGCGAGTTGCGACGGCGCCAGCAATGTCGCGGAATCAATCTTCACCGCATCAGTGCCGCCAACAAGACCGTTGCAGACCGTCTCGGCGTCGTCTGTCAGCGTCGCCGCCGAGGCGCTACCCGCAATCAATGCAGCCGCCGTCCCTACGAGCAGCGCACGGAGCTTCGCACGCATTTGCGCCATGGTTCCCCCTGTTTTCTGTTCTCGTTCGATCCGTCAGGAGGCCGCATTGAAGGCGACCTACCGCCGGCCGTCAATGATGCGCTAGTGCTCGAACACCAGCCGCGCGCCGACCGTGCCCTCGAGGCTGCGGATCTGCTGGAGCAGCGCTGCCGAATCCTGACCGGCCAAGTCGGCATCGAGCACGACGTAGCCGAGATCGCCGGCGGTCTCCAGATATTGCGCAGCGATGTTGATGTCGCGTTGGAGAAAGACTTCGTTCAGGCGCCGCAGCATGCCGGGTACGTTGCGATGGACGTGGCTGAAGCGCGCGCCAGAGGGCCGCAAGTGCAACTGCACCTCCGGGAAGTTCACCGCGCCCATGGTCGAGCCGGTGATGAAATAGTCGACCAGCTTGCGCGCAACCTCACCACCGATCCGCTCCTGCGCCTCCTCGGTCGAGCCGCCGATATGCGGCGTGAGGATGACGTTCTCGAGGCCCTGCATCGGGCTGTTGAAGCGATCCGCGTTCGAGGACGGCTCGACCGGAAACACGTCGACGGCCGCGCCAGCGAGATGGCCGTCGCGCAAGGCGCGCGCGAGCGCATCGAGATCGACCACGGTGCCGCGGCTGTTGTTGATCAGGAACGAGCCTGATTTCATCGCCCGCAGCTCCTTCTCGCCGATCATGCCGGCGGTCTCCGGCGTCTCGGGCACGTGCAGGCTGACGACGTCGCTCTGCGCCAGCAGCTCCTCCAGTCTCTCGACCGGCTCGGTGTTGCCGTGACGGAGCTTGTCGGTGCGGTCGAAATAGATCACGCGCATGCCCATGGCCTCGGCGAGCGTCGAGAGCTGCGAGCCGATATTGCCGTAGCCGACGATGCCAAGGGTGCGGCCGCGCACCTCGCGACTGCCGGTCGCCGACTTGTCCCAGCCGCCGCCATGCGCCGACGCCGAGCGCGGAAAGATCCGCCGCAGCAGCATCACGATCTCGCCGATCACGAGCTCGGCGACGCTGCGCGTGTTGGAGAACGGCGCATTGAACACGGGAATGCCGCGCTTGCGCGCCGCCGTCAGATCGACCTGGTTGGTGCCGACGCTGAAGCAGCCGACCGCGAGAAGCTGGTCGGCGGCCCCAAGCACCTCATCGGTGATCTGGGTGCGCGAGCGGATGCCGAGCAGCGACACGCCCTTGAGCGCCCGCCGGAGATCCTCGCCGTCCAGCGCCTTGGTCAGGCGCTCGACATTGGTGAAGCCCGCGCTTTTGAATAGGTCGACTGCGCTATCATTGACGCCTTCGAGCAGCAGCGCCTTCGCATTCCGCTCGGGGCTTTGGCCTGGGGCTGGCATTGTATCTCCGTAAGTAGCACCTTTGCCGCAGCTCATAGACCGCGGACGGTGCGCGGCACAATAGGGCCTAGATACGGGGAGAAGATGGCGGGCGCCCGTCATGCTTGCGTCAGCAATTCCGCCATCCGAGAGGGTGACGGGCAACAGACTCAGATCACATAAAACCCGTGCGTTCCGTCCCGGCGGAGCTGCTCGACCAGGCCGTACTCCCAGTTCAGATAGGCCTGCATCGCACCTTCCGCGACGTCGGTGCCTTCATAGGGGCGGCGGTAACGATGTGCCGGATCGGGCTTCGGCAATACGCGCGACGGGCCGATCTCGAGCGCACCGTCATAGCCGCCTTCGAGCACATAGACCTCCCAGCCCATCTGCGCGAGCCAGGACGCCGTCACGTCGGCACGGACGCCCTTGTCGTCAGTCAGGAGGATGCGCGCCCCACGCACCGGCGCGGCCATGTCGGTCTCCTGGACGAGCTGACCGCCAGGATAGTGGCGGAAGCCGGGAAGATGGCCGGCCGCATATTCCTCGGCATCGCGCACGTCGAAGCGATAGAGCGTGCGCTCGGCCTGCGCGACAAGCGCCGCCGCCTCGCTCGCGCCGATATGACGAACGCCGGCGCGATAGGCCACGTCGCGGGCATTGGCGGGGCCGCCTTCGAACGGCCCGATCGCGCCGCGCCTGTCGGCGCCGTGATCGAGCCTGTGCCGCGCCAGCGTCCAGCCGATTGTGCCGTTGCGCAGCGCGCACACTTTGTTGGGCACGCCGGCATTGATCAGCGACTGGGTGCCGATGATCGAGCGCGTGCGGCCGGCGCAATTGACGATGATCGTGGTGGCGGGATCGGGCGCGGCGCTGCCCGCGCGCAGCACCAGCTCCGCGCCCGGCACGCTGACCGAGCCCGGAATGTTCATGGTCGCATATTCGTCGAAGCGGCGAACGTCGAGAATGGCGATGTTGGCCTTCTCGGCAATGAGTCTTGCCACCTCGTCGGCGCTGAGGGAAGGCGTGTGGCGGCGCGCCTCGACCAGTTCGCCAAATGCTTTTGAATAGGAATTGACGTCCTCGAACACCTCGTAACCGGCCTTGCGCCAGGCCTTCAGCCCACCATCGAGCACGCTGATGTTGCTGTAGCCGAGCGCGGCCAGACGTTCGGCGCCGGTCGCAACCAGCTCTTCCCCATCATCATAGAGCACGATCGCCACGTCCTTGCGCGGCAGCCTGACCTCGGCTTCGACCGCGATCCGGTCGGCAGCCATGTTAGCAGCGAACAGCGGATGGCCAGTCGCGAACGCCGCCTCGTATCTGAGATCGAGCAGCGCGATTTCTTCACGCAGCAGCAACGAGCGGCGGATCTCGGCGGGAGTGACGGTCGGGAGCTTCATGGCATGGACTCGATATGTGGGCCGGAAGCTTTTGAACCATTGCAGCGGTGTTGGCCAGCCATATCGGAGAGCAGGAGAATCGCGAATTCGCCGCGTAGATCCGTCTAGTCGCATTCGTATGTGGCGACGACCTGCGAAAAATCGCGCCGGGCAAGAGCATCCCGATCGATCCAAAAATGCAGCACACCGCCGACGTCGGAGTGCCAATCAAAGAACGCAAGATCGCCTTGTATCTGGAGCAACAACATGTCTTCCAGATGCTCCTCGGTCGCATCCTGCGGGCCGCTGCCATACCCCAGCATCTGATGAAGCGCCGTGCTGAAGTGGCGGCGCTGCCCTTCTTCGACAGTTGGCGTCTTCCAGTGATTCTGCCGCGCGAGATTCGCAACATAGCTGAGAGGGACGTCATCGCAACCATCGGCACGTTGGGTCGCCATGCAACGAATCGTGTGGTTGATGGCGTTGCCCAGGTCCCTCGGGAGTTCGCTCGCGTATGTGCGCACTTGCCCGTCCAGCTTCTCGTAGGCTCGCACGACATCGAACCACCAGGATCTGAAGCTCGCTTTTGTGTCCAAATCGATGCCATCCATCTGGGTGAGCGCCCGACACCGCTCGAGCCACCCGACGGCACCAGCGCGAAGCCGCTTCAATTCCATGGTTGCTTCGTCGGTGAGCGGCTTGCCGTAGTATCCACGCGTCAGATCGCGTTGGACGTGCGACAATACCGACCGAACCACGTAAGTGATCAGTAGCCAGTTGAAGGGCCAATCCTCGTCCTTCTCGTATTTGGCCGCACCTCGGAATTGAAGCAGATCACTCTCCGGCGGCTCCCCCGGACCCAAAGCCTTGCATAATTCTTCCACCATAAGCTCACCTCCGACTGCGTCCTCGCGGAAGTAGAAGTCGCGGAATAACCGGAAGGAGATCGGATATTTGAACTCGACCTTGGAATGAAAATCGAAGTTGGGGTCGAGCCATTTGACTTGGTAATCACCATCAGTGCCGGCCAGCGGCATCAAATTTGGCGGCGGCGCACGGTCAGGATAAGCGCCACCGTCGCTCGGACCATAGAGGACACGGCAAGGTGGACGCCCCTCGCCGACGAATACCGAACTGCAAAAGAAATAGAGTGTGCCGCGTTTCGGAAGCGGCGACCAACCTGAACCGGGCAGTTCGGCCAAGTCAATTTGAGCCACGAACGTGAGCGCAACTGTCTCCAAGGTTTCGTTTGCTCTGACTTCCGCCGTCGGCCATTCGAATTGCGGGGGCAGCTTGGGAAGACCGCCGAAGAAGCTTCGCGAAGGATGAGCAAGGGGCACGGGCAGATCGCTACGTCGAACGAGCACCGCAGGCAGCGCCGCTTGTTCAAGTTCGTCTCGTTCGGATCGCGCCATCAAGCCCCCTCACGACCTTAGCGTGTATCATGAGGATCGAACCATTTCGCGAAACCGCACACAAGTGTTTCTTAGTCGCAGCGGCAATACCCAGCTCGTCATGTCCTTAAGACGGACTGTTCGGGAGCCGCTGAACGCTGAACCTCACTCGCCCGGAACGAGCCGGCCGGGCGGCGGCTGCGCCGGGCGCCGAAGCCTGCGGCGGGACAGGTAGAGCAACATGCCCGTGACCGAGAACAACGGCATTAAAGCCGCGGCGATCATGAAGGCGACCTTGCCCGGCCGCCCCAGGATGGCGCCGCGATGGATGTCGAGCACGTTGGCGACAATCCTCTCGCCAAAAGTTTTGTTGGCTTAGCGCTCCGCGGAGACCAGTTGTTCACCGTGGGCCCGTCGCGATTCTGCGTGATCTCACGCGACAGCGGGAGCCATCAGTTCATCGAGCTTTCGCTGGAACGCGGCGCCGTCGGACAACGCGCGGAGCGGCGGACGCACACGCAGCCAGCTGGTATCGCCTGTCTGCGCCGCGAGAATGGCCTTCAGCGTCGCGACCAGAGATGGCGTCTTGACCACGACGTCGATCGCGGCTTGCATGCGCGCTTCGACATCCTTGCCGTCGACCATGGCCTTGACCAGCTCCGGCACGACATTGGCCATGCCGCAGATGGTGCCGGCACCGCCGGCGGCGATCGCACGGGCGATGTCGGCTTCGTTGCCGACAGTAATCGCGAGGTCGGGCGCGGCGTTGCGGAACGCCTGGAATTGCTTGAAGTCGCCACTGGAGTCCTTCAGGCCCGCAATCAGCTTGCCGTAGCGCTTGCGCAGATTCGCAGCGACACTGGTCGGGATCGCGACGCCCGAGACCTGCGGAATATGATAGAGCGAGGCGCGCAGGCGATCGTCGCCGACGCCGTCGATGATCGCGGCGAAGGCATCCTCGATGCCTTCAGGGGTGACGTTGCGATCGACGTAAGGCGGCAGCAACAGGACGTGACGCAGGCCGAGGCCGAGCACGGCGCGCGTCAATGCGATGCCGTCGGTGATGGCGGGGAAGCCGCCGCCGATGCCGATACGTTCCGGCGCGACGCCGGCCTTGAGCACGGCTTCGATGGTCGCGATACGTTCGGCGGCATTGAACGAGGTGCCCTCGCCAGTGGTGCCGAACAGCACGACACCGTCGATCCCTCTACTGAAGAGTTGCTTGGCATGAGCCGCGAGCTTTGTGCTGTCCACGCTGCCGTCCGTCGCCAGGGGCGTCACTGATGCCACCCAGAACCCGCGAATTGCCTCCATCATGATACCACCCATTGCTGCGCTTCAGACTAAGCCCCTGATTTCTCGCGATCTTCAGGCCTGTCGAAGCGGTGTTTTTGCTTTACTTCTTCTGATGTACCTTACATACAAGGCGAACGCAATCCCGCGGCGATCGGCGGCCGCAGATCGTGAGGAGGTCTCGCATGGACATGGCGCCCAACATTGAGCTTCCCGACCAGTTGCTCTGCGCACTTCGCGACAAGCTCGGCGCGGCCGCGGTGCTGACCGGCAGCGACGTGCCGGCGCGCAATTGCAACGATTGGAGCGCAAGCCTGCCGCAAACGCCGCGCGCGGTGATCCGTCCGCTCGATGCGCAGGGCGTTGCCGATGCGATTCTGGTCTGCCGGCAGGCGCGGCTTCCCTTCGTGCCGCAGGGCGGATTGACCGGGCTGTGCCGCGGCGCATCGCCCGAAACAGGCTGGGTCGCAATCTCGCTCGAGCGCATGACCGGCATCGAGGAGATCGATCCTGCGTCGGCAACGATGACGGTGAAGGCAGGCACGCCGCTGGAGACGATCCAGAAGGCCGCAGATGAGGCCGGCTTCTTCTTTCCGCTCGATCTCGGTTCGCGCGGCTCCTGTGCCATTGGCGGCAATCTCTCGACCAATGCCGGCGGCAACCGCGTGATCCGTTACGGCATGACGCGCGAGCTTGTGCTCGGGCTCGAAGTGGTGCTGCCCGACGGCACCATCATCACCAATCTCAACAAGCTGATAAAGAACAACGCCGGGTACGATCTGAAGCATCTCTTCATCGGCTCGGAAGGCACGCTCGGCATCATCACCCGCGTGGTGCTGCGGCTGTTTCCAAAACCGCGTTCGACCATGGCTGCGCTCTGCGCGCTGAAGGACTATGCCGCGGTGATCGCGCTGCTCGGCGCCGCACGCAGCGGGCTCGGGCCGCTGCTGTCGGCCTTCGAGGTGATGTGGCCGGACTATTGGGACGTGATCACGATTCGCGCCGGCGTGAAGCCGCCGGTCGCAGCAGGCCACGGCCTCTACGTGCTGGTCGAGGCGCAAGGCACCGACGAGAGCATCGACGCGCCGCGCTTCCAGACCTGGCTCGAAGAGCTCATGGAGCGCGGGCTGCTGACTGACGCGGCGGTGGCGCAATCGCTGGCGCAAACGCAAGCGTTCTGGCGCGTGCGCGACATCTGTGCCGAGTTCGGCCAGGTGCTGGGGCCGCACATCTCCTACGACATCGGGCTGGCGGTGGCGCGGATGGACGAGTTCGCGACGCGCTGCAAGGCCGCACTCGCCGATGGCATCAAGGGCTGCGAGAGCGTCTATTACGGCCATATCGGCGACGGCAATCTGCATCTCGTCTCCTGGGTCACGGGTCTCTCCGTCGCGCAGCAGCCGAAGGAGGAAATGGACGCGATCATCTACGGTCTCGTGCGCGAGATGGGCGGCAGCGTCTCCGCCGAGCACGGCATCGGCACGCTGAAGAAGAAATGGCTGGATCACGCCAGGAGCGAGCCTGAGATCGCGCTGATGCGCACGCTGAAGGCCGCGCTCGATCCCGAGCATCTGCTCAATCCCGGCAAGGTGATCTGACCGAACAGCCCATGAAATCGCTGAAGCTCGATACGCCGAAATCGCTGTCGCAGCGGGTGATGCAGCGGCTGCGCCAGGCCATCATCGACGGTGAGTTCGCGCTCGGCGCCGCCATCTCCGAGGAGATGGTGGCAAATTCCTTCGGCGTCAGCCGCACGCCGGTGCGCGAAGCGATGGGCCAGCTGCAGGCGCAAGGCCTCGTGGTGATCCGGCCGCAGGTCGGCAGCTTCGTATTCACGCCGAGCGCGGAGGACATCCATGCGCTCTGCACCTTCCGCATCGCGCTCGAGCCGAAGGCCGCTGAGTTCGCCTTCCGCCACGACCGCGACGGTGCTGTCGCGGCGATGAGCGCAGCGATCGCCGCGATGGAGCCGGCGATCGCGGCAAGAGACAACATCGCCTATGGCCGCGCCGACGCCGCTTTTCACGAGGCGCTGTTCGCCCATTGCGGCAACCGCTACCTCGCCGAATCCTATCAGCTCGTCTCCGGCCGCGTCGCCGCGCTCCGCACCAATTTGACCTCGCCGATCGACGTGCGCACCCGCTCGTCCTTCGACGAGCATCGCAGGCTGCTCGATCTGTTCGCACGCGGCGAGCAAGCCTCCTTCGAAGCACTGATGACGACGCACATCACCAATTCGGGCGTGGTCTATGCCAAGGCGCTGAAAGTAGAGGCGCTGAAAGTAGAGGCGGTGAAGATGAAGATGGAGGCGCCGAGGGTGGATTGAGCGTCGTCACGGCTCCTCCGCCGGTCCCGGCCTGTCCAGAAAATCCAGCGCGGTGTTGATCTGTTCGAGCTGGTGCTCGAGCCTGTCGCGGTCTTCGACCGACTGCGCTGTCTCGAGCTGTTCCACGAGCTTCTGCTTCCGCATCAGCAAGTTCTCTATGACGGTGCTCACAATTCCCCCATCGCCAGAGGCGACGTCACGAACGCCGAGATGGTGGAGGCGCGCGCGACTCGGGCCCGGTTAGAACCCTGAACCAGAATGTTCGCAGCGGCGATTGGTTCCCGCGGGCGCCACCCGATCTGGGCGGCCGCGAGGCTGGAACTCCGCGCTCAACTCGTCATGACGATGCCGCCAAGCTGCATCGGCGAGACATCGGCAAAGGCCGCGCATCGATCGGTTGTATTCACCCGCCCGGAGCCCTATGCCTATCCGTATGGACACCCAGATCGTCACCGTCGAAAAGCCTCTGATGACACAGGCGCGCCCGCGCAAGCCGGCACCGTTCCTCCCCATGAGCCGTGCCGAGATGAATGCGCTCGGCTGGGATGCCTGCGACATCGTGCTGGTGACGGGCGATGCCTATGTCGATCATCCGAGCTTCGGCATGGCGATCATCGGCCGGCTGCTCGAGGCGCAAGGTTTTCGCGTCGGCATCATCGCGCAGCCGGACTGGCACTCGGCCGAGCCGTTCAGGGCATTGGGCCAGCCGCGCGTGTTCTTCGGCGTCACCGGCGGCAACATGGATTCGATGGTGAACCGCTACACCGCGGACCGCCGCCTGCGCCATGACGATGCCTATACCGCCGGCGGCGAAGGCGGCAAGCGGCCGGACCGCTGCACCATCGTCTACGCCCAGCGCTGCCGCGAGGCGTTCAAGGACGTCCCGATCGTGCTCGGCGGCATCGAGGCCTCGCTGCGCCGGATCGCGCATTACGATTACTGGTCCGACAAGGTGCGCCGCTCGGTGCTGGCCGATGCCAAGGCGGACCTTCTGCTCTACGGCAATGCCGAGCGCGCCGTCGTCGAAGTGGCGCAGCGGCTCGCCGCCGGCGAAGCGCCGCGCGAGCTCGACGACATCAGGGGCGTCGCGCTGTTCCGCAAGGTCCCTGCGGATTACACTGAGCTGCACGCGGACGATCTCGACTCCGCCGATGAAGGCGCATCGCGCCAAAAAGGCTCCACGGTGATCCGCCTGCCGGCCCTCGAGCAGGTCGAGCAGGACCGCGAGGCCTATGCGCGCGCTTCACGCGTGCTGCACCGGGAGAGCAATCCCGGCAATGCGCGGCCGCTGGTGCAGCGTCACGGCGATCGCGATCTCTGGCTGAACCCGCCGCCGATCCCGCTCACCACCGAGGAGATGGACGCGGTCTACGACCTGCCTTACGCGCGCGCGCCGCATCCGTCCTACGGTGATGCAAAGATCCCCGCCTGGGAGATGATCAAGTTCTCGGTGACGATCATGCGCGGCTGCTTTGGCGGCTGCACCTTCTGCTCGATCACCGAGCATGAGGGCCGCATCATCCAGAACCGTTCGGAGGGCTCGATCCTGCGCGAGATCGAGAAGATCCGCGACAAGACGCCGGGCTTCACCGGCGTGATCTCCGACATCGGCGGCCCTACCGCCAACATGTACCGGATGGCGTGCAAGGATCCGAAGGTCGAGGCGGCGTGCCGGCGGCCGTCCTGCGTCTTCCCCGAGATATGTCCGAACCTCAACACCTCGCATGACGATCTGATCCGGCTCTATCGCAAGGTGCGCGAGACCCGCGGCATCAAGAAGGTGATGGTCGCCTCCGGCGTGCGCTACGATCTCGCGGTCGAGAGCCCCGAATACATCAAGGAGCTCGTCACCCATCACGTCGGCGGCTATTTGAAGATCGCGCCGGAACATACCGAGCGCGGCCCGCTCGACAAGATGATGAAGCCGGGCATCGGCGCCTACAACCGCTTCAAGCGGATGTTCGATGAAGCCGCCGAGCAGGCCGGCAAGAAATATTATTTGATCCCCTATTTCATCGCGGCACATCCCGGCACGACCGACGAGGACATGATGAATCTCGCGCTCTGGCTGAAGAAGAACCGCTATCGCGCAGATCAAGTGCAGACCTTCCTGCCCTCGCCGATGGCGACCGCCACCGCGATGTACCACACCGGCGTCAACCCCTTGCGCGGCGTCCGCCACGGCGGCAGCGACAAGGTCGAGGCGATCAAGGGCCTGCGCCAGCGCCGCCTGCACAAGGCGTTTCTGCGCTACCACGACCCCGACAATTGGCCGGTGCTGCGCGAGGCGCTGAAGGAGATGGGCCGCGCCGATTTGATCGGCTCGCAGCCCCACCAGCTCGTCCCCGCGCACCAGCCCCCCGGCACCGGCAAGGCCGCCGGCACGAAGCGCCCGGTGCGCCCCGGCGGCAGGACGCAGCGGTTTACAACCAAGGGCGTGCGGGTGATGAAGTAGCGGGACGAGGGAGCTTTCGTGCCCCCCGCAACAAAAAATGTCGAAAACAACCCCATGCACGGTAGCCGCCCCTAGCGGGATCAATGGCTTGGACACCTTGCAGAGACGCTGACCCGTCGGGCAAAAAGTCGTTGCCCCGTCGGGCAACACAGGCGCATGATGGCATCATTGGGCAGGCGGGATAGAGCGAGCCCGGTCTCTGCCCGCATCGATATCCTCGAGCTTCACACCGCGTCCCGCGCGCAGGCTGTCACACGCCTGTTCGACGCGTGCAGGGGGATATACTCCCCGGGGAATTAGCACTTTGGCACCGTGTGACACCGGCTTCACCCTTCGCGGCTGGTGGTCCACGCCCGAGCCGTCACAGCTTCGTCAACACGGCCGACACCAAATCCGAGGCGCTAGGGCGTGCATTTATCGATCAGCCCCCAAGCAGGCTGCGTCCGTTCTGCCTTCGAAAGCAGACCTGGCCGGTTCGCCTTTGGAAGTCAGCTAAGGGCCACATGCTGAAGCGAAGAGACTTCACGCCCCTAATCCGCTCTCCACCTCAAAGCAGACGGTCGTTGCATGGTCGGGCGAGGCAGCTACAGGCCAAGAGGGTGCATCGGCGCGAGAGCCAGCAGTTGGTGTTAAGTTGTCCGCTCTATGATACAATTTTCACCATGGCACAGGTTGCGACATCACTCTACGACCTCAGCGTTCCGACTTTCCTGCAGACCGCTAGGGCCGTCGGAGGCTTTCTCGACCGCACGACCAAACATTGCGCCGAGACCGGGGCCGGCCTGGAAGAAGTTGTGAAGGCCCGCCTCTTCCCCGACATGGCACCTTTTCACTTCCAGATCGAAGCCCTGACGCATCATGCAATATGGGGGATGGAGGCTGTGAAGACCGGCGTGTTCGCCCCACCGCCCCTGGTCGGCGCGATGCCGTTTGCCGACCTACGAACGATGGTCGGCCACGCAATAGTGGCGCTGGAAGCGTTCTCACCCGATGAGGTCAATAGTTGGTCCGGCAAGAATCTGGACATCGAAATCTATCAGCCGCTCGACGTGGACAATCCCACAACTTCGGGCTGGGTCCCGCGGACATTGGCCCTCACGCCAGAGACTTTCCTCCTCTCGTACTCACTACCCAACTTCTATTTCCATGCTGTCACAGCGTACAACATCCTGCGCACGCGGGGCATACCGCTTGGAAAATACCATTTCCAGGGACAGTTGCGCACCAGACCGATCTAAGCCAACGGCGCATGCACTCTAATGGAGGCGAGTAGTCGGCTAGCAGAGCATGCATCTTGCCGACGGCACGCGCCCATAGATGCCCGCTCCGGGTCACGAGCAGCGATCGCGCTGGGGCCGAACTATGTCCAGTTAGTCCCAGCGAGCAGACTTACGGATGGAGCATTCGGTCTTCAGCAGGCCAACAGGCGACATTCTGACGAGCGACGCCGCGAAGCGAGGCGGCTTACTCGCGTCGTCAAACCTTGACCACTGAGATGACCAAGATCGCAGCCAGTCCCGGCAACAAGATTGAACTCGCCACGATGCCCAGAAGCAACGGGCGAATGAACGTCCCGATCATTGATCTCTAGTCCGGGACTTGGGGGCTGTAAACACGGGATCGCCAATGTGTTAGGCTTTGCCCAGCCGATCAGGGAGAAAAGCCATGACCGCCGAGTTCGATGAAGACCGCTTCAATATGGCTATCCGTAAGTTTCTGAAGCATGTCGGAGTTACATCGCAGCGTGAAATCGAGAATCTAGTGCGTAGCGGGGCGGTGAAAGGTGGCGAGCTCAAACTGCGAATGACGCTGTCCGCTGAGGGGACGCCGCTGAAACATGTTGTCGAGGAAACAGTCGCACTCTGACGAGGGCACACCGACCCAACGTCCGTTCAGGGTCAGAACCAGCCGTTTAATAGCGAGGACCGCCGTTGATAGCGTCTCGGCGCTCTGACGTGATCGAGAGCCATCGGCGAAGCTCAGGCGTTGGCGGCCGAATGACTTGCTTTGCGCGACGGCCAATCGATCTGGCATGTCGGAAGAACCCATACGCGGTGAGCAGGATCACAACCATTGTGGTCGCGAAGTAACCAGCCTCAAAAAAGACGATACACCACGCGACGAAGAACACGACCTGCCAGAGCAAGGCGAACCCGAGATAAGTTTTGCCGGTTGGGATGCCTTTGCTCATACTGATCACTTATGCATCCTTGCAATCCGCGGCACCCCCCAAGTTGATCCTTCCGGCTTGCGACGAGCCCATGGTAAAGATTGCGTTGCGCGTCGAAACGCGGAACTTCCGCTCCGGGTCAAAAGCGCCTATTGGGCAGCTGGAGTGCCATTTCCGGTTTGCCCTGACGAGGAGATGGCTGAACGGTGAGACCCGACTTCGCATTCGGCCCACAATCGGACTCATCCAGTGCAGAACAACCATCAAAGATCTTCCCGCAGTGCGCCTTGAAAGAGCCGTGGGTAAGCAGCGGTGGGTGCCCAGCTCGATTATAGATCGAGAGGGCAGTTCAGTTGGACTTAAAGCCCTGAAGAAGGTTGCCAGGTAGTACGACAGCCAGAACGACGGTGATATCGATGACTGTTAAGGCGGCCTGTTTAGCTGAACCATGGCGCATGCCAACGCCTCCTTCAGTTCGACACGCCGAGTACCCTCCATGGTCGCCTGTTTTGGCCTGGCGCTTGGAACTCGATGGCCTGGCCAACCGATAAGTCGAACAACGCAGTTCCAACCGGCGCAAGAACCGAGATGCTTAGCGAAGGATTGTTCCAGGTTCTCCAGCATCAGACACGAAGCATGCGATGCGGCGGGTGCCCCGGCTAACTGGCCTTGGTGCGATACACCTTGCTGTATGTAAATGCGTGCCATGGCCGAAGTTGCCAGATTTTCCCGCGGGTCCAGCGAACGGGCCAAGTCTTAAAAGAAGAGGGGCTGGCAATGCACTACGTCCGCGCGCACGAAGTTGTAGTTCTTCACGACCGCCTTGAAGCGCTCGTTTTTCAACTTGCCGAGTTGGAACAGTTGCGAGCGCAAGTGCTTTTAGCCGAGCAGAAGGCGGAGAGAACTGGAGGAAAGTGCGAGCGCGGGGAGGCTCACGGGAAGCGCCAGTTGCCTGCGAAATAGGGCCGCTGCCGGAAGGCAACAACCGGTGCTCCGGTCTGCGCCTCTTTGCGGCAGGTAAGGGACATTACCAGCACAGAGGCAAGATTTTCGGTCTCCGTCGGTTGAATTCAGGCGACGATAATGAGCCAGTACGTAGAGGCGCGTTACGCGCTCCTGATATTGCAAGAAGCGCGGGAGACCTGCGAAGATCAAGCAGCAATATTGCTCAACAATCTAATGCAAGACCTTAGGCCAGCACAGCAAGATGACCCGCGTCGTGCCGGTGCGTTAGCTTCTATCCGGCATTTGGCCGTAATTTTACGCGAGCACCGGATGCCCGCATCGTCTTATTGGGAAGCGGCGCTAGACGCTGCGCAGGCATGGCGAGACCATGCAGAGCGATGACGGGGCCTCGGCTCTGGGCTGTCGGGCGAAGATGTTTTCCAAATGCGTCGCTGTCGGCAACATTTAGTCGTCTGTTCAGCGTCAAAACGCGACGCCGACCCCAGAGGCCCGAACGCCTGCGATGGGTCAAACTGCGAAATGACGGCGTTGTCTGCTTAGGTCTGCTTCTCCCCAAAGGGCGGCACTTGCGAGTACACGCCTTCCGCTCTGTCCAACTTTCCTCCAGCCGTATCGCAAACTCCTGCGATCATACTTACTTTGCCTCCATGAAAAAGATTGGATTCTTGTCCTTCGGACACTGGACGCCCTCGCCGCAGTCACAGACCCGCTCGGCCGCGGACACGCTGCTGCAATCGATCGAGCTTGCGGTTGCGGCGGAACAGCTCGGCTTGGACGGCGCCTATTTCCGCGTCCACCATTTCGCCCGGCAGCTCGCATCACCCTTTCCGCTGCTCGCCGCCGTCGGCGCCAAGACCAGCAGGATCGAGATCGGCACGGCCGTGATCGACATGCGTTACGAGAACCCGTTCTACATGGTGGAGGACGCAGGAAGCGCCGACCTCATCGCCGGAGGGCGGCTCCAGCTCGGCATCAGCCGCGGCTCGCCCGAGCAGGTGATCGACGGCTGGCGCTATTTTGGCTATCGCCCGGCCCAGGGCCAGAGCGATTCCGACATGGGTCGGCGCCACGCGGAAGTCTTCCTCGACCTGCTCCGCGGCGAGGGTTTTGCCGAGCCCAATCCGCAGCCGATGTTTCCCAATCCGCCCGGGCTGTTGCGCCTCGAGCCGCATGCGCAAGGCTTGCGCGAACGCATCTGGTGGGGCGCCGGCTCGAACGCCACCGCGGTGTGGGCAGCAAAGCTCGGCATGAACTTGCAGAGCTCGACGCTGAAGAACGACGAGACCGGCGAGGCTTTTCATGTGCAGCAGGCGGCGCAGATCCGCGCCTATCGCGCGGCGTGGAAAGAGGCGGGGCACAGCCGCGAGCCGCGTGTATCGGTGAGCCGCAGCATCTTCGCGCTGATCGACGATCGCGACCGCGCTTATTTCGGCGGGGAGCGCGGAGGGGAGGATCAGATCGGCTTCATCGACCCGCGCACCCGCGCGATCTTCGGCCGCTCCTATGCGGCGGAGCCTGACGTGCTGATCGAGCAACTGCGCCAGGACGAGGCGATCGCGGAAGCGGACACGTTGCTGCTGACGATTCCCAACCAGCTTGGCGTCGCCTATTGCGCGCATGCGCTCGAGGCGATCCTGACTCAGGTGGCGCCGGCGCTGCGGTGGCGGTGAGGCAAACGACCGGCAGCTGTCGCTCGTACGATGCCGTTCAGTTTTTAGAAAGCGGGCGACGTAGGGCTGACGAGGTCGTCGAGAATTCCTTGCAGCTATGCAGCCCCGGCTTCTTGCATTCAGAAACCGGGGCCTTTGCATTTAGTGCATGTGGCCAATGAGATAGATGCCACCGCCGACAACCAGGATCGCCGGCACGGCCCAGAGAATCAATACAGGCATTATCCTCTCCTCCGAATAACTGCTCCCGAGGAAGAAACAGGAAAAAACGGCAAACGTTCCGCGTTCCTGCGGAACGGCCGAGCTGATGGCGAGTTCATCGCAGCGCCGCATCAAGCGGCGAGGGAGAATGCGATGAAGAAGTTCATGCTGATTTCGGCCGCCGCTCTGCTCGTGTCGACGAGCGCGATGGCGCAAACCACCGTCACCACGACGACCGGGGCCGGACACGGCGCGACCGTGCAGATCGAGCCGGAATACCGCACCAAGATTCGATCTTACGTCACCGAGCACAAGATCCGTCCGGTCGAAACCCGCGAAAAGATCGTGGTCGGCTCGCCGGTCCCGCGCGACGTCGAGCTCGCCAGCGTGCCGGCCGATTGGGGCCCGTCGCTGACGAAGTATCGCTACGTCTATTCGGGTAACCGGGTCATGCTGGTGGACCCCGAGACCCGCATGGTGGTCCAGGAGGTGGATTAACTGCGCCGCGCGGCGGGCCGTGGAGGAGCGGCTCGCCGTGCATCCTGCTTTCATTTCGCGGTAGGGGGCCCGATGCCCATCATTCGATATTTCCTGTTTGCAGGCGCATTGGTCGTGGCGCTGCTCTTCGCACTCGATCGCAATCTGCCGCCACTTGGCGAGCGCTCCGTCGGCCCGGAGGTCGACAGAAGCATCATTCGCATCCACTCCGCACGAGCCTTGCCTGAAAAAATCATCTTCGACACGTCCACTCAGATCGCCGCCACCGTCTCTTCGCCTCTGCTCGCCGCCGATCCGCCGGGCCACGTTACGAGCAACGCATTGGCGATGGCTGAACCGCGGAAGCCAGACACGAACACGCCCGCACCTCAGCGCGCCACGACGCGAGCAGCCGGTCTCCGTTCAAATCGCGCAGCTCGCTCGGCGTCCTCACGTCGACTCTACGATCGCCAGGTGATGGTCGGGGCATTCTGAGATGTGCTGATGCAGCGTGATCGCGGCGCAAGAGGCGCGCAGCCGTTCGCGCTCGCTCCAGATGAACGCCAGATGAATAAGAGGATGCGTGGCCGTGTTCGCGGATCGCGGAACTTCACTTCAGGTTGCGCAAGAGCGTCAACGTGTCCGACGCAAGGAACGTTTGCGTGTTTGCCAATTTATCCCGTGCCTGATTTGGCGATTTGTTTTTGGAAACCCTGGAGGAAATGGACATGAGGATCCTGAAGCTTTCCGCGGCTGCGGCCGCGCTGTTGGCCGGCACGGCACTCGCTGTTGCGCAATCGAGTTCGACGGTCGGCACCGGCGGCTCTTCGGCCGGCGGCGGCACCAGCAACTCGACGGTCGGAACCGGCGGTTCATCAGCAGGCTCGGGCAGCGGATCAGGCTCCGCGTCGACGCTGGGCACTGGCGGCTCGTCTGCAGGCGGCGGCACCAGCAGTTCGACTGTCGGTACCGGTGGCTCCGCGGCCGGCAGCGGCTCGGGAAGCGGCTCGGCCTCGACGCTCGGCACCGGCGGTTCGTCGGCTGGTGGCGGCAAGAGTTCGTCAAGCGTCGGCACCGGCGGCTCGGCGGCTGGCTCGGGCTCCAACTCCGCATCGACGGTCGGCACCGGCGGCTCTTCGGCCGGCGGCGGCAAGAGCGGCTCGACGGTCGGCGCGGCCGGCTCGTCTGCGGGCCATGCCAGCGACATGGGCATGGAGAAGGGCAAAGGCCACCACAAGGACGAGATGAAGAAGGACAAGGATTGAGCCTTTACCCGGAGCGGCAGCAATGCCGCTCCTTCGTCTTTGTTGGAGGAGGACGCGCATGAACAGATCAATCATAGCGATCGCAGCGTTGGCTTTGATGAGCGGCGCGGCTCAGGCAACAACCATGGAAAAGACAGGAAAGACGGCTTCGGGCGAGACCTGCAAGGTGACGGTCGAGAAGCACGCTGACGGTAGCATTACCGCGGTCGGCTCATCTGGTTCAGGCACGACCGGATCGACCTCATCGAGCGGTTCGCTGTCGAGCTCAAGCTCGGCCGGCGGATCATCGGTGCACGTGCAGGCCGGCGGCGGCAACGTCTCGAGCTCGTCGTCGACGGCTGGCGGTCCTGGCTCCACCAGTGCCAGCACCATCACCGTCAATGGCTGCACAATCTCGACCTCGTCACCCTAAATTTATAGAGGATTGAAACATGAGAAACTTACTCACGACCGCGGCGGCCGCGGCCCTGCTCGCTGCCGCTTCGCCGGTTCTTGCACAGAAGAGCGTCACCGGCGGAAGCGGCGGCTCGGCTGCCGCGGGCGGCACCTCCGCCTCCACCGTCGGCACCGGCGGCACGTCCACGTCGCCGACCGGCAGCACCGGCTCCTCGATCGCGGCCGGTGGAAGCGCCGCTTCCGTCAACGGCAAGTCCCAGACCGGCGTCAGCATGAACAAGGGCAACGGGCCCGTGCTGAATTCCAACGCGCGGGCGCAGGCCCATGAAGGCGGCACGTTCAGCCGCTCGCATACGCGCACCAAGGTCAAGGCCGGCGAAGAGGTCGGCTCGACCACCAAGTCGATGTCGCATGTACCGGGCTCGAAGCCGACCATGTCGACGACATCGACGACGGCTCGCTAGGGCGTATCGGTTCTGGTTGAATCAGAACCGAAGCTCCTTGTCTTGAAGCTCCTTGACGCGTTTTCGTCGCGAACCAGTATCCACGTCGCTAGAAAACGCGCTCATCCTCACGACCTGCTGCCCGAGTCGCTCGGGCAGCCTTTTTTGTGTTGTTTGTGTTGTCTTCCGGTCAACCGGCACTCAGGCTGTGGCTGATGCGCGTCACGATGCCGTCCCATTGCCGCTTCTCAGCCGCCGGATAATTGATCAGCACGCAATGGACGTAGCGCCGCGAGAAATTGCAACGGTCGTACCAGATCTTGCCGCGCTTGATGCTGGAGACTACGAAAAATCTCGGTGTGATCCGTTTATAGATGATCCCGGACGGCGGATTCTTCCTGGCGAGAAATTCGGCCGGCGAGAGACCTTGATTGGGAACAGCTTGCACGGTGAGATCGGCGCGGCCATCGGAGGTGCGAAATTGCTGGCCGTATCCGTCGGGCTTTCCGGCGGGCTCGGTGAAAAGCGAGGCGGGAATGTCGGCCGACGTTCCGGATTCCGGAATCCGGTAGGTCGTCCAGCTGTCTGCCCCGGCAACGGATGATGTCGCCCAGAGCGCGATGACCACAGCAGCTGCTGTCCTCATGTCGGCCTCATCAATGACGCGGCGCCAGTTGCAATTCCATCAAGGCGATCCTCTGCAAGGCGGCGGGGTTGCGCTCACCCGCACCGGCCGTGCGCAGGATGGATTCGGCGAGTGCATTGACGTGCGAGGAATGCACGGGCTCCGGCAGGGTCGCAATCGCAGCGCGGTGGTCATCAGCTCGATCACCTCGGGGGAAAACTCGGTATTGGCAAAGTTCTTCATCGGTGGACCGTGCGAGCCGCCTGCTCAACGTCGGGAAAAAGTGGAAGTTCCTGCGGGGCGGCAAGCCCGGCATCAATCCGAGAGGGCGACGCGGATGACTGGGCAATGGCAATTCGATGATGCCCGGCCCGCCGTTACAGAGCGTTCTTTGTGTCCATCCTTCGAGACGCCCGCCTCTGTGGCGGGCCCTCGAGGGCTCGTCTCGCGGCGAAGGGCGATTTTACTCGCGCGACCTCAGAATAATGCGGCCTTCAGCGCCTGTCCGTAGATCATGGCGGCAACGAGGAAGATTAGCGCCCACGCTCCCGCGAAGATCATGAGGATCTTCAGGGTCTCGACGTCGATGGTGATTCTCATTGCACGGGATAGTGCTTTTGCCAGTGCAGCCATCATCGCCAGCTCCGGACCAGGCCGCGCAGAGCGCGGTCTGATTCGTCTAGCGTCATTGGGGGCGTTTGCGTGTGAAACAGATTACACGCGGCGGTCAGCTGAGTTCAGAAGAGCACTTATGCCGAAGACCATCATTGCTTCAGCTCAATGATGTGGCACCAAGTTCGAGGGACGGCTGACGGCCGTGACATGGAGACGCTGGAACGAGAATGCGAAGCACGGCGTTCGCCCGAAGGAGTCCCCCATGCCGACCAAACCGACCATCGCCCGCATCTGGCGCGGCCGTACTCGCCGCGAGGTCGCTGACGCCTACCAGGCCTACCTGCAGGCGGAGGGCATTCCGCCGCTGTTGAAGACGGCGCTCGGCGTGCAGCAGCTGCGCGAGGACCGCGATAAGGAGACGTGGTTCACGACCATCTCCTACTGGGCGGACGTCGAGGCCATGACGGCTTTCACCAAAGGCGAGCCGATCAAGGTGCATCATCTCCCGCGCGATCCGGAATTCCTGATCGAGTTACCGGAACGCATCGAGATCCACCGCATCCTGATCGACGAACAGGGGCTGCGGTGATTGCCACCACGCGTATCCCAGCCGAGCGAGGCTCCGGTTCGGGATACGATGTCGAGCGCATTTTGACCACGGCGCCGTCGCGCGTCACCGCCCCTGATATTCGGCCCAGCAGTCCGCCGTTTCGTAAACGCGGACAGCCGAGATTTGCCGCATGCTCGGCACCAGCCGGTCCCATATCCAGATCGCAATGTTCTCGGCCGTCGGGTTCTCGAGCCCCTCGACGTCGTTCAGGCACCTGTGGTCCAACGCGCCCACGATGTCGGCGAAGCACTTCTCGAGATCGAAAAAGTCCACGACGAAGCCCGTGCGCGGGTCGACCGGTCCGTCGAGCTGAACCTCTACTCGGTAGGAATGACCATGCAGCCGGCTGCATCGGTGCGTCTCGGGCACCTTCGGCAGCCGATGCGCCGCCTCGAATTTGAATGCCTGCGATATCTTCATTTGGTTCCCGACAGGGCGCGGCCGATCCGCGATCTCGGATGCCGGTTGCCTGACCGGCGTCAAGGAATGGCGCGCCCGGAACGATTCGAACGTCCGACCCTCAGATTCGTAGTCTGATGCTCTATCCAGCTGAGCTACGGGCGCGTTTTTCGCAAGCAGCGATGGCGGGCATGGCCCGCGACGCATCTCCCGGAGGGCCGGGAGGGGTGCGAAAGAGCGCTCTGACTAGCCGCTCTTGTCCCTGTTGGCAAGATCCGGGATGGGGAGATTTTGCAAGGAGATGACCGTCAGCGTGACCCCGCCAAGCGAGAAGTGCGGAATCTCGCGCCGAAACCTCTGATTCCGCGCCCGTCCCTTTGGGCCGTCCCGGAATGACGAGAGACTGTCGGCTGGCCGGCTACGCCCGCGCCCGCTCGTTGCGGATGGAGAGCAGTTCCACGGGGCGGTCGGGGATGACGATACGGAAGGTGGCGCCGATGGTGCCTTCGACGAGGTGGATGTCGCCGCCATGGGCGCGGACGAGCTCGGCGGCGATGGCAAGGCCAAGGCCGCTGCCGCCGGGGCGACCGGAGGTTTGGAACGCCTCGAACAGGTGCTCCCGGGTTTTCTGGGGCACGCCCGGGCCGGTGTCGGAAACCTCCAGGATGGCGACCGCGCCCTCGCGTTTTCCGGTGATCCGGATCTGCTGCACGCCGCCGTCGCCGGACGAGGCATGGCTTTCCAGCGCCTGGGCGGCGTTACGGACGAGGTTGAGCAGCACGCGGAACAGCTGGTCGGGATCGGCATCGACCGCAAGCCCGCGCTCGATCGCCGAAACCCAGGCGATCGAGGCGTCGTTGGCGAGGCCAGCGGTCTCGCGCACCTCCAGCACCACCGGCTCGATCAGGATCATGCGGCGGTCTGGTGCGGCCTCCTGAGCGCGGCCATAGGACAAGGTGGATTGGCAGAAGGCGATGGCGCGCTCCAGCGAGCGCACCAGTTTTGGCGCGAAGCGCTGCACCCGCGGATCCGGCACGCTGGCGAGTTGGTCCGACAAAAGCTGCGCCGAGGCCAGCAGGTTGCGCAGATCGTGGTTGATCTTGGAGACGGCGAGGCCGAGGGCGGCGAGCCGGCTCTTCTGATTCAGCATCGACATCAGGTCGCGCTGCATGTCGGACAATTCGCGCTCGGCCACCCCGATCTCGTCGCTGCGCTGGCTCGGCACGATGATCCGCGCCGAGCTCTCGGGATTCTCGTGGAAGCCGACCAGGCTCGCAGTGAGCCGCCGCATCGGGCGCACGAAGAGATAATGCAGAGCGAGATAGACGAGGCCCGCGGTCAGCGCCGCGATGATCAGCGCAACCACCACGACATTACGGGAGAAGCGGTACATCTGCTGCCGCAGCGGCAGCTCGTCGGTGACGATCTCGATGAATTGGGCGTTGCCGACGCCCGGCCCAACGATGCGGATGGCTTGGTTGCCGGTCTCCAGCATCATCCGGAACGAGCCGGTGATCGCCTCCCACGCCGTCACGTCGCGCAGATCGATGTCATGCTCGATGGCCGTGGGAAGGTTGTCGCTGGCGAGCAGCCGGCGCTGCTGGCCCATCTTGATGGCGACGGCGCGGGCATTGATGCTCTTCAATATCTGCCGCGACAGCGAATCGGGAACCATGCCGAGCGGCGCGGCGTCCAGCACCAGCGCCGCGGTGTTGGCCGCCGCCACCCGGTCGTTGAGCCGGTTGACCCAGAAGTTGGCGATGGCGGGCACGTAAAGCAGGCTGGCCGCGATCATCACCAGCGGGACGGTAAGCAGCAGCAGCTTGCCTGACAGCCCGAGCCCGCGCGAGCCGCGCGGCCGCATCGCCGGCTGGTCCGGCTGATCCAGATCCTGGATCGGCTGGCGATCTGTGGCTGCCACGAAATTCGCCCCTGTTGGCCTTGGCTGATGCAAGATGCGACCGGCCCCGGACCCGGTCAAATTACGGATCGCTAATCTGCCGAGGTGAGATGTAAGCGCTGATAAAGCGAGTCGCTACCTCAAGGGTTAAAAACCCCGCACAAACAGCGATATTCACTGGAAACGCGCGCTTGTGCGGCGTTGACGAAAACAAGGCGCTCGCTTATAAGCCGCGCGAATTGTCCGCGATGACCCGGTGCGACACCGGGAGCGGCTCTCTTGGGGCCGGAAAAGGGCCCGTTTTGGGCCGCATCTTCCGGACTTTACCATCAATTCTACAGGCAAATTGCCCGGTCAGCGGAGAAAAACCCGTGAAGCGGACTTATCAACCCAGCAAACTGGTGCGCAAGCGCCGTCACGGCTTCCGTGCCCGTCTCGCCACCGCCGGCGGCCGCAAGGTTCTCGCCGCCCGCCGCTCCCGCGGCCGCAAGCGTCTGAGCGCCTGAGCCGGACCCCCTTTTTCCGGGATTCATCATGGATCGGCTGAGGCAGCGGGCGGATTTCCTCGCCGTTGCCAATGGCGCGCGGGTGAATAGTCCCGCGTTCGTCCTGCAAAGCCGTCGCCGGGACGACGGCGGCCCGATCCGGATCGGCTTTACCGTTACCAAAAAGAACGGCAACGCCCCCGAGCGCAATCGTATCCGGCGCCGGCTTCGCGAACTGGTGAAGCGGTTAGATCCGGTGTCGATGCAACCCCATCATGATTATGTGCTGGTCGGCCGAAGGGACGCGCTCTCGCGCGACTTCGCGACCATGCTCGACGATCTGCGCATAGCATTCGCGAAGCCCGCGCGGCATACGCCCAAGGGACCGGCGAAAGCCGGGCCCCGCGATAAGCCGCAAACCGGATTGATGACGAGAGAATGATGACAGACAATCGCAACACCATCCTCGCCGTCATTCTGTCCGGCCTGGTGCTGATCGCCTGGCAGTATTTCTACAACGTGCCGCAGATGGAGAAGCAGCGCGCCCAGCAACAGACGCAGGCCGAGCTCCAGAAAGGCACACCGCAGCCGACGGCGTCGCCGACGCCGGGTGCCGCGCCGCAGGCGGGCGGCACTCCCTCGGCTCCCCCTGTCGCGAACCAGCCGGCCCAGCCGATCGTCAGCCGCGAGGCCGCGATTGCCGCCTCCCCTCGTGTCAAGATCGAAACGCCTCGTTTGACCGGCAGCATTTCCTTGAAAGGCGCGCGCATCGACGACCTCGCGCTCGTGCAGTATCGAGAAACGGTCGACCCCAAGTCGCCGCCGATCATCCTCTATTCGCCCTCGGGCACGGCGGAGCCGTATTACGCCGAATTTGGTTGGGTGGCCGCGACAAGCGACACGAAGGTGCCTGACCGGACCACCGATTGGCAGCAGGAGGGCTCCAACAGCCTGACGCCGTCCACGCCGCTGGTGCTGAAATTTGATAACGGTCAGGGCCTCACCTTCCGCCGCACCATCACGATCGACGACCGCTACCTGTTCAGCATCAAGGACGAGGTGACCAATGTCGGCAACGCGCCGGTCAAGCTCTTTCCGTTCGCATTGATCTCGCGCCACGGCACGCCGCAAGTCTCAGGCTACTACATCCTGCATGAAGGCCTCATCGGCTATCTCGGCGACCAGGGCTTGCAGGAGAAGGCTTATAAGGCCGTCAGCGAAGCCCCTGCGATCGGCAACGGCGGACACGGATTCGAATTCAACAAGGTCACCAATGCCTGGCTCGGCATTACCGACAAATACTGGGCATCCGCGCTCCTTCCCGACACGTCGGCAACGCTCAAGGCACGTTTCGTCGCCGAACCAGGTACCCAGATCCGATACCAGACCGACTACCTGCAAGATGCGCAGACCGTCGCAATCGGCGGCACGACGACAGCCAACACGCGGCTGTTCGCGGGCGCCAAGGAAGCCGGCGTGGTCGGCATCAACTTCCCGCTCGCAGGCCTCGGCGGCTACAACAAGGAGCTCGGCCTCAACCATTTCGATCTCTTGATCGACTGGGGCTGGTTCTACTTCATCACCAAGCCGATGTTTCTCGGCCTCGACTTCTTCTATCGCTTCTTCGGCAATTTCGGCATCTCGATCCTGCTCGTCACGGTGATCGTGAAGCTGTTGTTCTTCCCGCTGGCGAACAAGTCTTACGCCTCCATGGCGAAGATGAAGTCGATCCAGCCGCAGCTTCAGGCGCTGAAGGAGCGCTATCCCGACGACAAGGTGAAGCAGCAGCAGGAGATGATGGAGATCTACCGCAAGGAGAAGATCAACCCGGTCGCCGGCTGTCTTCCCGTGGTGATCCAAATCCCGGTGTTCTTCTCGCTCTACAAGGTGCTGTTCGTCACCATCGAGATGCGGCACGCACCGTTCTATGGCTGGATCAAGGACCTCTCGGCGCCCGATCCCACCAACCTGTTCAACCTGTTCGGGCTGATCCCGTTCGACCCGACCACGATCCCCGTGTTCGGCCACTATCTCGCGCTCGGCATCTGGCCGATCATCATGGGCATCACGATGTGGTTCCAGATGAAGCTGAATCCGACGCCGCCGGATCCGACGCAGCAGATCATCTTCAACTGGATGCCGCTGATCTTCACCTTCATGCTGGCCGGCTTCCCGGCGGGCCTCGTGATCTACTGGGCCTGGAACAACCTGCTCTCGGTGGTCCAGCAGAGCTACATCATGCGCCGCAACGGCGTGAAGGTGGAGCTGTTCGACAATCTCAAGGCGACGTTCGCGAGGAAAGCGACGTAGGCCGAGGACTTCGAACCTCATCCTGAGGAGCGGCCGCGAGGCCGCGTCTCGAAGGATGGCGACGGGCTCCCGGGCCTGCATGGTTCGAGACGGCGCTTGCGCGCCTCCTCACCATGAGGAACTAGCACTGGGCCTTGAGCATGACCGACGACAAAGATGCGAAGCTGATCGAGGCCGGGCGCAAGCTGTTCGCGCGCGACTGGCAGTTCATCTGGGCCTCGCCCTCGATTGCCACGTTGCCGCCGATGGCGGGGCTGGAGATCGCCTTTGCCGGCCGCTCGAACGTCGGCAAGTCCAGCCTGATCAACGCGCTCACGGGGCGCAACGCGCTGGCGCGCACCTCGCATACGCCGGGCCGCACCCAGGAGCTGATCTTTTTCGAGGTCCCGGGAAAGAGTGACCTGCGCCTCGTCGACATGCCCGGCTACGGCTATGCCAAGGCGCCCAAGAGCCAGGTCGCGTCCTGGACCGAGCTGATCCACAAATTCCTGCTGGGACGTGCCTCACTCGCGCGCGTCTACGTGCTCATCGACGCGCGACATGGTCTCAAGGACGTCGATCTCGAAGTTCTGAAGACACTCGACCGCTCCGCCGTCAGCTACCAGGTCGTGCTGACCAAGGCCGACCAGGTGAAGGCGTCCGAGCTGCAATCGCGCATCGCCGAGACCGAGGCCGGGCTGGCCAAGCATCCCGCTGCATTCCCGAACGTGCTCGCGACCTCGTCGCGGAGTTCGATCGGCATGGCCGAGCTGCGCGCCGCCATGGCGAAGCTCTTGGAAGAGCGGACCGCCTGATGACGGCACAACGCCTGCTGATTGGGCTTGCCGGCTTGATGGGCGCCGCCGGCGTTGCGCTGGCGGCCGCCTCGGCGCATGACGGCGATGCGAGCCGGCTGGCATCTGCCAGCGCCATGCTGCTGTTTCATGCAACTGGCATACTTGCAACCGTCGCCTTGCTCGCGCGCGGCCTTCTGCATGGCGGAATTGGCCTCGTTGCCGCGTTCGGCCTTGCAGCAGGCGCCGCGCTGTTCGCGGGCGATTTCACCTTACGGCAATATGCGGGATCTGGGCTATTTCCGTATGCAGCGCCGACGGGTGGAACGGTGATGATGTTGGGCTGGCTGGCGGTGAGCGTGGCGGCGGTGGCGGTGAAGACGTAGCTCTCTTTCTTACCCTCGCCTGGAGGGAGCGTAAGAGCACTTTGCGCCACGCCCGCCAATCGGATAGAACGCAGCCCGCGTTAGTCCCGCCAGCGAGATCCGCCTCATGACCGACATCTCCCCGCTCGACCAGGCCCGCATCCTGTCCGAAGCGCTGCCGCACATGCAGCAGTATGACGAGGAAACCATCGTCATCAAATATGGCGGCCATGCCATGGGCGACGAGGAGACGGCCAAGAACTTTGCGCGCGATATCGTGCTGCTGGAGCAGACCGCGATCAACCCGGTGGTGGTGCATGGCGGCGGGCCGCAGATCGCGACCATGCTCAAGCGCCTCGGCATCGTCTCGGAATTCGCCGCCGGCCTGCGCATCACCGATGCCGCGACCATCGAGATCGTCGAGATGGTGCTCGCCGGCTCCGTCAACAAGCAGATCGTCGGGTACATCAACGAAGCTGGCGGCAAGGCCGTGGGTCTGTCGGGCAAAGACGGCAACATGGTGAAAGCGTCGAAGACGACGCGGACCATCATCGATCCGGACTCGAACATCGAGAAGGCGATCGATCTCGGCTTCGTCGGCGATCCCGAGAAGGTCGATCTCACCCTGCTCAACCAGCTGATCGGCTACGAGCTGATCCCGGTGCTGGCGCCGCTCGCGACCTCTCAGGACGGCCAGACGCTGAATATCAACGCCGACACGTTTGCGGGTGCGGTGGCCGGCGCGCTCAAGGCCAAGCGCCTCTTGCTACTCACCGACGTGCCTGGCGTGCTCGACAAGTCCAAGAAGCTGATCCCGCAATTGTCCGTCAAGGACGCGCGAAAGCTGATCGCCGACGGCACCATTTCCGGCGGCATGATCCCGAAGGTCGAGACCTGTATCTACGCGCTCGAACAGGGCGTGCAGGGCGTCGTCATCATCGACGGCAAGATGCAGCATGCGGTGCTGCTCGAGCTCTTCACCAACCAGGGCACGGGAACGCTGATCCACAAGTGATGCGGGAACGGGCAAGGAAAGAGGGCGTCATGCCCGGGCTTGTCCCGCCTGCGCGGCCGAAGCCGCTTCGGCGAGGCGAAGGCCCGGCCATCCACGACTCTCGCATTGCTCGGTCATTTCGGAGCGCCCGAAGGGCGAACCCGGAATCTCGAGATTCCGGGTTCGATGCTTCGCATCGCCCCGGAATGACTGGATCGCAGCACCGCCGCTCGCCCCTCACCCGCTGCCTGATGACGCTGCCTGCCGCAGCCGCCTCGTTCTTCTTCTCCTCCGCGCCGGCCTTTGCGGACCTCAAGATCTGCAACCGCATGTCCTATGTCGTCGAGGCCGCGATCGGCATCGACGACAAGGCCGCGACCGCGACGCGGGGCTGGTTCAGGATCGATCCCGCCACCTGCCGCGTGGTGGTGCAGGGCATGTTAACCGCCGACCGCATCCTGCTCAATGCGCGCGCGCTCGGTGTCTATGGCGCCTCGCCGATCCCGCAGAACGGCCGCGACATGCTGTGCGTGGCGCAGGACAATTTCGTCATCGCGGCGGCGCGGCAGTGCCGCAGCGGCCAGACCCAGGCCGCGTTCACGCAGGTGACACCGACGCAAGGCGCGGACGGCAACCTCATTGCCTATCTCGCCGAGGATTCCGAATATGACGACGAGCAGGCGCGCCTCGCCGGCATCCAGCGGCTGCTGGTGATCGCGGGCTACGACGTCGGCGCGATCGACGGCGTCGATGGGCCGAAGACGCAAGCCGCGCTGGCTGCCTTTTTGAAGGGCCGCGGGCTGTCGTCCGACGTGGTGTCGTCGCCAAATGTCTTCAAGACCATGATCGATGCGGTGCAGACGCCGTCGGCGACTGGCCTCACCTGGTGCAACGACACGCCGCACAAGGTGATGGCGGCGGTCGCGACCGACGACGGCAAGTCGGTGACGAGCCGAGGCTGGTATCGCATCGATCCAAAGACATGCCTGCATCCTGATGTGACCGGCCAGCCCCGGCAGATCTTCAGCTTCGCCGAAGCGGTCGATGCCGACAACCGCGTCATCAAGCTGAAGGACCGGCCGCTGAACTGGGGCGGCGACAAGCAGCTCTGCACGCGCGAGACCAAATTCGAGACGAGCGAGCAGGCCGATTGCAGCGCGCGCGGATTTGCGGCAACGGGGTTTGGGGCGGTGGATATGTCGAGCGGCGGCAAGACGCTGCGGTTTGCGATGCCGTGAGCGAGAGTGTTGTGATGAAATCTCCCCGCGCCTTTGCTCAGGTCGACACCTGGGTGTTCGATCTCGACAACACGCTCTATCCGCATCACGTCAATCTGTGGCAGCAGGTCGATGCGCGGATCGGTGAGTTCGTGTCGAGCTGGTTGAACGTGACCCCAGAGGAAGCGCGCAAGATTCAGAAGGATTATTACCTGCGCTTCGGCACCACCATGCGCGGCATGATGACCCTGCACGGCGTCTCCGCCGACGACTACCTCGCCTACGTCCACAAGATCGACCACTCGCCGCTGGAGCCGAACCCGGCGCTCGGTGCAGCCATCGCTGGACTGCCGGGCCGCAAGTTGATCCTGACCAACGGCTCGGTCGACCATGTCGATGCGGTGCTGGCGCGGCTGGGCTTCGCCTCGCATTTCGACGGCGTGTTCGACATCATCGCCGCCGAGTTCGAGCCCAAGCCGGCGCCGCAGACCTACCGCAAATTCCTCAGTCAGCACGCCGTCGATCCGACCCGCGCCGCTATGTTCGAGGATCTCGCCCGCAACCTCGCCCTCCCGCACCAGCTCGGCATGACCACGGTGCTCGTGGTGCCCGACGGCGCGAAAGAGGTGGTGCGCGAGGACTGGGAGCTGGAGGGCCGCGACGCCGCTCATGTCGACCACGTCACGGATGATCTGACGGGGTTTTTGGCCAAGCTGTCGGGGTAGGCCTTATCGCTCAACCATGCATCGTCATTCCGGGGCGCCCGAAGGGCAAACTACGGTGCGCAATTGCGCACCGGAGAATCTCGAGATTCCGGGTTCGATGCTTCGCATCGCCCCGGAATGACGGTGGAGATACCCGGGGCAAGCCCGGTAGCGACGAATGTGCGCTTGACTTGACCTTTCCAAATCCCGAAAAAGCGCCCCAATCCATCAAAATTCCCGTTTCCTTTGAGGAAATCCCGATGTCCCTTGCAGCCCTCGAATCCACCATCAACAGCGCCTTCGACGCGCGCGAGACCATCTCGACCACGACCAAGGGCGAGGTGCGCGAGGCCGTGGACCAGGCGCTGGAAATCCTGGACAAGGGCGAGGCGCGCGTTGCCGAGCGCGGCAGCGACGGCAAGTGGAAGGTCAACCAATGGCTGAAGAAGGCCGTGCTGCTCTCCTTCCGCCTCAACGACATGGACGTCATTCCCGGCGGATCGGGCAAGGCGACCTGGTGGGACAAGGTGCCCTCGAAGTTCGAAGGCTGGGGCGAGAACCGCTTTCGCGATGCCGGTTTCCGTGCCGTCCCCGGCTCCATCGTGCGCCGCTCGGCCTTTATCGCCAAGAACGTCGTGCTGATGCCGTCCTTCGTCAACCTCGGCGCCTATGTCGATGAGAGCACCATGGTCGACACCTGGGCCACCGTCGGCTCCTGCGCCCAGATCGGCAAGCGCGTGCACATCTCCGGCGGCGCCGGCATCGGCGGCGTGCTCGAGCCGCTCCAGGCCGAGCCCGTGATTATCGAGGACGACTGTTTCATCGGCGCGCGGAGCGAGGTCGCCGAAGGCGTGATCGTGCGCAAGGGCGCGGTGTTGGCGATGGGCGTGTTCCTGGGCGCCTCCACCAAGATCGTCGACCGCGAGACCGGCGAAATCTTCATGGGCGAAGTGCCCGAATATTCCGTGGTGGTGCCGGGCGCGCTGCCCGGCAAGCCCATGAAGAACGGCCAGCCCGGTCCGAGCACCGCCTGCGCCGTCATCGTCAAGCGCGTCGACGAGCGCACGCGGTCGAAGACGAGCATCAACGAGCTGCTGCGGGATTGATCGGACGCGCATGACCGATGCTCTCTCCATTGCCCGCGATCTCATCCGCTGCCCCTCGGTAACCCCGGCCGATGCCGGTGCGCTCGGGGTGCTTGAACAAGCCCTGAACGCAGCAGGCTTCACCTGTCACCGCGTGACCTTCAGCGAACCCGGCACCGCCGACATCGACAATCTCTATGCGCGGATCGGCAGCGAGGGCCCGCACATCACCTTTGCCGGCCACACCGACGTGGTGCCGCCCGGTGACGAGAGCGCCTGGAGCGTCGGCGCGTTCTCGGGCGAGGTCCGGGATGGTTTCCTGCACGGCCGCGGCGCGGTCGACATGAAGGGCGGCATCGCCTGCTCGGTGGCGGCGGTGCTGGAGCATCTCGCCGCCAATGAGGGCAAGCCGCGCAAGGACGGCAAGGGCTCGATCTCCTTCCTGATCACCGGCGACGAGGAAGACGTTTCGATCAACGGCACGGTCAAGCTGCTGGAATGGGCCGCCGAGCGCGGCGAAAAGTTCGACCATTGCGTGCTGGGCGAGCCCTCCAACGTCGAGACGCTCGGTGACACCATCAAGGTCGGCCGCCGCGGCTCGCAATCCGGCACGCTCTATGTCGACGGCGTGCAGGGCCATGTCGCCTATCCGCATCGCGCCTCCAACCCGGTGCCTGATATCGCGCGGCTGATCGTGGCGATCTCCGACGAGCCGCTCGACCATGGCAGCGCCCAGTTCCAGGCCTCCAATCTCGAATTCACCTCGGTCGACGTCGGCAACAAGGCCAGCAACGTCATCCCCGGCGAGGCCCGCGCGAAATTCAACATCCGCTACAACGACAACCACACGCAAGCATCCTTGCGCGAATTGGTCGAGGCGCGCCTCGCCAAAGCCTGCGGCAACCGCATCCGCGCCCGCATCGTCTGGGATCACTCGAACTCCAACGTGTTCGTGACCAAGCCCGGCCCGTTCACCGATCTTGCAGTGTCCGCGATCGAAGAAGTGACGGGCCGCAAGCCGGAGCTGTCGACCTCGGGCGGCACGTCGGACGCGCGCTTCATCTCCAGCTACTGCCCAGTGATCGAGTTCGGCCTGGTCGGCCAGACCATGCACCAGATCGACGAGCGGGTGCCGGTGACGGATCTGGAGAAGCTGACGCGGGTGTATCGGGGAATTTTGGCGCGGTATTTTGCGTAAGGTGCTGCTGCTTTGCCTGCGGTGTCTTCGCCAAATCCTCCGCCGTCATGCCCGGGCTTGTCCCGGGCATGACGCTACTGGCGGCATTAGGCTCTAATAATCCACCTTCACCAGATACAGCCCCTGCGGCGGGGCGACGATGCCGCAGGCGGCGCGACTGCGGGCGGCGAGTGCGGCCGACAGATCATCGGCCGTCCAGCGTCCCTCGCCGACCCAGACCAGCGATCCCACCATCGAGCGCACCTGGCTGTGCAGGAACGAGCGCGCAGAGGTGACAATGGTGATCTCGCGGCCGTCGCGTATCACGTCGAGCTGATCGAGCGTCTTCTCCGGCGACTTGGCTTGGCACTCGGTATCGCGGAACGTCGTGAAGTCGTGCTTGCCGAGCAGACGCTGGGCTGCTGCATGCATCGCGTCACTGTCGAGCCGGCGCGGCACGCGCCAGGCGCGACCGACGTCGATGGCGAGATTGGCGCGGGTGTTGATGATGCGGTAGCGGTAGTGGCGCTTGATGGCCGAGAAGCGTGCCTCGAAGGTCTCGGGGACGATCTCGGCCTCGAGCACCGCGATCGGATGCGGGCGCAAATGCGCGTTGAGCCCGTCGCGAAAACGATCCGGCGCAAATTGCTTGCCGATGTCGACATGCGCGACCTGGCCAAGCGCGTGCACGCCGGCATCGGTGCGGCCAGCGCCATGCACCCGCGCGCCCGCGCCGGTCATCGCCTTGACCGCGGCCTCCAGCGCGCCCTGCACCGAGGGCAGCGTCTCCTGCACTTGCCAGCCGAAGAACGGCGCGCCGTCATATTCGATGGTGAGCTTGTAACGGGGCATCGTGTCCAGTTTCACCGTCATTGCCCGCGAAGGCGGGCAATCCAGTACTCCGCAGCCTATCAGATCAACCGAGAAGCCTCGGCGTACTGGATACCCCGCCTTCGCGGGGTATGACAGTGTCAGCTGAATTTCGCGCCGGCCCTCACAGGCACGCCGCGCAGAAAGTCCGCGGCCCGCATCCTGGCCTTGCCTTCGCGCTGCAGCTCGAGGATGCGAACCGCACCCTCGCCGCAGGCGATGGTGAGGTGGTCGTCGAGCACCTCGCCCGGCGCACCTGAGCCGTTCGCCAATTCACATCGCAGGATCTTGACGCGCGCATTTTCGCTGACGTCCACAAGCTCGGTCCAGGCGCCGGGAAACGGCGACAGGCCATGGATGTGGCGCAGCACCGCGCGTGCGGGTTTGGTCCAATCGATCCGCCCCTCGGCCTTGTCGATCTTAGCGGCATAGGTGACACCGTCCTCGCTCTGCTTTTTGAGCTGGAGCCCGCCGCGTGCGAGCGCCGCCATCGCGCGCACCATCAAATCGGCACCTAACCGGGACAGGCGATCGTGCAGATCGGCCGCGGTCATGCTGTCGGTGATCGCGATGCGCTCGGCCATGGCGACGTCGCCGGTATCTAAGCCGACATCCATCTTCATCACCATCACGCCGCTTTCGGCATCGCCCGCCATGATGGCGCGGTTGATCGGCGCGGCGCCGCGCCAGCGCGGCAAGAGCGAAGCGTGCAGATTGTAGCAGCCGAGCTTCGGCGCATCGAGGATCGCCTGCGGCAGGATCATGCCATAGGCGACGACGACGGCGGCATCGGCATCGAAGGCGCGAAACTCGTCGAGCGCTTCCGGCGTCCTCAACGTCTTCGGCGTCAGCACGTGAACGCCGAGTTTTCGCGCGGCTTCTTCAACCGGAGTGGGCTGCAATTGCAGGCCGCGCCGTCCGCCCGGCTTCGGCGCGCGGGTGTAGACGGCGGCGATCTCGTGGCCATGCGCGACCAGCTCGAGCAGCGTCGGCACGGAGAAATCGGGCGTGCCCATGAAGATCAGGCGGAGGGGCATGTGGAAGACCTGCGAAAGGCGCAATCCCGTGACAGTCATTCCGGGGCGGCGCGAAGAGCCGAACCCGGAATCTCGAGGTTCCGGGTTCGATGCTTCGCATCGCCCCGGAACGACAGAAAGCCTACTCTACCCCGCGCGCTTGGCGGCCTTCTCGAACTTCTTCATGACGCGGTCGCGCTTCAGCTTCGACAGGTAGTCGACAAACAGGACGCCGTTGAGATGATCGATCTCGTGCTGGATGCAGGTGGCATAGAGGCCTTCGGCATCCTCTTCGTGCAGCTTGCCGTCGAGATCGGTGAAGCGCACGCGCACCTTCGCCGGGCGCTCGACCTCCTCGTAATATTCGGGGATCGAGAGGCAGCCTTCCTCGTACACTGAAAGTTCCTCCGAGGAGGAGAGAATCTCCGGATTGATGAAGACGCGCGGCTCGTGCCTGGTCTCGCCGTCCTCGTCGCGCTTGGCGAGGTCCATGGTGATCAGCCGCAGCGGCTGCGCGACCTGGATCGCGGCGAGGCCAATGCCAGGCGCGTCGTACATGGTCTCGAACATGTCGTCGGCAAGCTTGCGGATCTCCGACGTGACCTTCTCGATCGGCTTGGAGACCAAACGCAGCTGCTTGTCGGGCAGGATGATGATTTCTCTTAGGGCCATGGCCGCGATTTAAGCTGCGTGTCGGGTGCGGTCAATCCGGCGCGGAACTCCGTTAACCCTCCGCTAACCATAAAACTTCAGATTTCGTTAACCATAAGAATCAACGGGACTTTGGCCATAGACGTTCGCTATTCGTTCGTGGAGCCCGGCGAATCGGCTAGAAGGGTCGGCATGAACGAGATCATCTTCGTGCTCGGCGACTGGCCGGTGCGCACCATCGACGCGCTGATCGGCTTCGGCGCCCTCGTCCTCATCCTGCTGGTGGTGATTGCCGTGGTGATCGCGCGCTCCGGGCGGCGCGGCGCGGAACTCGCGATGGCCAATGCCATCCGTGCCGACGAGCTCGAGGAGCGCCTGAGCGAGGTGCTGCGGGCGCAGAGCGAGGCTTCGGGCCGGGTCGACGCCATGACCCAGGCGCTGGCCGGCCGCCAGGCCGAGATGGCACGGGCGGTCAATGAGCGGCTGGATTCGGTGACGCATCGCGTCGGCCAGTCCATGGAACACTCCACCCGCAACACCATGGAGAGCCTGCGCGCGCTGCATGAGCGGCTCGGCATCATCGACAGCGCGCACAAGAACCTCACCGACCTCACCACCCAGGTGACGACCCTGCGCGACGTGCTCGCCAACAAGCAGTCGCGCGGCGCCTTCGGCCAGGCGCGGATGGAGGCGATTGTCCAGGACGGTCTTCCAAAGGGGTCCTACGAGTTCCAGTTCACGCTCTCGACCGGCAAGCGGCCGGATTGCGTCGTGTTCCTGCCCGACCAGCGCCCGCTCTGCATCGATGCAAAATTTCCGCTGGAGGCGGTGACGGCCCTGCACGATGCCCGCACCGACGAGGAGCGGCGGATTGCCACGCAGCGGCTACGCGGCGACGTGATGAAGCACGTCAGCGACATCGCCGAAAAATACCTCGTCACGGGCGAGACCCAGGAGATGGCGCTGATGTTCGTGCCGTCGGAATCGGTCTATGCCGAGATCCATGACGGCTTTGACGACGTGATCCAGAAAGCGTACCGCGCTCGCGTGGTGCTGGTGTCGCCGTCGCTTTTGATGCTCGCGATCCAGGTGATGCAGCAGATCATGAAGGACGCGCGCATGCGCGACGCAGCCGACCAGATCCGCACCGAGGTTATCAAGCTCGGCGACGATTTGAGTCGTCTGCGCGACCGAGTGCTGAAACTGCAAAAGCATTTCTCCGACGTCAACGAGGACGTCCGCCAGGTTCTGATCTCGGCCGACAAGATCGAAAAGCGCGCCGGACGTATCGAGGAGCTCGATTTCAGCAAGAGCGATGCCCCCGATGCCCCACGGCTGGTAGCGACGGGCGCGGGCGAGGTGTTCCCGAGGAAGCTGCAGGCAGGGGAGTGAGATTTGGGGCACACTGTCATGCCCCGCGCAGGGGGCATCCTGTACGCCGCGGCAATCGTGGTTGAGCCGAGGCGCTGGTGATTACTGGATCGTCCGCCTTCGCGGACGATGACAGCAGTAGGGGTGTCGCATGAGTGCACGCCATTACTACGTCTACATTCTCGCCAGCAAAATTGGCGCAACGCTCTATATCGGCGTGACAAATGACCTCATCCGCCGGGTCGCAGAGCACAGATCAAAAACTCGTCGAGAGCTTCACGGAAAAGTACGACGTCGCAAGGCTGTCTACTTTGAGCAGTTCGATGATCCCGAGAACGCAATAAAGCGCGAGAAGCGCCTTAAGAAGTGGAACAGGGCCTGGAAGATCCGGCTGATTGAGCAGCACAACCCGAACTGGGATGACTTGTATCCCGGAATAGCCGGGCTGCCATAAGGTCGTCATGCCCCGCGAAGGCGGGGCATCCAGTACGCCGCGGCGGTCCTATTGGATCGAGACGCTGGTGGATACTGGATCGTCCGCCTTCGCGGACGATGACAGCGGAGAGGGCGACGACACCTCCCTTGTGGCGGCCAGAATCTGCTAACACCTCCGCATGACCGCACCCGACGCGACCTCCTCCGCCGGCGCTGCCGCCGCCTCTTGGCGTGACAGCCTTGCCGTGTACCTGCAACCGCGGGTGCTGATCGTGCTGTTCCTCGGCTTCTCATCCGGCCTGCCGCTGGCGCTGTCGGGCTCGACGCTGCTGGTGTGGATGCGCGAGGCCGGAGTCGATCTCAAGACCATCGGGCTGTTTGCGCTGGTCGGCACGCCCTACACGCTGAAATTTTTGTGGGCGCCATTGGTGGATGCGATGCATGTGCCGCTGTTCACCCGCGCCTTCGGGCGGCGGCGTGGCTGGCTCTTGTTCTCGCAGATGTTGCTGATCATCGCCATCCTGCTGCTGGCGCTCACCGATCCCGCGCGCTCGCCGTTCTACGTCGCGCTCGGCGCGCTGCTGGTCGCAACCATGTCCTCGACCCAGGACATCGTGGTCGATGCCTTCCGTGTCGAGAGCTTGCCCGAGAGCGAGCAGGCAGCCGGCATGGCCGCTTATGTCGCGGCCTATCGCATCGGCATGCTGGTCTCGACCGCGGGCGCGCTGTTCATCGTCTCCGGCTTCGAGGGCACCGGCATTAGCCGGCAATCGGCCTGGATGTGGGGCTATGTGGTGATGGCGGCGATGGTGCTGATTGGCACCATCACGGCGCTCCTCGCAACCGAGCCCGAGCAATCGGTGCGGGCGGAAGCTGCGACAAAGGCCGAGACCGCGTTCGCGCGCGTGCTGCGCGCCGCGATCGGGGCGTTCTCGGAATTCCTGTCGCGGAAAGACGCGCTCGCCGCGCTCGCCTTCGTCGTTCTGTTCAAGTTCACCGACGCGTTCTCCGGCACGATGACCGCGCCGTTCGTGATCGACCTCGGCTTTTCCCGCAACGATTATGCGGCGATCGTGAAGGGGGTCGGGCTCGCCGCGACGTTGCTCGGCGGCTTTGCCGGCGGTTTTGTCGCGCGGCGTTATTCGCTCGCGACCAGCCTGTGGATCGGCGGCGTGGTGCAGGCACTCGCCAACCTTTCGTTCTCCTGGCTGGCGTTCGTCGGCACCAGCCAATGGGCGCTCGCCTTCGCCATCACGGCTGAGAACTTCACCAGCGCCATCGGCACCGTGATCTTCGTCGCCTATCTCTCCGCCCTGTGCAAGAACCCGTTGCACACGGCGACGCAATACGCGCTGCTCACCGCGCTCGCGGCGGTGGGGCGAACGTATCTCTCCTCAGGTGCCGGCTTCGTGGCTGATACGACCGGCTGGGCGCTGTTCTTCGTGATCTGCGTGCTGGTGGCGATCCCGAGCCTGGTACTGCTGGCCTGGCTCCAGAAGCGCGGGCATTTCAAGACGCTGGGGCCAGTCAGGGTATAGGACCGACGTCTCGCCTTCATCGTTGCGAGGAGCTCTTGCGACGAAGCAATCAAGACCGTTTCCGCGGAAGAATTTCTGGATTTGCTTCTTCGCTCGCAATGACGGCGGAGAAAGCCGCGGCAAGGGGGCAATCGCGAGCCATTCCTACTGCTTCTTGATCAAACTCCACTTGGTGATCACGGCCTCGCTCATCTGGCCGGCATCGCTGGCGCAGGCGATCTCGTCAACCTTGACCGAGATTTCCTTGCCGACGAATGATTTCAGCTGCGCGGCCTGCGCGTCGCTGGAGGTGACGAGCTGGAAGGTTTCGGGGCCGGTCTCGAGATTGCACAGCCCGTTCGGGGGCGGCAGGCGGCGCGGCTCGGAGGTGATCTGGTAGGTTGCAACGCGCTTGCCGTTCTTGAGGTCGCGCACCTTCATCGCATTCAACTCGCCGGAGAGCACGTCGCCGGTGTTGATCGGCTTGCCGGGCTTGGACGGCGGCAGCGCCTCATCGCCCTGCTGCGCGGAGATGGCCGGGCTCACCAGCATCATCATCGTCGCAACCAAAGCCGATCGTATGGCGAAAGGTTTCGTCATGTCGTCCGTTCCGTAAATTCTGGATGGCTAGAACAGGGTACGCTGCCGCATCGCAGCCGATAGCGTACCTTCATCGAGATAATCAAGCTCGCCGCCGACAGGAACTCCATGGGCGAGCCGCGTCACCTTCACATTGGCGTCCTGGAGCAGGTCGGTGATGTAGTGCGCCGTGGTCTGGCCGTCCACCGTTGCGTTAAGCGCCAGAATGATCTCGTGCACCTGCGAATCATGCGCGCGCGCCACCAATGCGTCGATGGTGAGGTCCTGCGGGCCGACGCCGTCGAGCGGCGACAATGTCGCGCCGAGCACATGATAACGCCCCTGGGTGGCATTGGCCCGCTCCAGCGCCCAGAGGTCGGCGACGTCGGCGACGACGACGATGATGGAGGGATCGCGCTTCGGATCGGTGCAGACGGTGCAGGGATTCTGCGTATCGATGTTTCCGCAGGTCTTGCAGACCTCGACCTTGTCGAGCGCGACCTGGAGGGCCGACGAAAGCGGCACCATCAGCGCTTCGCGCTTCTTGATCAGATGCAGCGCCGCGCGCCGCGCCGAGCGCGGGCCGAGGCCCGGCAGCCGCGCGAGGAGCTGGACCAGCCGCTCGATCTCCGGACCTGCAACGGCGCCCATATTACTGGCCGAACAACCCCGGCGGCAGGCCGAGCCCGCCGGTCAGGGCCTGCATCTTCTCCTGCATCGCAGTCTCCGCCTTGCGGCGGGCATCGCCGAAGGCGGTGACGAGCAGGTCTTCCAGCACCTCGCGCTCGTCCGCCTTCATCAGCGCAGGGTCGATCTTGACGGCCTTAACGTCCATCTTCGCAGTCATGCGCACCGCGACGAGGCCGCCGCCGGAGATGCCTTCGACTTCCACGTTGGCGAGTTGGTCCTGCATCTCCTGCATCTTGGATTGCAGCTGCGCCGCCTGCTTCATCATGCCGAGAAAATCAGCCATCGGTGCTCGTCCTTGGAAAGAATGGCTCAGAGCTCATCGTCGCCGTCGGAACCGTCGGGCGGATCGTCACTGCCATAGTCGGCGTTAATATTGGCTTCCGGCAGCTCGGGGGCAAGCCTGCGGACCTCGACGACCTTCGCACCGGGGAAACGCGACAGCACCTCCTGCACGCGCGGATCGGCCTCGGCGGTGCGCGCATGCTCCTGCTTCGCGGCCTGGTTCACCGAGCGCAGCGTCGGCTGGCCCTGCTCGTTGGAGACGATCACGGTCCAGCGGCGCCCGGTCCACAGCTCGAACTTTTTCGCGAGCTCGGAGATCATGGTCTTGGAGGCGTTGGGCTCGAGCGCGACTTCCAGCCGGCCCTCCTCGAAGCGGACGAGGCGCATGTCGCCTTCGAGCGCGCTCTTGGTCATGATGTCGCGCTTCTGCCCGGCCAGCGCGACGAGCTGGGTGAAGCTGGTGACGCGCAGCACCGGCGCTGCAGCTTGCGGATCCGGCGCGGGCGCCGCCATTTGCGGCCGGGCGCTGGCACCGAACGGGGACGGCGCGGATGTCGGCATGCGAACCGGCGCAGCAGACGCGACCGGTGCGGAAGGCGCGCTGCGCGTGACACTGCCGCTGCTCACGACCGGCGAACCGCCGCCGTTCTGCTCCAGCATCCGGATCGCCTCGTCCGGCGTCGGCAGGTCGGCGACATAGGCAATGCGCACCAGCACCATTTCCGCCGCCGCGGCGGGACGCGTCGCGGCCTGCACCTCGGTGATGCCCTTGAGCAGCATCTGCCACATCCGCGACAGCACGCGCATGGAAATCTTGGACGCGAAGTCCCGCGCGCGGACCCGCTCGGTCTCGCCATAGGCGACGTTGTCGGCGGTCGCCGGCACGATCTTCACACGGGTGACGAAATTGACGAACTCGGCGAGGTCCGAGAGCACGACGATGGGATCGGCGCCGACATCGTACTGGTCGCGGAACTCCTTGAAAGCGGCCGCGATGTCGCCGCGCGCCAGTGAATCGAAGAGATCGATGACGCGGGTGCGATCGGCGAGGCCCAACATCTGCCTGACGGCATCGGCCTTCACGGTGCCAGCCGCATGCGCGATCGCCTGGTCGAGCAGCGACAGCGAATCGCGCACCGAGCCTTCGGCGGCGCGGGCGATGATGCCAAGCGCCTCGGGCTCGATCTCGACGCTTTCCTTGGCCGCGATGTTGGCGAGGTGCTTCATCAGCACGTCGGCCTCGACGCGGCGCAGGTCGAAACGCTGGCAGCGCGACAGCACGGTCACCGGAACCTTGCGGATTTCGGTCGTGGCGAACACGAACTTGGCGTGCTCCGGCGGCTCCTCCAGCGTCTTCAGGAAGGCGTTGAACGCCGCCGTCGACAGCATGTGGACTTCGTCGATGATGTAGACCTTGTAGCGGGCGCTGGCGGGGGCATAGCGCACGCTGTCATTGATCTGGCGGACGTCGTCGACGCCGGTGTGCGAAGCGGCGTCCATCTCCAGCACGTCCATGTGCCGGCTTTCCATGATCGCCTGGCAGTGCACGCCGAGGGTCGGCATGTGGATGGTCGGGCCCTTCACCGAAGCATCCGGCATCTCGTAGTTGAGCGCACGGGCGAGAATACGCGCGGTGGTCGTCTTGCCCACGCCGCGGACCCCGGTGAGGATCCACGCCTGCGGAATGCGACCGGTCTCGAACGCGTTGGAGACGGTGCGGACGACAGCCTCCTGGCCGATCAGATCATCGAAAGAGGAAGGGCGGTATTTGCGCGCCAGCACGCGGTAGGGTGCGGCGGCCTGGCTCGCGCTGTCGGGATCGGGAGGGGCGCCAGCGTCGGTCATCGGTCGATCCGCAATGAAATGTCTGTTGGCCGGCTTTTGCGGAAAGGAGCGCGCCAGCGGGGGGCCGCTGGCGCAATTCGCTCGAAAAACAGGTAGGAGACTGACGAGCGACCCGATCCGGACCTCGTTAGGGCTGCTTCCTTCCGGACCTGACCCGGTTGGCGAGTGGCTCGTCCACCGCCAATCTCCCGGTCCCTATTTGGGGCCAAAGGAAGCGGAAAGCAAGTCGGCTGTCCACGGACATAGTTTCCCTGTCGGGGGCCATCCCCAATCCAGCATACCTGCCGGGTACCGCCAGATCGGATGCCGAGCGTGGTCAGGGCACCTGCCCCGGAACCTCAGCCATGTGCGCAAACTGCTTGCGATATTCGGCCGGCGTCACGCCGACGTGGCGAGCGAAAGCGCGCCGCAAGGTATCGGCATCCGCAAATCCACAACGAATCGCCACTTGCTTTGGCGCTTCGTTACCGAACTCCAGCAGCCGCCTCGCGGCGTCGACGCGGGCTTCTTCGACCCAGGTCGCAGGCGTGATACCTACCTCGGCATGGAACAGCCGCGCGAAATGCCGCGGTCCAGACCGGGATTGGCGGCGACCCAGCGTTGGAGCTCCTGCAATGCCGCACGCCCGGCAGGAACGGCCGCGCCCTTGCGGGTGAATTGCATCTGCCCACCGGGCCGCTTGAAGAACATCACGAGTTGGCTAGCGACTTTCATCGCGATCCCGCGTCCAAGGTCTTCCTCCACCAGTGCAAGCGCGAGATCGAGCCCTGCGGTCACGCCGGCTGCTGTGCGAAGTTTTCCGTCGATGACGTACATCGCGTCCTTGTCGACCGTGACCGACGGAAATTTACTCGCGAGGGTATCGGCGACTGCCCAATGCGTCGTAACCCGCCGGCCGTCGAGAAGGCCGGCCGCCGCAAGGAAGAATGCGCCGCTGCACACCGACCCGAACCGCCGCGTCCTGGACGCTCGCTGGCGAAGCCAGCCGACCACACTGGCATTCGCGGGGATCTCGGTAGCGTTCGGGCATCCGGCGACCAGCAGGGTGTCGATCGGCTCCTGGAAGTCGCGGTCGATGATTCGGTCCGGCATTAAGCGGATGCCGGAGGAGCTGAGGATCGGGCCCGGCTCGGTCGCAGCCACGAAAAGCGCATAGGCCGCACGGCCGGCCTGCACGTTGGCCTCGGCGAACACGTCGAGCGGCCCGGCGACGTCGAGAAGCTGCACCCCTGGCAGCGCAACGATCACAACAGTCCTCGATTTTGGCTTCCCATTCATGTCCGCCTCGGTGCAGATTTGTCCGTTTTAGACGTATCGCGTCAATTGCAGACAGAATAGCCCAGACTTAGCTTGCCAGCCACCAGAGATTTTCAGGAGAACGTCATGTCGAAAATCAACGAAGCCGCCCAGATTCCCGACAGCATGCTCGCGCGTGCCATTACCGAATATATCCGCGACACCGAGACGGACCTGCTCTTCAATCATTCCAGCCGCGTCTACCATTTCGGGGCGCTGGCAGGCATCCGCCGCGGACTGAAGTTCGACCGCGAGCTGCTTTACGCCGGCGCCATGTTTCACGATATCGGCCTGATGCCCGGCCATGGCAGCAAGCACGAGCGGTTCGAAGTCGATGGCGCCCACGCGGCGCGCGATTTCCTGCGCAGCCACGGCATCCCGGAAGCGGATGCCTACACGGTCTGGAGCGCGATCGCGCTGCACACCACGCCGGGCATTCCCCAGCACATGCATCCCGTCGTCGCGCTGGTGACCGCTGGCGTCGAAATGGACGTTCTCGGGCTCACCTACGACGAATATCCCGATGAGGAACGCGAGGCCGTGGTGAAGGCATTTCCGCGAACGGCGCACTTCAAGGAAGACATCATCCAGGCGTTCTACGACGGCATCAAGCATCGGCCCCAGACGACGTTCGGCAACGTCAAGGCCGACGTCATCGCCGACAAGGAGCCGCATTTCCATCGCGGCAATTTCTGCAGCGTCATCCGCAACTCCCATTGGCACGGCTGAGCCCTCGGGACCCACATCATGTCGCGGCGCGCCGCCTTGCGCTCACACATCATCGATAAGGAAACCGTTAGATGACTGACAAGCCGCGAATGGGTTAGGCGTCTTCGCGCCTATCGCAAGGCGATCCGGATGGAATTCGGCGATACCAGAGAGGCACGAGGCTGGTCACTACGAGTCTTCGTCAAACGAGTCCCTCGGCAATGGTCCCGGATCGGCGCGCTTGTCCAGGGCGACGATCGCGTATGCAGTGGCGGCGGAGCCTCAACCTTCCCCTCGCTGACTCCGTATCGTATGGTCGGCTCCAACAAGCCCGAACCCGTCGGGCCCATCCGGAACCTCCATGCCCGAACCCGCCTGGTCGCTGCACTCCCGCCTGAAAGAGGACACGATCGACATCGGCGATCTGCCGCTGTCGAAGGTGCTGGTCATCAAGGACGCGCATTATCCCTGGCTGCTGCTGGTGCCGCGGCGGCCCGATGCGATCGAGATCATCGATCTCGACGAGGTGCAGCAGGCGCAGCTGATGACCGAGATCTCCCGCGTCTCGCGCGCGCTGAAGGAGATCACCAAATGCGACAAGCTCAATGTCGCCGCGCTCGGCAATCTCGTGCCGCAGCTTCATGTTCATATCATCGCGCGCCGCACCAGTGATGCGGCTTGGCCGCGGCCGGTGTGGGGCGTGATGCCGCCGCTGGCGCACGACGCCACTGAAGTGCAGAATTTCATCAGCGCGCTCCGCCGCAAGATTTGGTTGGGTTGAAAGAAAAAAATGTCAGCATTCGACGCGTTCCCGCTGGGACAGCCGGCCTTCGTCACCAACGTCCTCGATCGTGCCGCGCATCTGCGCCGTGACGACGAAAAGCTGTTCGCGCTGGAGCAGAAGCCGTCATCGCGCGCCTATGTGGTCTATCGCGACTCGCTCCTGGTGAAGCGCGAGGGCGAGAAGGTGCGGGCGCTGCTGGGAATTGACGAGGCAGTGAAATGCGGCGCCAATCCCGGCACGGTCTTTCTGGGGCTGCGCGACGGCGCAGCAATGTTCGGCATGGGGATGTCGCAGGCGGCGGCCGAGAAGCTCGTCGGCCGCGACGACTACACCGTGACCGAGCTGCGCGGCATGGCGATGCAGGGCGCGCTTCCGCCACAGGAGCTGTCGGCGATCGCGATGGCGAAGTCGATGGTGAGCTGGCACCAGCGCCACGGCTATTGCGCCAATTGCGGCGCGCGCACCAGCATGAAGGAAGGCGGCTGGAAGCGCGACTGTCCTGCCTGCAAGGCCGAGCACTTTCCGCGCACCGATCCCGTCGTGATCATGCTGGTCGCCTCCGGCGACAAATGCCTGCTCGGCCGCCAGAAGCAGTTTCCACCCGGCATGTATTCCTGCCTTGCCGGCTTCGTGGAGGCGGCCGAGACCATCGAGGACGCGGTGCGCCGCGAGATCCTGGAAGAGTCCGGGATCCGCTGCACCGACGTGCACTATTACATGACGCAGCCCTGGCCATATCCGTCGTCGCTGATGATCGGCTGCAGCGCGCGGGCGCTGAACGAGGACATCGTCGTCGATCGCATGGAGCTGGAAGACGCGCGCTGGTTCACGCGCGAGGAGGCCGCTCTGATGCTGACGCGGACGCACCCCGACGGGCTCGCCGGCCCTCATCCCTTCGCGATCGCCCATCACCTGCTCGGCCGCTGGGTGCACGACAAGAGCCGCTCCTGAGCTGAGAGCGCCCATGACCGGAACGGGACACGCGCCGGGCATCCTCTGCATCGGCATTCCCGTGCGCGACCTCACCTTCCGCGTCGAACACGTGCCAGCGCGCGGCAGCAAGGCCCACGCGAGCCAGCTTGCGGAGATCTGCGGCGGCAACGCGCTCAATGCCGCGATTGCCATTGCGCGACTCGGTGGTCGTGTCGCGTTCGCTGGGCCGATGGGCGATGCGCGGGAGACGTCGAGCAGCTTCATCCTCGAACGGATGGCGCTGGAGGGCATCGACGCCAGCCATATCGTTCGCATGCCGGGCCTGTCCACGCCGGTCTCGGCGATCATGATCGAGCCTTCCGGCGAGCGGACCATCACCATCTATCGTGATCCGGCTTTGTGGAGCGTGGAACTGCCGGACCTGGACGAATTGCTGGCCGATTGCCGCGCGGTCCTCGTCGAAAGCCGCTGCGCCTCGTTCGCGACTTCCCTCTGCACCGAGACACGGCGGCGCGGCATTCCCCTCATCGTCGGCGTGGACCGCGCGATGTCGTTGCAGGACGGCCTGCTCACGGCCGCCTCGCATCTGCTGTTCGCCAGCGAACAGGTGCAGGAGACCGCCAGCATCGCCGACGACGGCGAGGCATTGAAGCGCCTCGCCAAGCTGACGCCGGCCTTCCTCGCCACCACACGCGGTCCCCTCGGCACGATCTGGCTGAACGAGACAGGCGAGTTGAAGGAGACGCCAGCCTTCCCTGTTCAGGCAGTGGATACGCTCGGCGCCGGCGACGTCTTCCATGGCGCATTCACGCTGTGCCTTGCCGAGGGTGAGGGGACGCGGGAGGCGCTGCGATTCGCCGCGGCCGCCGCGGCGCTGAAATGCACCCGCCATGGCGGTGGCCTAGCCGCCCCACAACGCGTTGAAGTTGAAGAGTTTTTGAGAGGGCAGCAGGCGACGATGCCCGGTCAGGCGCCAGCACTATAGACTTGCTATAGAATGATTTTCTCTGTATCAGGGAAATTCGCCCCTGAAATGGAACAAAGTTCTTCAAATGACCGACCTTGCTGTCCAGATCCCCGAGACCAGCCGCCGCCTCGATGCCATCGACCGCAAGATCCTGATGGTGCTCCAGGAAGATGCCTCCCTCTCCGTCGCCGAGATCGGCGACCGCGTCGGCCTGTCCTCGACCCCCTGCTGGAAGCGCATCCAGCGGCTTGAGGCCGACGGCGTGATCATCAAGCGCGTGGCCCTCGTCGACCAGAACAAGATCGGGCTCGGCATCTCCGTGTTCGTTTCGGTGGAGAGCGCCGATCACTCGGACGCCTGGCTGAAGCGGTTCGCCGAAGCCGTCAGCGCCATGCCCGAGGTGATGGAGTTCTATCGCATGGCCGGCGACGTCGATTACATGCTGCGCGTGGTGGTGGCGGACATGCAGGCCTATGACGTCTTCTACAAGAAGCTGATCAGCGCCGTGCCGCTGAAGAACGTCACCTCGCGCTTCGCGATGGAGAAGATCAAGTCGGTCACTGCGCTGCCGATCCCGGCGGTGGTCGCGGCATAGAGCGGCAGGCTCGCGAGGGCTCGGCTTTCTTCTACCAGAGATTTACGCTCGGTTAGCTTCGTGAAGCTATGATCCTCGGAGATGGAGTCGGGGAACGTCCTCAGAACAAGCTGGCTGCCGGCAGCAGCGTTGCTGCTGGTGAGCTGGGTCGCGGTCGCAGCACTTTCGCTGCAGGCGCGACCGAACGCTGAGGTGGTGGCAGTGGCATTCCCGCCCTGGTGGGACGCCCAGCAGGCGTTGCTGGCCGCCGCATCGGCGAACGCCGCGTTTGTGCGGATGACGGCCGCGCCGGCCGTTCTGGTGCTGCGTCCCGACAGCCACGATGGATTGAAGAAGCTGCACGAGGCGGGGGCCTGGCTGACCCTCGACCCGCAAGCGATCGATGCCTGTTTCACGAACAAGCCATTGGGGACTGGGGAATGACCTTCGAAGGTGATGAACTGGCGGTCCTGCGCGCGGGCACGAGCAAGATCCTGCTCGTGGCGCTCTGGCTGCATGTCCCGCTCGCGGTCGTGGTCGGCGTGATCTTGGGCACCGGGTGGTTGCTACCGGCCATTTTCATGGCCGCGATGGCCTCGGCCGCAAGCATCGCGTGGTCGGCTGGAGGAAACGGACCTTCGACCCAAATGATCGTTGCCGTTGCGCTGATGGGCGGCGTTTCGATGCTGGTGTTCCAGTTCGCCGGTCACCCGTGGCAGGTCGACATGCACATGTACTTCTTCGCGGCGCTAGCCTGTCTCGTCGCGTATTGCGACTATCGTCCGATCGTCGCCGGCACGGTTGCAGTCGCTTTGCATCACCTGACGCTGAATTTCGTTCTGCCGGCGGCCATCTACCCCGGCGGCGCGGATCTCGGCCGCGTGGTGCTCCACGCCGTCATCGTTCTGATCGAGGCCGGCGTCCTGATCTGGCTCGCGCATACGGTCACCGGGATCTTCGCAATGGCGGCTCAGAAAACCGCCGAGGCCCAGGCTGCAAGCGCCGCTGAAGCCCGCGCCAACGCAGACCGACTGGAGGCAGCACGCGCCAAACAAAAGCGGGACGACGCCCGTCGCAACCTTGCAGCCGGTTTCGAGCACAGGATCAGCGGTGTCGTCGAAGCGGTGGCGCGCGCTGCGGGCGAGATGCAGGACCTATCCGCGTCGATGCGGGGCAGTAACGTCGAAGCGATGCGGCAGAGCACGGCTGCTGCCACGGCTTCGACCTACGCGACGGCCAATGTAGAGACCGTTGCGGCGGCAACCGAAGAGTTCACGGCTTCGATCAACAGCATCTCCGAGCAGGTGACGCGATCGGCCCAAATCGCGGCGAAAGCCGCTGAGGAAGCGCGTCGGACCAATACGGTTGTCGAAATGCTCGCAACCGGCACGCAAAAGATCGGGGAGGTCGTGACGCTGATCCAGAGTATTGCCAGCCAAACCAACCTGCTGGCCCTGAACGCGACCATCGAAGCGGCGCGAGCCGGTGAGCATGGTCGGGGCTTTGCGGTCGTCGCAAGCGAGGTCAAGGCACTGGCCAATCAGACCGCCAAGGCAACTGAAGAGATCTCCGCCCAGATCCAGGACATCCAGGCGGCCACCGGTGAGGCGGTCGGCGCGATCGAGGCGATCGGCGGCACTATCGCCGAAATCGACCGCATCTCCGGTGAGATTGCCGCTGCGGTCGAGCAGCAGGGCGGAGCGACGCGTGAGATTGCCAACAATTTGCAACAGGCTGCCGACCGGACCAGAGACGTTAACAAGAACATCCTCAGTGTCAGCCGGGCATCGGAAGACGCGAGCAAGGCCACTGACCGGCTGCTAGAGGCAGCCAACGGCTTGTCGTCGCAATCCGATCAGTTGAAATCCGAGGTGAACGGCTTTCTCGGTGCGCTGCAGGCGGCGTGAGCCGCCCGCGCATGGCATAGTCGGCTGCACTCGCCTCGACTCAGGCCGCCGCGGTTCGGCGCGCTTCAGATCTTCTGGTTGTACTCGCCGACCTCGGGATGCGTGCGCAGCACGCTGTTCACCATCTCGAACATGTCGTGCATGCGCTGCTCCGAGACCGGGCTCTCGACCACGACGACGAGTTCGGGCTTGTTGGAGGAAGCGCGCACCAGGCCCCAGCTGCCGTCTTCGACCGTGACGCGCACGCCGTTGACGGTGACGAGATCACGGATCGCCTGGCCGCCGATCTTGGCGCCCTTCGCCTGCAACCCCTCGAAATGCTTCACAACGGCGTCGATGACGCCGTATTTGACCTCATCGGCGCAGTGCGGCGACATGGTCGGCGACGACCAGGTCTTTGGCAGCGCGTTCTTCAGGTCGGCCATCGACTTGCCCGGAGCGCGGTCGAGCATGTCGCAGATCGCGATCGCCGAGACCAGGCCGTCGTCATAACCGCGGCCGAACGGCTTGTTGAAGAAGAAGTGTCCCGACTTCTCGAAGCCCGCCAGCGCGCCCATCTCGTTGGTGCGGCGCTTCATGTAGGAATGACCTGTCTTCCAATAGGCGACCTTCGCGCCCTGCTTCTGGAGCACGGGATCAGTGACGAACAGGCCGGTCGACTTCACGTCGACGACGAACTGCGCGTCCTTGTGGATCGCCGACATGTCGCGCGCCAGCATCACGCCGACCTTGTCGGCAAAGATCTCCTCGCCGCTGTTGTCGACGACACCGCAGCGGTCGCCGTCACCGTCGAAGCCGAGACCGACATCGGCTTTGTGATGCAGCACCGCGTCCCGGATCGCGTGCAGCATCTCCATGTCCTCGGGATTTGGATTGTATTTCGGGAAGGTGTGGTCGAGCTCGGTATCGAGCGGGATCACCTCGCAGCCGATCGCCTCCAGCACCTGAGGCGCGAATGCGCCGGCTGTGCCGTTGCCGCAGGCCGCAACGACCTTGAGCTTGCGCTTCAGCTTCGGACGAGAGGTGAGATCGGCGATGTAGCGCGCCGGATAGTTCTCGTGGAACTGATAGGAGCCGCCGGCCTTGTTCTTGAACTCGGCGCCCAGCACGATCTGCTTCAGCCGCGTCATCTCGTCGGGACCGAAGGTCAGCGGGCGGTTGGCGCCCATCTTCACGCCGGTCCAGCCATTGTCGTTGTGCGAGGCTGTCACCATGGCGACGCAGGGCACGTCGAGATCGAATTGCGCGAAATAGGCCATCGGCGTCACCGCAAGGCCGATGTCGTGCACCTTGCAGCCGGCCGCCATCAGGCCGGAGATCAGCGCGTATTTGATCGAGGCCGAATAGCCGCGAAAATCATGGCCGGTGACGATCTCCTGCCTGACGCCGAGCTCGGCGAACAACGCGCCCAGGCCCATGCCGAGCGCCTGCACACCCATCAGGTTGATTTCCTTCTGGAACAACCAGCGCGCGTCGTACTCGCGAAAGCCCGTCGGCTTCACCATCGGCTCGGATTCGAAGGCATAGGTGTTGGGCAACAATACGGACTTCGGCTTCGGGAACATTGAGACGGTCTCGTGAAAAGGGAGGCAGGATTTGCTGCAGCCTTAACGAATGCTGGGCCGCAGCGGAAGGCGGGAATGAAGGCTTATGGCCGATAATTGCGGCAGTTTGGTAACGAAGCGCGCGCGATATAGATGTCTGACCAGAATGGGCTAACGCTGTAGTCGTGCAACCTCCTCTTCAAGGACCTCCCTGAGGGGCGGCAGAGCCCGTTGAACAGTCTCCCACACGAAATGGGCGGCAACGTCCTCATAGTTGTGGCGATAGACATTGCCGGCGGCTGCCATCTGTTTCCACGCGATCGCCGGGTGCCTCGCCTTCAACTCCTCGGGCAGACGGCGGGATGCTTCTGAAATAATCTCCAGACACCGCGTAACTGCGTAGACGGTCCGCAGATCCGCCGCGAATTCCTCGCGATCAAGACGTCTGGCGAATTCAGCCGCCAAATCGATGTGATGCAAGATGTCTCGCAGAGTCGCAGGGATGCGATCAGAAGGCATAGATAGCGTCGGCCGTTGCGGCGGGAGCGACGTATGATTTCAGGCCGTCACGGTTGACGACGTCAACGGGTTCATCAAAAAGCTTGGCAATATATTCCTTGAGCTCGACGTAATCGAAGACCGTGATCCCCGCATTCGGATCGATCTCGACCATGATATCGACATCGCTGCCGGGATGATTTTCACCCCTCGCCACCGAGCCGAACAACGCGACATGCAAAACGCCCCGCTCGCGCAGGGCAGGCTCGAACTGTCGCAGAATCGCTATCGCATCGGGGCCGTTCATGAATCGAATATAGCACCCCGCCTGCTCCGGTGGGAGAGCCTCTTCGGCCGCTAAAGCGAACTTACTGCTCGAGCACCATCTGGCCGTTGGCGTATTCGAAGCGCTTGAGGCGGGACAAGAAGGAAAGGCCGAGCAGGTTCTCCGACAGCGCTGCGTCCGGCAGCACCATGGCATCGACGTCACGCACGATGAGGCCGCCGACCTCGAGCATGGCGATGCGGGTGCGCGCGGCCCTGATGGTGCCGTTGGCAGTGGAGACGGTCGCGTTGTATTCGCTGCGCGAGGGACGCAGACCGAAGCGGGCCGCCGAGGTCTCGTTCAGCGCAACGACGGACGCGCCGGTGTCAACCATGAAGCCGATACGCTGGCCTTCGATCCGGCCCTCTGCCTGGAAATGACCGCGGCCGTCGCGAGAGATGGCGAGGCTGCGGCCGCCGGCCGGCGCGGAGGAAGCGACTGCCACCGTCGTGCGCGGCACCGAGGTGGCGGAGGCGGAGCTCATCTTGTCCGCCATCTGCGCCATGAAGGTGCCGAGGCCGATCATGACGGCCGCGAAGATCACTATGTTACGCATCACACCACTTCCGAGCCGGAAAGCTCGATTTCACCACGCGGCACGCCCGTCCACGAGCGAAGCCACGGCTGGACCGATGCCATTTTGACGAAAAGGATGAGCGGACGGTTAATGCGGCCGCCTGACCTCTCCCCGCCTGCGGGAAGAGCGAGAAGACATCTCACGTCCCACGCGGCTTCGCCCGCCTTGTCGGCAGCGCGCTGGCCGGATCATCCGGCCAGGGATGGCGCGGGTAGCGGCCGCGCAGGTCGGAGCGTACCGCATTGTAGCTGCCGCGCCAGAAGCCGGGAAGGTCGCGCGTCACCTGCACCGGGCGCTGCGCGGGTGACAGCAATTCCAGCACCAACGGCACCTTGCCGGCGGCGATCGAGGGATGGGTGTTGAGGCCGAACAATTCCTGCAGCCGCACCGCGATCGTCGGCCCCTGCTCGGCCTCGTAGTCGATCGCCAGCATGCTCCCGGTCGGCGCCTCGAAATGCGTCGGCGCCTCGCGGTCGAGCCGCGTGCGCATGTCCCACGGCAGCAGCGCCATCAGTGCATCGGAGAGATCGCCGGCGGAAACATCCTTGAGCGCGGTCTTGTCATAGAGCGCCGGCACCAGCCAGTCGTCGCGCCGTGCGACCAATCCGTTGTCGGACAGGTCAGGCCAGCTCTCGCCCTCGGCCTTGCGCAGGAACATCACCCGATCACGCCACTGCTTGGCGGCTTTTGACCAGGGCAGCCGGTCGAGGCCGGCGGCGATCAGGCCATCGGCGAAGATGCGCGCCGTTTCCTCCGAGGGCGACACGGCAAGCGTCGCCTCGGAGAGCGTGATCGCGTGCAGCGCGCGCTTGCGCCGCGCCCGCAACGCCATCGCGCCGCGATCGAAGAATATCTCGTCGGTGCTCTCGATATGCGAAGCGAAATGCCGCTCGATCTCGTCCTGCGTGATCTGCGCGGCGAGCAGAATGCGTCCGCTCGCGGCCGTTCCCGTCATTTCGCCGATTGCGATGTAAGGCGCGCGGGCCAGCGAAGAGGTCTGCTCGACGGAAGCGCCGCGGCCGTTGGCCAGCACGAAACTGCCATTGCCGCGGTTGCGCGCGACACGATCCGGAAAGGCATAGGCGAGCATCAGGCCGGTCGAAAGTTCCTCCTGCTGCCCCGCTGTCTCCGATGCCGCCACCTGCGAGGCCCAGCGCCGCGCCAGCTCGCGCGCGCTCGCGGCACGCGGCGAGCGGTCGCGGCGGAACTGGTCGCGCCGGTGCTCGAGATCGACGCTGTCGCCGCCGAGCCCACGCTCGGTGATAATGGCCGCGATCTCAGCAGCCGCCTCGCCGCTGCCGGCGCGATGCGAATCCACGATCATGCGCGCCAGCCGCGGCGGCAGCGCCAGCGCACGCAGGCTCCTGCCCTCCGCGGTGATGCGGCCGTCGCCATCGAGCGCGTTGAGCTCCAAGAGCAGGCTCTTGGCTTCTTTCCAGGCCGGCTGCGGCGGCGGATCGAGGAACGACAGCGCTGCAGGATCGGCAACGCCCCATTGCGCGAGATCGAGCACCAGCGACGACAGATCGGCGCTGAGGATTTCCGGCTGGGTATAAGGCGCGAGCGAAGCCGTCTGCGGCTCGTCCCACAGGCGGTAGCAAACGCCGGGCTCGGTGCGGCCGGCGCGGCCACGGCGCTGGTCCACCGCCGCGCGCGAGGCGCGCACGGTCTCGAGCCGGGTCAGCCCAATGTCGGGCTCGTAGCGCGGCACGCGGGCGAGACCGGAATCGACGACGATACGCACGCCCTCGATGGTGAGCGAGGTCTCGGCGATCGATGTCGCCAGCACCACCTTGCGTATGCCCTTGGGCGCCGGCGCGATGGCGCGGTCCTGCACGGCGGCATCGAGCGCACCGAACAGCGGCACGATCTCGATCGAAGCGTCCTGCACACGTTCGGCGAGAAAGTTTTGAGTGCGGCGGATTTCGGCGGCGCCGGGGAGGAACGCCAGCACCGAGCCGCTATCGGCGCGCAGTGCCGCCGCGATCGCGTCGGCCATCTGCCGCTCTAGCGGTGCGTCCGCTTTGCGGCCGAGATAGCGGGTCTCGACCGGAAAGGCGCGGCCCTCGCTCTCGACGACGGGCGCCTCGCCGAGCAATCTTGCCACGCGCGCGCCATCGAGCGTGGCCGACATCACGAGGATACGGAGATCCTCGCGCAGGCCGGTTTGCGCATCGCGCGCCAGCGCCAGGCCCATGTCGGCATCGAGCGAGCGTTCGTGGAATTCGTCGAACAGGATCGCGGCAACGCCCGAAAGCTCGGGGTCATCGAGGATCTGACGGGTGAAGATGCCTTCGGTCACGACTTCGATGCGCGTGGCGCGCGAGATCTTGGAGCCAAAGCGGACCCGATAGCCGACGGTCTCGCCAGCGCGCTCGCCAAGCGATTTGGCCATGCGGTCGGCACTAGCGCGGGCGGCGATGCGGCGCGGCTCCAGCACGATGATCTTCTTATCCTTGGCCCAGGGCGCATCCAGCAGCGCCAGCGGCACCCGCGTGGTCTTGCCCGCACCCGGCGGCGCCACCAGCACGGCCGCGTTATGCGCCTCCAGCGTGCGCGAGAGGTCATCGAGCACGGCATCGATCGGGAGGGGCGTGTCGAAGCTGCGGGGCAAGTATCTGTCCGTTCGTCGTGCCCGGGTTGGTCCCGTGCATCCACATCCTTGGACTAAAAAACAGACGTGGATGGCCGGGACCCGGCTCCGCGAATGCTTCGCCGGGCTTACAGAATCGGGCCGGCGAAGCCTAGGCGAAAGACGGCAAGCCCAGCCATGACGGAATTATTTGGCGGCAGATCGTCAGCCCTGAACCGACGGGCGGCCGATGCTCTCGTAGACGAAGCCGGCGGCTTCCATCTCCTCGGGGCGGTAGATGTTGCGGAGATCGACGACCACGGGCTTTGCCATGGTCGCCTTCAGCCGGTCGAGATCGAGCGCGCGGAACTGCACCCATTCGGTGACGATGACGAGCGCATCGGCGCCTTGCGCGCAGGAATAGGCATCCTCGCAATAGATGATGTTGGGCAGCTCACCCTTGGCCTGCTCCATGCCGACGGGATCGAACGCCTTGACGCTCGCGCCCATGTCGATCAGGCCGGTGACCAGCGGGATCGAGGGTGCATCGCGCATGTCGTCGGTATCAGGCTTGAAGGTGAGGCCGAGCACCGCGATGGTCTTGCCGCGCAGCGAACCGCCGAGCGCCTGGCTCACTTTGCGCGCCATCGCGCGCTTGCGGTTCTCGTTGACGGCGAGCACGGATTCGACGATGCGCAGGGACACGTCATAGTCCTGCGCGATCTTGATCAGCGCCTTGGTGTCCTTCGGAAAGCACGAGCCGCCGAAGCCGGGGCCGGCATGCAGGAATTTGGTGCCGATGCGGTTGTCCAGACCAATGCCGCGCGCGACCTCCTGGACGTTGGCGCCGGCCCTTTCCGAGAGATCGGCGATCTCGTTGATGAACGTGATCTTGGTCGCCAGGAACGCGTTGGCGGCGTATTTGATCATCTCGGCGGTGCGGCGCGCCGTGAACATCAGCGGCGCCTGGTTCAGCGACAGCGGGCGGTAGATGTCGCCCATCAGCTTGCGACCACGCTCGTCCGAGGTACCAACCACGACGCGGTCGGGGAATTTGAAGTCGCGGATCGCCGCGCCTTCGCGCAGGAATTCGGGGTTAGAGGCGACCACGACGTCGGCTGACGGATTGGCTTCGCGGATGATGCGCTCGACCTCATCGCCGGTGCCGACCGGAACGGTCGACTTCGTCACCACGACGGTGAAGCCGGTGAGCGACTGCGCGATCTCACGAGCGGCGGCGTAGACGTAGGAGAGGTCAGCGTGCCCATCACCACGACGCGAGGGCGTGCCGACCGCGATGAACACGGCATCGGCCTCCGCGACCGGTTTGGACAGATCAGTGGTGAAATCCAGCCGCTTGGCTTTCACATTGTTCGCCACCAGCTCGTCCAGCCCTGGCTCGTAAATCGGGATTTCGCCGCGATGAAGCGCCGCGATCTTCTTCTCGTCCTTGTCGACGCAGGTGACGTCGTGACCGAAATCCGCAAAGCAGGCCCCGGACACCAATCCCACATAGCCCGTGCCGATCATCGCGATGCGCATGAAAATCCCTGTCTTAGATTGGTTAATGAAACCCCGACGCGGGGCGGTTTAGCATTTTCCCGAGGGGAGGGAAGAGTCCGCATGCAAAAAAGCGGCACGGGAATTGAACCGGTAAAGAAGTCTGAAACCGCAAGGCGCCACACTGCCCCGCTGACAGACGGAGAGCGGCGGAACACGCCTCAAAAGGGGACACCATGGCACGATCAGGCACAATCGCTGCAGGCGGCCGTTCCAAGCCCCCTTCTGCCGCGCGTGTCGACTGGGTCGACTACGCCAAGGGCATCTGCATCGTCATGGTCGTGATGATGCATTCGGTGCTCGGGGTTGAGCTCGCCGCTGGCCAGACAGGCTTCATGCATGTCGCCGTCGCCTTCGCAAAGCCGTTCCGGATGCCGGATTTCTTCCTGATTTCGGGCCTGTTCCTGGCCCTGGTGATCGATCGGGACTGGCGAACCTATCTCGACCGCAAGGTGGTGCATTTCGCCTATTTCTATGTCGTCTGGGTGACAATCCAGTTCGGCTTCAAGGCGCCGGCCTTCGCGGCGGAAACGAACTGGCGCGAAGTTGGCCTCTTGTACCTCGAATCCTTCATCGAGCCGTTCGGCACGCTCTGGTTCATCTATCTGCTGCCGATCTTCTTCGTCGTCACGAAACTGACACGCAAAATCCCGCCGCTCGCGATCTGGCTCGCCGCCGCGGCGCTGGAGACGGCACGCATCACGACCGGCTGGACCGTCATCGACGAGTTCTGCGCGCGCTTTGTCTATTTCTATTCGGGCTATCTGTTCGCGCCTTACGTGTTCGCGCTGTCGGATCGCGCACGCAGCCGTCCCGCCCTTGCGCTTGCGGCGCTCGCGGGCTGGGCCTTGGTCAATGCCGGCCTCGTCGCGCATGGGGCCAGCGAATGGAAGATCGTCTCGCTCGTGCTCGGTTTCGCCGGCGCTTGCGCCATCATCACGATCGGCACGCTGCTCGCGCGCGCGCAGTGGCTGAACTTTCTCCGCTTCTGCGGCGAGCATTCGATCGTGATCTATCTCGCCTTCTTCCTGCCGATGGCGGCGACGCGGACGCTGCTGCTGCGCACGGGCGTCATTGGCGACATCGGCACGGTCTCGCTGATCGTCACTGTTCTCGGCGTGCTCGGGGCACTCGCGATCTGGCAGATTGCGCTGCGGCTCCATGCGCACTTCCTGTTCGAGCGGCCCGATGCGTTCTGGATCGCGCCGAAGAAAAAAGCCGGGGCGGTGTTGCAGGCGGCGGAATAGCTGTCATGCCCTCGCGGAGGCGGGGGATGACCGTGGGGATAGCGAGCCAAAAATCCGCCTCCGAAGGCTGTCAAAGCCCGCAAAAACTCATACATTGCGGCCATGCCCAAGACATCCCCGAAGACCACCGCCATAGCTGACACCAAGGCCGCACCTAAGGCGGCCGCCGAGAGCAAATCGTCTGCTGCCAAAGCTGCTGCCAAGCCGGTCGCGGCGAAGGCGGCCGGCAAGGGCGACCATGTCTTCCTGGTCGACGGTTCCTCCTACATCTTCCGCGCCTATCACGCGCTGCCGCCGCTGAACCGCAAGTCCGACGGCCTCCAGGTCAATGCCGTGCTCGGCTTCTGCAACATGCTGTGGAAGCTGTTGCGCGAGATGCCCGAGGACAACCGGCCGACGCATCTGGCGATCGTCTTCGACAAGTCGGAAATCACTTTCCGCAACACGATCTATTCCGACTACAAGGCGCACCGGCCGCCGGCGCCTGATGATCTGATCCCGCAATTTTCACTGATCCGCGAGGCCGTGCGCGCCTTCGACCTGCCTTGCCTGGAACAGGTGGGGTTCGAGGCCGACGATCTGATCGCGACCTATGTGCGGCAGGCCTGCGAGCGCGGCGCGAGCGCGACCATCGTGTCCTCCGACAAGGACCTCATGCAGCTCGTCACCGATTGCGTCACGATGTACGACACCATGAAGGATCGCCGCATCGGCATCCCCGAGGTGATCGAAAAGTTTGGTGTGCCGCCGAACAAGGTGGTCGAGGTGCAGGCGCTCGCGGGCGATTCGACCGACAACGTGCCCGGCGTGCCCGGCATTGGCATCAAGACCGCGGCGCAACTGATCACCGAATATGGCGACCTCGACCAATTGTTGTTCCGCGCCGGCGAGATCAAGCAGCCCAAGCGGCGCGAGGCGCTGCTCGAGAATGCGGAGAAGGCGCGCATCTCGCGGCAGCTCGTGCTGCTCGACGACAAGGTGGGCCTCGAGGTGCCACTCGACGATCTCGCCGTCCACGAGCCGGATGCACGCAAGCTGATCGCCTTCCTGAAGGCGATGGAATTCACGACGCTGACGCGGCGCGTCGCCGAATATTCCCAGATCGATCCCGCCAGTGTCGATGCCGATCCCGGCTATACGAGCGGCGCCAGCGTGTTCTCGCCGTTGCCACCCTCGGACGTCGTGCCCGCGCCGAGCACCGGCACGCCGGCACAAGCGGCTCCCGGCCAACGCAATAAATCGGCGAGCAAGGAGGACAAGGCCGCAAGCCAGAAGGGTGCGCCGATCTCGCTGGCCGCCGCGCGCGAAGAGGCACTGCGCAAGCTTCCGGTCGAGCGCAGCAAGTATCAGGCGATCAAGACGCTCCAGGAGCTCAACGCCTTTATCGCCCGCATCCATGACGCCGGCCACGTCGCGATCGAGACGAGAGCCAACTCCATCGATCCGATGCAGGCCGATCTCTGCGGCATCGCGCTGGCGGTGGCGCCGAACGAGGCCTGTTATGTGCCGCTGGCGCACAAGCAATCCGGCGGTGGTGCCGGCCTGTTCGACGCGGGTCTGGCACCCGACCAGATCAAGCACACTGATGCCATCGAAGCGCTGCGGCCGGTTCTGGAATCGTCAGGCATCCTCAAGATCGGCTTCGACGTCAAATTCACCGCCGTGATGCTGGCGCAGCACGGAATCACGCTGCGCAACATCGACGATGCGCAGCTCATCTCCTACGTGCTCGACGCCGGCCGTGGCTCGCATGCGATCGAGCAGCTCGCCGAGCGCTGGTTCGGCCATGCCATGCTGAAGGAGAGCGAGCTGCTCGGCAGCGGCAAGGGCAAGATCACGTTCGACCAGGTGACGATCGACAAGGCCGCGCCGCTCTCGGCGGAAGCTGCCGATATTGCCCTGCGAGTCTGGCGCGTGCTGAAGCCGCGCCTCGTCGCCGAGCACATGACCACTGTCTACGAGACGCTGGAACGGCCGCTGGTGTCCGTGCTCGCGCGCATGGAGCGGCGCGGCATCTCGATCGATCGCCAGGTGCTGTCGCGGTTGTCGGGCGAATTCGCCCAGACCGCGGCGCGGGTCGAGGCCGAGATCCAGGAGATTGCGGGCGAGCCGGTCAATGTCGGCAGCCCCAAACAGATCGGGGACATCCTGTTCGGCAAGATGGGACTGCCCGGGGGCACCAAGACAAAGACCGGCGCGTGGTCGACAACCGCCCAGGTGCTCGACGAGCTCGCCGAGCAGGGCCACGACTTCCCGAAGAAGATCCTGGAGTGGCGCCAGGTCTCGAAACTGAAATCGACCTACACCGACGCGCTGCCGACCTACGTCAATCCGCAGACCCACCGCGTCCACACCACCTACGCGCTGGCCGCGACCACGACCGGCCGGCTATCGTCGAACGAGCCGAACTTGCAGAATATCCCGGTGCGCACCGAGGACGGCCGCAAGATCCGCCGGGCCTTCGTCGCGACGCCCGGACACAAGCTGGTCTCCGCCGACTATTCGCAGATCGAGCTGCGGCTGCTGGCCGAGATCGCCGACATTCCCGTGCTGAAGCAGGCGTTCCGCGACGAGCTCGACATTCACGCCATGACGGCGTCGGAAATGTTCGGCGTGCCGATCAAGGGCATGCCGAGTGAAATCCGCCGCCGCGCCAAAGCGATCAATTTCGGCATCATCTATGGCATCTCCGCATTCGGCCTCGCCAACCAGCTCGGCATCGCCCGCGAGGAAGCGGCCGCCTACATTAAGAAATACTTCGAGCGTTTCCCCGGCATCCGCGCCTATATGGACGAGACGCGCGACTTCTGCCGCAGCCACGGCTACGTCACCACGCTGTTCGGCCGCAAATGCCACTATCCGGATATCAAGGCCTCCAATGCCTCGGTGCGCGCCTTCAACGAGCGCGCCGCGATCAACGCACGGCTCCAGGGCACCGCTGCCGACATCATTCGCCGCGCCATGACGCGGGTGGAGGACGCGCTGGCCGAGAAGAAGCTCTCGGCGCAGATGCTGCTCCAGGTGCACGACGAACTGATCTTCGAGGTGCCGGACGACGAGGTCGAGGCGACGCTGCCGGTGGTGCAGCACGTGATGCAGGACGCGCCCTTCCCAGCCGTGCTGCTATCAGTGCCACTGCATGTCGATGCGCGGGCGGCGACGAACTGGGACGAGGCGCATTGATCCTACTTTCACCGGATGTTGCGTGGCGCACGGTTTCACGTGCGCCACGTCCGGGACCCGAGTACTCAATTGTCCTCCGAGCAATTGTGCGATGGCGAGGCGATCCCACGCATATTAGAACCGTGCCGTCTGCCGCACCGGTCGCCCCATGCCCCACACCCCCGCCCTGCTCGGCTTTGCCCTCGTTTGCCTCGGTCTCGTGCTCACGCCCGGGCCGAACATGATCTACCTGATCTCGCGCTCGATCACGCAGGGGCCGATGGCGGGCATTATTTCGCTCGGCGGCGTGGCGCTGGGTTTCGTGTTCTACATGCTGTGCGCAGCTTTCGGCATCACGGCGCTGCTGCTCGCGATTCCCTTCGCCTATGACGCACTGCGCTTTGCCGGCGCCGGTTATCTGCTGTGGCTCGCCTGGCAGACGGTGAAGCCGGGCGGACGCTCGCCGTTCCAGGTCAGGAAGCTCGCAATCGACAGCCCGCGCAAATTGTTCGCGATGGGCTTCGTCACCAACCTGCTCAACCCGAAGATCGCGATGCTGTATCTGGCGCTGCTGCCGCAGTTCATCGATCCCACTGCCGGCAGCGTGCTGGCGCAGTCGGTGGTGTTAGGGGCGATCCAGATCGCAATCAGCGTCAGCGTGAATGCGATGATCGCGCTCGCAGCCGGATCGATTGCGCTGTTCCTCGCAAGTCGGCCGAGCTGGATGCTGGTGCAGCGCTGGCTGATGGGCACGGTGCTGGCCGGGCTCGCTGTGCGGATGGCGGTCGAGGCGAAGAAGGTGTGAGCTTTCTGACCCTCTCCTGGAAGGCCCTCCAGGGGAGGGTAAGCGAAATTAATCCAGCTTCGCCTCCATGCCCCGCTTCACGGCGGGCCGTGCCATCAGCGCCTCGTACCAGCGCTTGACGTTGGGGAAGTCGGCGAGGTCCACCTTGTGGCGAGGATGGCGCCAGGCCCAGCCCAGGATGGCAAAATCGGCAACCGAGAGGTCGCCGGCGACGAAGTCGCGACCCTCCAGCCGGCGGTCGAGCACGCCATAGAGCCGGCGCGTCTCCGCCATGAAGCGCTTGAGGCCATAGGCGCGGTCCTGCTCGTTTTCGAGCGCGATGAAATGGTGCACCTGTCCGGGCATGGGGCCGAAACCGCCCATCTGCCACATCAGCCATTCATAGACGGGGATGCGCCCGCCAAGCGATTTCGGCAGGAATTTGCCGGTCTTTTCGCCGAGATAGAGCAGGATGGCGCCGGATTCGAAGATGCTGACGGGCTTGCCGTCGGGACCCTCGGGGTCGACGATCGCGGGGATCTTGTTATTGGGGGAGAGCTTCAGGAACTCCGTGGCCATCTGCTCGCCCTTGGTGATGTTCACCGGGATCACCTTGTAAGGCAGCCCCATCTCCTCCAGCGCGACCGAGATCTTGCGGCCGTTCGGCGTGTTCCAGGTGTGCAGTTCGATGCTCATGCCTTGCTTCCTTGCCCCTGAAAGGTTCGGCCCTCACCTACTCCAGAAGGTTGCACCCCCACAACCGGCGGACCGGGATAGCCGATCCCTGTTGACGGGGGACGCCCCCTCTGGAATGTGGCGGCGGTCGCGGATAAATTCCGCCTCCTCCAAAAATGCTTCCGAGGGACCGCCGTGTCGAAATCAGCCTCCCGCGCCCGCCTGTTCGAAATCATCCGCCGGCGTTCATTCGGCCGCGGCGAGGTGACGCTCGCGTCGGGCCGCAAGAGCGATTTCTACTTCAACCTGAAGCCGACCATGCTCGACCCCGAGGGCGCGACGCTGCTCGCCGAGTTGACCTACGAGGCGCTGAAGGACGACCAGCTCGATTTCATCGGCGGGCTCGAGATGGGCGCGGTGCCGCTCGCCGGGGCGCTGGCGCAGATCTCCTGGATCAAAGGCCATCCGATCGCGGCATTCTTCGTGCGCAAGAAGCCGAAGGAGCACGGCGCCAAGCTCGCGATCGAGGGCCTGCCCAAGGGCGAGACCTTGGCCGGCAAGCGCGTCGTGATCGTCGAGGACGTCACCACCACCGGCGGCTCGGCAATGAAGGCGGTGGAATCCGTGCGCGAGACCGGCGCCAATGTGGTGCTGGTTCTGACCATGGTCGACCGCGAGGAAGGCGCCACCGACACGTTCGGTGCGGCCGGCCTGCCGTTCCGCTCGCTGTACAAGGCATCCGAGTTCTTGAAGGCTTGAGGCCGCGAAACAGCCCCGGCCGTCATGCCCGGGCGTGGCCCGGAAGCAACGATTTGTCGGAAGCTGTGCCCGGCCTCAAAGAGGTCACGGCCTCGACTTGAAACCGCCTCCGCTCAACTGCTCATTTACCATCCCGCTTTATGGTGAACCATGTGCCAAGACCTCGCTGGTCTCGGCCGGTTCAGTAGCGTCGGGTGGAGTAGCGCATTGCGTACAATCTCGTCCCATGCGCGCCGGCGGCGTCGCGCGATGTTTGTGGCCGCCAGCCTTGCCGCTCCGCTGCTCGCGGCCCCGGCCCCGGTTGCGGCCGAAGGCCTGTTCGACTTCTTTTTCGGCGCCATGCAGCAACAGCGCCCGCAGCGCGAGGTGCCGCAGCAGGCGGGCTCCTACGCCGATCCCTTCACCGGCCAGCAGAATACCGCAACCCCGCAATACGTGCCGCCGACCCGTTCGGCGGCGGCCGGCGGCTCCGGCCCGGCCTTCTGCGTGCGCAGCTGCGATGGTAAATATTTCCCGCTGATGCGCGGGCTCGCCTCGCCTGCCCAGATGTGTCAGGCGTTCTGTCCTGCAAGTGCGACGAAGGTTTATTTCGGCTCCTCGATCGAGGCGGCCGCGTCGCAGACCGGCGAGCGCTACACCGACAGCGAGAACGCGTTCGCGTATCGCAAGGCGCTGCGCGCCGACTGCACCTGCAACGGCCGCGAGCCGGTCGGCCTCGCGCCGGTCGATCTCGCGCTGGATTCATCGCTGAAAGCCGGCGACGTGATTGCCACGGCCGACGGCCTCGTCGCCTATACCGGCATCCGTGTCGGCAACGACCAGGCTGCGGACTTCACCCCGGTTGCCTCTTATCCCGGCCTCACCGCACAGGTCCGCGCGCGGCTCGGCGAGATGAAGGTGGCGCCGGTGCGGGCCGAGACGGTCGCGGCGGATGCCCCGGCCGCCGAGATCGTGCGCGAGGCGCTGCCTGACGTCACGGTGCCGAAGACGGCAAAGCCGGCCAAGCGCGCAGGGTTGGATTAGTGGAATGAGTTGTCATTCCGGGGCGATGCGTCAGCATCGAACCCGGAATCTCGAGATTGCGGGTTCATCGCTGCGCGATGCCCCGGAATGACGGCAACTGAGCCGTCACCTCCCGATGATCACCCCGATCACATTCGGCGCCGCCAGATATTTCTCCTCGATCGCCGTGCGCGCAGCGGCGCGGTTTTCCGGCGTGAGGAGGCCGCGCTTCTCGGCCAGGATCATCCAGCAAAAGCCCCACCAATCGGTCAGCATGCCCTGATCGTCGACGAGGTCATAACCCTGCTCGGCCGCGAAGATGCGCGCATGCGCTTCGTCCAGCGTGTCGAGGAACAGATGGTCGTCGGTCGAAAACAGCTCGTCGCTGATATCGTCGATGGTGTAGCCCCAGATCGACTGGCACACCGCATTGAACTCGCGGTCGAACTGGTCGTCATCGATCCTCTGGCGCCGCGCCGCCCGATGCAGAAGCGACAGCGACCGCGCAAAATCGGCGATCCGGGTGAGGGCAAATTGATCGAAGGCAATGGTGGACATGTAGTCCTCGCAAAGTCTGACGGACGCTAGATATTGTGTCGGCACGGCGCCGAATCACTATGATATATCAAAGACTTGCTAAAGTGTTCTTAATTCGTTCTGATGAGTCCAGAAGGTCGTCCCGGCCTTTGCCGAGAAACAACCCGCGTGAAAGCCTTCGCCCAAACGAACGCTGATTCCGCGGTACGATCCCTCGCCTCACCTCGCCGCCGACATCAACTTGTCTCCGCACGCGCTCGCATAAAACTTGCCGCCGCATTGGCGCTTGATGGCGGCGCAGCGTGCTGCTGACGTTGCGTTTTGCGGGAGGGAGACGGCGCAACTGAGGCCATCGGCGCTGCGGCCCGGCCTGCCGGCGGCGGAGGCGGCGGTGGAGACGGTGATGCAGACGACGAGCAAGGTCGCAGTGGCGATTTCGATCAGCAGTCTCATCAGAGGTCTCAACGGTCTCCTCCATAGTGATGGCTGAATTGGCCTGCATTCTAGCAGCAAATCCGTGTTTCTCCGTGCTCGTCCGGGTTCCCAAGCCGGCGCGTTCCTTGCATAAGTTTAAGCCAGCGCAGTGCACGGCCGCACCAGTGACGGTTCCGGCGCAGAAGCAAGACGCGTAGGGTGAGTGTTCAGTCGACCAGGAAGTGAAGGCCTTGCAAGATCAATCGTTCCAGCCGAATTTTCCCGCTCCCGGACAGCCTATCGACGAGCTCGCGCTGGCTGAGATCAAGGGCGCGATCCTCGCCAAGCTGCGCCTTGCCATCGGCAAGGACGCAGGCATGGCGACCCGGCACGATTGGTACCAGGCCGCAGCGCTCGCGCTGCGCGACCGCATCGTGCATCGCTGGCTGAGCGCGGAGAAGCTGAGCTACGATGCCGGGCGCAAGCGCGTTTATTATCTCTCGCTCGAATTCCTGATCGGCCGCCTCTTCACCGACGCGCTCAACAATATGGGGCTCCTGAAGATCTTCGAGGTCGCGCTCGGCGACCTCGGTGTCTCCCTGCCCGAGCTGCGCAAATGCGAACCGGATGCGGCGCTCGGCAATGGCGGCCTCGGCCGGCTCGCCGCTTGCTTCATGGAGAGCATGGCGACGCTGTCGATCCCTGCGATCGGCTACGGCATCCGCTACGATTACGGCCTATTTCGCCAGATCATCAATCAAGGCTGGCAGCAGGAATATCCGGACGAATGGCTGAGCTTCGGCAATCCCTGGGAATTGCAGCGGCCGGAGGTGATCTACGACATCAATTTCGGCGGCGCCGTCGAGCATGTCGACGATAAGGGCCGCGACCGCGCCATCTGGCATCCGGGCGAGACCGTGCAGGCGATCGCCTACGACACGCCGATCGTCGGCTGGCGCGGCCAGCACGTTAACGCGCTCCGCCTGTGGTCGGCGCGCTCGCCCGATCCGCTCAGGCTCGATGCCTTCAACAAGGGCGACTATGTCAGCGCCAGCGCCGAGCAGGCGCGCGCGGAGGCGATCTGCAAATTCCTCTATCCGAACGACGAGAGCCCGGCGGGCCGCGAGCTGCGGCTGCGGCAGGAATATTTCTTCGTCTCCGCCTCGCTCCAGGATCTGGTGAAACGGCACCTCGCCTCCGACGGCCAGCTGCGCAGCCTCGCCAGCAAGGTCGCGGTCCAGCTCAATGATACTCATCCGAGCCTTGCGGTCACCGAGCTGATGCGGATCCTCGTCGACCTGCATAATTTCCGCTGGGACGAGGCCTGGAAGATCACCGTCGCCACGCTCTCCTACACCAACCATACACTGCTGCCCGAGGCGCTGGAGACCTGGCCGGTCGAGCTGTTCGAGCGACTCTTGCCGCGGCATCTGGAGATCATCTACCGCATCAACGTGCAGCATCTGGCGCTCGCGGAAGCGCGCTGCCCCGGCGACATCGACTTCCGCGCTTCGGTCTCGCTGATCGACGAGAAGAGCGGCCGCCGGGTGCGCATGGGCCAGCTCGCCTTCGTCGGCTCGCACCGCATCAACGGCGTCTCGGCGATGCATTCCGACCTGATGCGCGAGACCGTGTTCCACGATCTCAACCATCTCTATCCCGGCCGCATCACCAACAAGACCAACGGCATCACCTTCCGCCGCTGGCTGATGCTGGCGAACCCGAAGCTGACCGATCTCTTGCGCGAGACCTGCGGCGAAGCCGTGCTCGACGATCCCACCCAGCTCAGCCTGATCGAAGCTCGCGCCAGCGACGTCGAATTCCAGAAGAAATTCCGCGCCGTCAAGCACGCCAACAAGGCGGCGTTGGCGCGGCTGATCGGCGAGCGGCTCGGCATCAAGGTCGATCCCGGCGCGCTGTTCGACGTGCAGATCAAGCGCATCCACGAATACAAGCGCCAGCTCCTCAACGTCATCGAGACGGTCGCGCTGTACCAGTCGATCAAGGACGATCCCAACGGCAATTGGGTGCCGCGGGTGAAGATCTTTGCCGGCAAGGCGGCGGCGAGTTACCGCTATGCCAAGCTGATCATCAAGCTGATCAACGACGTCGCAGAGGCCGTCAACAACGATCCCGCTATCAGCGGCAAGCTCAAGGTCGCCTTCCTGCCCGACTACAATGTCAGCCTCGCGGAAGTGATCATTCCCGCGGCCGATCTGTCCGAGCAGATCTCGACCGCCGGCATGGAGGCCTCCGGCACCGGCAACATGAAGCTGGCGCTGAACGGCGCTATCACCATCGGCACGCTCGACGGCGCCAATATCGAGATCCGCGACCATGTCGGAGCTGAGAACATCGCAATCTTCGGCTTGGAGGCCGGCGACGTGATGATCCGCCGCAAGCAGGGCCTGGATGCGTCCGACATTATCCGCAACTCGCCGAAGCTCCAGCGCGCCATCAATGCGATCGCGACCGGCGAATTCTCGCCCGGCGATCCCGGCCGTTTCGAATCCATCGCGCACGCGCTGCGCTATCTCGACCATTACATGGTCAGCGCCGATTTCGATTCCTATTATGAGGCGCAGCGCGCGGTCGATGCGCGCTGGCAGGTGGCGCCGGCCTGGACGCGCGCCTCGATCCTCAACGTCGCGCGCATGGCGTGGTTCTCGTCGGACCGTACCATCCGCGAATATGCCGAGGAGATCTGGAACGTGCCGGTCAATCCGACCACGCCGCTGCTGCCAAATCTGCGCGACGTCGCAGGCTGATTTTCCGCGACGTGAAATCGGCGTTACCTGCGAGGTTATTGCATCGGGCGCTGCGGATGATGATATGGTCGTCATCATCTCCAAGGCGTCGATATCGAGGCCGCTACCTCAAGCGCCGTCATTGCGAACGCAGCGAAGCAATCCAGAATCCCTAGTCTCGATTTGCTTCGCTGCGCCCGCAATGACGTTGGTGAGACACCGAGGACCAACAATGCACGCCAAGCTCCCGCACCCCTTCGATGACGCCACCCGCGTCAGCGCCGGCGACTCCAGTTGGCAGGGGCATACCAGCGACGATTATTGGGCCTTTGTCGGCCCGTTCGGCGGCGTCACTGCCGCGACGATTTTGCGCGCGCTGATCGACCATCCGGACCGCGCCGGCGATCCGCTCGCGCTCACCGTCAATTACTGCGCGCCGATCGCCAAGGGTCCGTTCGATCTCGACGTGCGCCTGGTGAAGGCCAATCGCTCCAGCCAGCATTGGAGCGTCGAGCTGAGCCAAGGCGGCGGCGGCGTGGCAACGCTCGCCACCGCGGTGTTCGCCGAGCGGCGACCGTCCTGGGAGCAGAGGGTGGCGAAGTGCCCGGATGCCAAACCGTTCGAACAGACGCTGCCGTTTCCGAAGATCTCGGCGTCCTGGGCCAACCAGTATGAATTCCGCTTCGTCGAGGGCGAGATGCGGATCGGCCCGCCGCAGACCGAGCCCGCCAGCACCTATTCGAAAATCTGGATCAGCGACCGCACGCCGCGCAAGCTCGACATGCTGTCGCTGATGTCGATGTCGGACGCCTTCTTCGGCCGCATCTTCCACGCACGGCGCGAGCTGGTGCCGTTCGGCACGGTATCGCTGACGACCTATTTCCACACCGATGCCGAAGAGCTTGAGGCTGAGGACATCACCCGCGTGCTGGCGACGGCCGATGCGAAGATCTTCCACAAGAGCTATGGCGACCAGAACGGCGAACTGTGGTCCCCGAACGGACGGCTGCTCGCGACTACGACGCAGATCGCTTATTTCAAGGCGTAGCTGCTTCCGCAAAACTCGTCATTGCGAGCGCAGCGAGCAATCCAGACTGTCTCCGCGGAGAGATTCCTGGATTGCTTTGCTGCGCTCGCAATGACGCTGGAGAGATATCGCGTAAGCAAAAAGGGCGGCCTCGCGGCCGCCCTTTGCATTCCAAGGCGCGAGGCCTACTCCGCCGCGAGCTTCAGGTCGGGCGCGGCTGCGCGCACTTCGGCGTCGACCTGGGCTTCGAACTTGGCGAAGTTCTCCTGGAACATGCCGACCAGCGCGCGAGCGGTCTTGTCGAACTCGTCCTTGTCCTTCCAGGTGTTGACCGGGTTGAGGATCTCGGCCGGTACGCCCGGCAGCGCGGTCGGGACCGCAAAGCCGAAATATTTGTCGGTGCGGAATTCGACGTTGCGAAGCGATCCGTCGAGTGCGGCGGTCAGCAGCGCGCGCGTCACCTTGATCGGCATGCGCGAGCCGACACCATATTTGCCGCCGGTCCAGCCGGTGTTGACCAGCCAGCAATCGACATTGTGCTGGGCAATCAGCTCGCGCAGCATGTTGCCGTAGACGGATGGATCGAGCGGCAGGAAGGGCGAGCCGAAGCAGGTCGAGAATTCCGGCTGCGGCTCGTTGCCGAGACCGCGCTCGGTGCCGGCAACCTTGGCAGTGTAGCCGGACAGGAAGTGGTACATCGCCTGCGCCGGCGAGAGCTTGGCGATCGGCGGCAGCACGCCGAACGCGTCGGCGGCGAGCATCACCACGTTCTTCGGCTGCGGCGCGCGGCCGGTGTGCGAGGCGTTCGGGATGAAATCGAGCGGGTATGCAGAACGCGTGTTCTCGGTCTTGGAGCCGTCGTCGAAATCGACGATGCGGGTGTCCTCGTCGAGCACGCAGTTCTCGAGCACTGCGCCGAAACGCGTCGACGCCGCGTAGATCTCGGGCTCGGCTTCCTTCGACAGCTTGATGCACTTGGCATAGCAGCCGCCTTCGAAATTGAACACACCGTTCGGGCCCCAGCCGTGCTCGTCGTCGCCGATCAGGGTGCGGTTCGGATCGGCCGATAGCGTCGTCTTGCCGGTGCCGGACAGGCCGAAGAAGATCGCGGTATCGCCCTTGGCGCCGACATTGGCCGAGCAGTGCATCGGCATCACGCCGCGCTCGGGCAGATAGTAGTTCAGCGTGGTGAAGACCGACTTCTTCATCTCGCCGGCATAATAAGACCCGCCGATCAGGACAATCTTGCGGGCGAAATCGATTGCGACGACGTTCTCCGAGCGGCAGCCGTGACGTTTAGGATCGGCGCGGAAGCTCGGCATGTCGATGATGGTGAGCTCCGGCACGAAGGTCGACAGCTCGATCGCCTCGGGGCGGATCAGAAGCGTGCGGATGAACAGCGAGTGCCAGGCGAGCTCAGTGAAGACGCGCGTCTTGATCCGATAGGCCGGATCGGCGCCGCCGTAGAGATCCTGCGCGAACAGCCTCTTGCCTTCGGCGTGCTTGAGGAAATCCTGGTAGAGCGTCTCGAACTGCTCTGCGGTGATCGACTGGTTGCCGGCCCACCACATCTTCTTGTCGGTGGTGGCGTCACGCACCGTAAACTTGTCCTTCGGGCTGCGGCCGGTGAACTCGCCAGTATCGGCGCAGAGTGCACCGTCCGCTGACAGCACCGCCTCACCCGCGGAGAGCGAGTACTGATAGAGTTGCGGCGCACCGAGGTTCCAGTGAACCTGCTTGAGATTCTTTAAACCGAATTTATCGGCGCCGAAGGCACCGTTGCGCACGCCCGTCTCTTGCACGAAAAAGTCCTCCTAGAACCCGCGACACTCAGCGCGACCAAGCTTTGGCACCATCGCGGTCACCGTGAATAATAGGCCCGTTTGGCCTCGGCTGGAACGACCTAATACTGATGAACGCTGGCGTTGCCAAGCTGATCCCGTAGGATTTGGTTTATTCAAAGACCGCGCCAAACGTCGCGCATGTCAGCTCTGAGCAAGCGCATCAAAAAGTCCGAATGATCGCGCAACCAAACGCGCGTTCGCGGGTTACGTCAGGTTATTGCGACGCACAATGCCGAGTTGGCTTCCCATCTTACCTCGGCTTTGCCGATGCGTGCGAACCGCTCCCACATCGCGGGTAGGCATTGCGGTGACGAGGCGGCATCGAGATAAGTCAGCATCACACGCGCAAGGCTTTGCCGCGACCGATCTTCGGTAGTTCTTGTTGACGTGGTCAAACGCGTGGCCGCTTCCGAATTCACCGCTCAATGCGACACAAGAAGCGCGCAGGCACCGGCATAGAAGAACGAGCGCGCCAATCCCGACCGGGCCTCGGCCCGGCTTGTCGCCCGCGATGTGTTGCAGGTCGACAGCACAATCCGGTCCGCATTGAGCTTGAGCTGGGTGACTTCGCTCGCAGTGAGCAGGCCGTCGTCGAGCTCCGATGGCTGATCGGGATCAAGAGTGCAAGCGAGGGCTCACCGAGTCCTTTTGATGTCGCAGCGAAAAGGCCGTGGGTAGCAAAGTTGATGATGCCATCTTGAGCAAGCGCTGCACGCTCGAGCGTCGTTTCACTGGCGTCGCAGCCGAGGTGGATGTCGGCATCCGTCGCCGACATCGCTCGCCACCGCGTTCAACTCGGCGGTATTCGGCAAGCACCCATGAGCGGGTTGATCCACGCGCCCGCCGCGGCAAGACTTCCTTTCTGGGCAAGGGCTGGCGTGGTGATCAATGCGCTCGCCGCGGGCGCGAGGTCTGCGATCAGCGCCGGCCGATTCCATCTTGCGAGCACCATTCTCGCTGCGCCGTCGGACCGATTACGGTCTTGGATCGCAGCGATGAGCCGCGACGTTCAACGTGTTGCGCCTTGGTCCAGCTTCTTGCGCGCGTCACCGGCGAGGCGGACCAGCATCTTGCGCAGTGCCGTGCCATCCGTCACCCGCTCCGGGAACTCCAGCCGGAGCGCGGTCTGATCCATTTGCATGTCGAGACCCTCCGGATCGCAGCCGGTGCAGCGCCAGTCACCCTCGGGCGCGCCGAGGAGCCTCGTCGCATAGAGGTTCATGGCGTCGCGATGGTCGGCATTCATGTGCTCCACGGCGCCCTGTTCCGCCGCCAGGAGATCCTCGGCGCCGGTGAGGTCCGTGAGGAACTGCTCAGGCTTGAGGTCAACGATCCGGCCGAAGCCGGCGACCAGATGGGCTCCCGTGGGCCGGATCCGAAAGAAGGAGAAATCCTTAAACGAAACAAAGCCTTCCGCCGACGGATGGGCATTGAGATAGCGCCGCTGAAGCAAGTCCTTGTCGGCGTCAGCCTGCTCGGCCCGGCCGGACAGCATGATCCGGGCCCCTTCCAGGGGATCGCCGGCCGCGCGCTCGTCCAGCATCAGCGAGACCCTGCTGTCCGCCAGGATGTTCCTGGTGTGCACGGCGAGGCGCGAGATCAGCAGGATCGGTGAGCCATCGGGGTGGCTCGCCAGATTGACCAGGGAACAATAGGGATCGCCGCTGCCGGCCATCAGGGTCGCCAGCGCCCCCTGCCGCGGCCGTCGCAGCAGCGATTTGGCGAGTTTCGCGGGGTCGAAATCCGGGGTCGGTTGCATCGGCTTTCTCGGGTCGGGTGGTTGCAAGAGAGGCCTTTTCTCGGGTAAACGGGGGTCAGGTTATGGGTCGAGATGCGGCGAATCTGCCGCGTTTCGTGGAACTTGGTCACACTTCAGCCCAGCTTGCATTGCTCGGTGACAAAGTTCGAATGCCGATTTCGGCACCCATGTATGCGGCGCATCACTGGATTGCTCGCCGTTTCAAGCCACGACCCAAAACGGAAAGCAGAAAGCAGAGGCTCATGCCCACAATCGCTTTGGTCGACGACGACCGCAACATTCTCACATCCGTCTCGATCGCGCTGGAAGCCGAAGGCTACCGCATCATGACCTACACCGACGGCGCTTCCGCACTTGACGGTTTCCGCACCACCCAGCCCGATCTCGCCATCCTCGATATCAAGATGCCGCGCATGGACGGCATGGAGACGTTGCGCCGTCTCAGGCAGAAGTCCGACCTGCCGGTGATCTTCCTGACGTCCAAGGACGAGGAGATCGACGAGCTGTTCGGCCTCAAGATGGGCGCCGACGACTTCATCCGCAAACCGTTCTCGCAGCGCCTTTTGGTCGAGCGCGTCAAGGCGGTGCTGCGCCGCTCGGCGCCGAAGGACCCGACCGTCGCGCCGAAGGAGAACGACGCCAAGGCGCTCGATCGCGGCCTTTTGCGCATGGATCCGGAACGGCATACCTGCACCTGGAAAAACGAGCCGGTGACGCTGACCGTCACCGAATTCCTGATCCTCCAGGCATTGGCGACCCGGCCCGGCGTGGTGAAGAGCCGCAATGCGCTGATGGACGCCGCCTATGACGACCAGGTCTATGTCGACGACCGCACCATCGACAGCCACATCAAGCGGCTGCGCAAGAAATTCAAGGTGGTCGACAACGAGTTCGAGATGATCGAAACGCTCTACGGCGTCGGCTACCGCTTCAAGGAAGCCTGAGACTCGCGCAGTTTCACGAAAGAGGAGAGCATCGCTGGTTCTGATTCCATCGGAACCGGGATGGCTCTAGGATGCGGGGACCTTCTCAACGAGCTGTCCTAACGCGGGCGTAAGCATTGCTTGACCGAACGCAGCCTGATCCAAACCAGAGCGCCGAGGATATCGCATCCGACGGCGTTCCGGAGCACGTTGCCGAAGACAAGCCGCAGGGCTGGCGGCCGCTGAACTGGCTGAAGCGCGCCGGTCAGTTCTTCTTCGCGCTGTCCTTCTCGAGCCTGACCCGCCGCATCGTCTCGCTCAACCTCGCCGGCCTGGTCGCGCTGGTCGCCAGCATCCTGTATCTGTCGCAATTCCGCGCCGGCCTGATCGACGCGCGGGCGCAGAGCCTGCTGGTGCAGGCCGAGATCATCGCCGGCGCGATCGCGGCCTCTGCGACCGTGCAGACCAACGCCATCACCATCGACCCCGACCGGTTGCTCGATCTCAAGCCAGGCGAGACCTATGGCGGCTCGGACGAATATTCGCCGCTGGATTTCCCGATCAATCCGGAGCGGGTGGCGCCGGTGCTGCGCACGCTGATCTCGCCGACCAAGACGCGCGCGCGCATCTACGATCCGAACGGCAGCCTGCTGGTCGACAGCCGCAACCTCGAAAACGTGCTGCGCTACAATCTGCCGCCACCGGCCGAGAAGCCCGGCATCGTCGAGCGCGGCATGGTCGCGGTGCGAACCTGGCTGAACCGCGGCGACCTGCCGCTCTACCGTGAGCTCGGGCCCGAGAATGGCAATGGCTACGCGGAGGTGGGCGATGCGCTCCACGGCCAGAAGCGCTCGATGGTGCGGGTCAACGCACGCGGCGAGGTGATCGTCTCGGTCGCGGTCCCCGTGCTGCGCTCGCGCGCAATCCACGGCGCCTTGATGCTTTCGACCCAGGGCGACGACATCGACCAGATGGTCACTGCCGAGCGCCTCGCCATCCTGAAGGTCGGCGGCGTTGCCGCAGCGGTCATGATCATGCTGTCGCTGCTGCTTGCCAGCACGATCGCAGGTCCGGTGCGCCGGCTCGCCGACAGCGCCGAGCGCGTCCGCCGCCGTATCAAGGCCCGCATCGAGATTCCCGATTTCACCCGCCGCCGCGACGAGATCGGCCACCTCTCGGGCGCGCTGCGGGACATGACCAGCGCGCTCTACAGCCGTATCGAGGCGATCGAGATGTTCGCCGCCGACGTCGCCCATGAACTGAAGAACCCGCTGACCTCGCTGCGCTCGGCGGTCGAGACGCTGCCGCTGGCGCGCAACGAGACCAGCCGCGCACGCCTGCTCGAGGTGATCGAGCACGACGTCAAGCGGCTCGACCGTCTGATCTCGGACATCTCCGACGCCAGCCGCCTCGATGCCGAATTGCAGCGTCAGGATGCGATCCCGGTCGACGTGCGCCGCCTGCTGACGACACTGGTGTCGGTCGCCAACGAGACCAAGCTCGGCCACGACGTCGCGGTCGAGCCCCGCTTCGAGGGCCGCGGCCCGACCGACACGTTCTCCGTGACCGGTCACGATTCGCGGCTCGGACAAGTGGTCTCCAACCTGCTGTCCAACGCGCAATCCTTCTCGGAAGCCGGCAGCAAGGTGCGCCTCACCTGCCGCCGCGTGCGCGGAGAGATCGAGATCGTGGTCGACGACGACGGGCCCGGCATCCGCGAGGACGCGCTGGAGCGCATCTTCGAGCGCTTCTATACCGATCGTCCGCACCAGGGCTTCGGCCAGAACTCCGGCCTCGGGCTGTCGATTTCCAAGCAGATCGTCGATGCCCATGGCGGGCGGATCTGGGCCGAGAACCGCGCAGGCCCGCTGGATGCCGAAGGCGCGCCGACGGTCGCCGGCGCGCGCTTCGTGGTGAGGCTGCCGGCGCTATGAGCGACGGCGGCCCCAGCGTGCACGCCTCCGCCGTCAAGGTCGGGACTTTTGCCGTGCTGATCCGCGGTCCCTCCGGCTCCGGCAAGTCGCGCCTTGCCTTCGATTTGATCATGGCGGGCCGGTCAGGCCTGATCGAAAGGGCCGTTCTGGTCGGAGATGACCGTGTCCATCTGGCGACAGTCGGCCATGAAATTGAAGTCCGCCCCGCTCCGGTCTTGGCTGGCCTGATCGAGATCCGGGGCTTGGGAATTCGCCGCTGCGACTTCGTGGAGCACGCGATCGTCGGCCTCGTGGTCGATCTGGACGCACCGGATGCCGAGCGTCTGCCTGCGACAGAATCGCTGAAAGCCAGCATTTCTGGTGTCGAAATACCGCGCATCCCGGTCGAGCGCGGCTATTCGCCCCTCCCGCTGGTTGTCGCGGCCTTGACCACTACCAAGAGTTCATCTTCCGTTAACCCCTCAGGCGATTGTTTGAAGGGAAATGGTAACCATATGAACCCCACTATCGCGACCGAGTAGACCGGCGCAGCTTCCCTCATCCATCCGTCTAGGTTCAGGGAGATACGCAACATCCCCTCTTGCGCGGGGGCTCTGGATGGTCAAAGTGGCGCGTTCGTGCGGTGCACCAAAAGCGCCCGCGAGGAGTTTTCCGATGATTGGTCTAGTACTTGTGACCCACGGGCGCCTTGCCGACGAATTCAAGGCAGCGCTTGAGCATGTCATGGGCCCACAAAAGCAAATCGAAGCGATCACGATCGGTGCCGAAGATGATTCCGATCTCTGCCGAAGCGACATTATCGAGGCGGTTAACCGCGTCGATTCCGGCGACGGCGTTGCGATCCTCACCGACATGTTCGGCGGCACGCCGTCGAACCTCGCAATATCCTGCATGAGCCGGCCGAAGGTCGAAGTGCTCGCCGGCATCAACTTACCCATGCTGGTGAAGCTCGCCAAGGTGCGCGAGGAACGTCCGCTGCCCGACGCGATCGCGATGGCCCAGGAAGCGGGCCGCAAATACGTCACCATCGCCAGCCGCGTGCTCGCCGGCAAATGAGCGACGACGCGCCGCAAGCCGCAGCGGGCGTGCCCGCAGGCGCGATCTCCAAGGAGCTCCTGATCATCAACAAGCGCGGCCTGCACGCCCGCGCCTCGGCGAAATTCGTCCAGGCCGTCGAGCGCTTCAACGCGCAAGTGTGGGTGACGCGCGGCGGTGAGACCGTCGGCGGCACTTCGATCATGGGCCTGATGATGCTTGCCGCGGGTCCTGGCACGACCATCACGGTCGCCGCGGCCGGCGAGGAAGCCGAAGCGGCGCTCGCGGCGATCACCGAACTCGTCGAGAGCAAGTTCAACGAGGAAGGGATTTGAGCCAAGCGCTCGACGCCGGGTGGGCAAAGGCGCAATGCGCCGTGGCCACCATCTCTCTCATCGTGTGCTGAAATTGATGGGCACGCTTCGCGTTGCCACCCTACGATATCCCGATCACTTTCCCGGCGGCACGATGTAGACGTTCCAACTCATCGCCGGGCCGGCCTTGCCGTGGGTGAAGCGGCGCGTCGTCATCACCATGCGCTCGGCATTCGGCGCGATCGCCGACACCCATTTCTCGAACGCGGGCAGGCGTTCGTCGGTCGGATCGAACACGCCGATGAAGCCGTAGGTCTTGACATCGTCGAGCGAGGTCAATCCCGACGCCCAGGCTTCGTTCGGCGTGAACGGGCTGGGGTGATCGGGGCTGTAGAACACCATCGGCTGAATGGTCTCCATCGTACCGGCAACGACCGCCCAGCGTGAGGCAAAGCGCGCGTGCCAGGCCTGCGTCAGCTCGCGCGCGAGCTCCGAACGCGCGCCATAGGTTGCGGTATTGCCGGCATTGGCCGCCATCTCGCGCGCGGCGATCCACGGCGAGGCCGCGAGCGTGGCTGCGCTGAGCACGAGCCAGATCGCGGCGATGTTGAACAGCACAGAGCTCTGCACCCGCAATGCGGGGATCGCGACCAGCGCCAAGGGCACCAGGAAGAACAGCGAGATGCCCCAATCGGTCTTCATGTAGATGCTGAAGGCCAGCGCGCCGAGCGGCGGACCGAACGCCACGATGATCTGGATGATCCAGATGTTCAGCGCCTGCGAGAGGTTGACGCCCGGGTTGACCCCGCGCGCCCAGGCCCGCGTGACGATGCGCGACGGCGCCCGCACCAGCAGCGTGAGCCACGGCGGCGCCAGCGCCATGGCGAGCGCGGCCAGCGCGACCGGCAGGGCCAGCAGTGCCAAATTATGCAAGACGTAGCCCGCGACGAGCTGATGCACCTGGCTCGAGTCCTGGAGGCTGTAGGTGTCGCCGGCATAGGTCAGCGGCACGAAATGCGCATCCGCCAGCCAAACGAAGTGCGGGATCATCGCCACCGCCATCGCCGCGACCGCGACCCATGGCGCCGGCGACGACAGGAAGCGCAGCCGCTCGGGATGGATCAGCGCGGCAAGGCCGATGGCGCCGATCATGGTCAGCACCCAATATTTGGTCATCAGCGCCAGCGCACCGGCAAGCCCGAGAAGGATTCCGGATTGCCAGCTCCGCTTCGCGAAGGCGTTGAGGTAAGCGAGCACGAGCAGCGGCAGCGTGACGAGCTGGAGCAGATCCGGATTGTACTTGAAACCCTTGAAATTGAAGATCGGATAGAGAGCGATCATCACCATGACCAGGAACGCGCGCCGCGCGTCGACCACGCGCAAGGCAACCATCCAGCAGACCACCATGCCGATACTGACGGTCGCCATCGCAAGCGCATAGGTCGCCCAATCCGCCGCCGGAAACAGCTTGAACCAGAGGCCGGCGACCCAGCCCGACAGTGGCGGATGCTTGCCGTAACCCCACAGGAATTTCTGGCCCCAAGCATAAGCTTCTGCGACGTCCATGTGAACGTCCTGCGCCGCCTTGAGATTGATCAGGATGAAGGTCCAGAGCACTGCATGCAGGATGGCGAGCTGGATCACCAACCAGAGGCGGGCCTCGGGCCGGATCGCGCAGGCAACCAACCAAGCCCGGAAGCGGGCATAGCTCACCCGGGTCTTCGCGCGCGCTTTGGCAGAGGGGATCGAAGTCGTCGACATGAGCGGTTGCCTAGCGTGTTTTGGCCGATCGTGGAATGAGCTTGGCGTGAACAAAGGCCCTGAAAATACAGCAATATGGTTGCCGCACGGGGATGTGAGTGGTATCCCGCGCCCATGACGACCGTCCCCATTTCCAACATCCGCAATTTCTCCATCGTCGCCCATATCGACCATGGCAAATCGACGCTGGCCGACCGCCTGATCCAGATGACCGGCGGCCTGTCCGACCGCGAGATGGCGGGCAAGGAGCAGGTGCTCGATTCCATGGACATCGAGCGCGAGCGCGGCATCACGATCAAGGCGCAGACGGTGCGGCTCCAATACCGCGCCAAGGACGGCAAGGATTACATCTTCAACCTGATGGACACGCCCGGCCATGTCGACTTCGCCTACGAGGTCTCGCGGTCGCTGGCGGCCTGCGAGGGTTCCCTGCTGGTGGTCGACGCCAGCCAGGGCGTCGAAGCGCAGACGCTCGCCAACGTGTACCAAGCGCTCGACAACAACCACGAGATCGTCCCGGTCCTGAACAAGGTCGACCTTCCCGCCGCCGAGCCCGAGAAGATCAAGCAGCAGATCGAGGACGTCATCGGCATCGACGCCTCCGACGCGGTGATGATCTCGGCCAAGACCGGCTTAGGGGTCCCCGATGTGCTGGAAGCGATCGTCACCCGCCTGCCGCCGCCGAAGGGCGATCGCGAGGCGACCTTGAAGGCGCTGCTGGTCGACAGCTGGTATGACGTCTATCTCGGCGTCGTCGTGCTGATCCGCGTCGTCGACGGCGTCATGAAGAAGGGCAGCCGCGTGCGCATGATGGGCACCGGCGCTGCCTACGACGTCGAGCGCGTCGGCTTCTTCACGCCGAAGATGCAGCAGGTCGACGAGCTCGGTCCCGGCGAGATCGGCTTCATCACCGCCGCGATCAAGGAAGTGGCCGACACCCGCGTCGGCGATACCATTACCGATGACCGGAAGCCGGTGACGGAGATGCTGCCCGGCTTCAAGCCGGCGATCCCGGTGGTGTTCTGCGGACTGTTCCCTGTCGATGCCGACGACTTCGAAACGCTGCGCGGCGCCATGGGCAAGCTGCGGCTGAACGATGCCAGCTTCTCCTTCGAGATGGAGACCTCGGCTGCACTCGGCTTCGGCTTCCGCTGCGGCTTCCTCGGGCTGCTGCACCTCGAGATCATCCAGGAGCGGCTGTCGCGCGAGTTCGATCTCAATTTGATCGCGACCGCGCCGAGCGTCATCTACAAGATGAAGCTCACCGATGGCCAGGAGATCGAGATCCACAATCCCGTCGACATGCCCGACGTGGTCAAGATCGCCGAGATCGACGAGCCCTGGATCGAGGCGACGATCCTCACGCCCGACGAATATCTCGGCAGCGTGCTGAAGCTGTGCCAGGACCGCCGCGGCGCGCAGAAGGAGCTCACCTATGTCGGCTCCCGCGCGATGGTGAAGTACGACCTGCCGCTCAACGAGGTCGTGTTCGATTTCTACGACCGCCTGAAGTCGGTCTCCAAGGGCTACGCCTCGTTCGACTATCATCTCACCGACTACAAGCCGGCCGACCTCGTCAAGATGCAGATCCTGGTCAATGCCGAGCCGGTCGACGCGCTCTCGATGCTGGTGCATCGCACCCGCGCGGAAGGGCGCGGCCGCGCCATGGTCGAGAAGATGAAGGAGCTGATCCCGCCGCACATGTTCCAAATCCCGATCCAGGCGGCGATCGGCGGCAAGGTGATCGCGCGCGAGACGGTGCGCGCGCTCCGCAAGGACGTCACCGCAAAATGCTACGGCGGCGACATCACGCGTAAGCGCAAGCTTCTTGAGAAGCAGAAGGAAGGCAAGAAGAAGATGCGGCAGTTCGGCAAGGTCGACATCCCGCAGGAAGCTTTCATTGCCGCGCTGAAGGTGGATAGCTGAGGCGGGCTTAGGCCTGTTTCAAGCGTGACGAGATTGGTTGGTCCGGGACGTTTGGGACCCGAAAAAGATAATATCGAAAAACAACCCCATGCACAGTAGCCGGGGTCTTGTTTGTATTGCGTTTTTTCGATTTTACGAAATCCATTTGACCCGTCGGGCAAAACAGGGGCATGATGGCATCATCGCAACGGGCGTGAGGCCGGCGCCGATCAGCACGCAACATCTCGACCGCCGACCGACTAGCCTTCGATCTCGGGATCCGAACGCCACATCGGTGATGGCTTTGCGTCGGCTTCCGGGCCCCCTGCGGGAATGCCGGCGAAACAATTCGCCGCGGTCGGCAAACTGCATTGGCAAAGGCCCGCGAACATCCTCGGACTCCGAAAGGCATGGCGCAAGTTGACGGTTCGACCAATCAACTTGATCCCGCCTCTCTTCGGTTGCCCTGGATGCTAACTGAGTGTCTCAGCGGGCGGTGCACACTGGCTCCTACACGGTCTGCGGTAAGTTAGGTCGCATAGGAACAATTGGTGAACTCCGCCGTTCGTCGCGCGAGGAGACGTACCTGAAGAGGGAAGCCGTGATGCCACGCGGAGACAAACGCAGCTACATCCATAAGCAGAAGCGATAGGCCGAACACATCGAGGAAGGCCACGAATCCCGAGGTGTACCCGACACGGAAGCCGAACGGCGGGCCTGGGCGACCGTCAACAAAGAAACCCATGGCGGGAAGAAGAGCGGGTCCCGCAGAGGCACCGAAGCAGACACCTCGCCGTCACGCAAGGGCGGCAGACTTGGTGGAAAAGCGCCAGCCAGCCGACCGGCCGATGAACGTACCAGGTCAGCCAAGAAGGCTGCTCAACTCGCAAACGCCGCGCGGCGTGAAGGAGGCACAATGTCGACATGCGAAACCTGCGGCAATGATTATGACAAGGCTTTTCAGGTGGTGATGAACGGCCAGGCGCACACGTTCGACAGCTTCGAGTGCGCAATTCATGCCTTGGCGCCAACGTGCAAGCATTGCGGAACGCGCATCGTGGGGCACGGCCTGGAAAAGAGCGGCACCTACTATTGCTGCGACCACTGCGCCCAGAAGGAAGGCGTGACCGACCTCCGCGATCGTGTGTAATGGACGACCGACGAGCCTGCGGTCTCCGCTAGCCATGCCTTGCTTGAGACGATCTCAGGACGAGTTGCGCCATGGCGCCCGCACATAATCGCCTTGTTACGGTGTTCGGTGGAACGGGGTTTCTCGGCCGCCGCGTTGTTCAACACCTGCTCCGGGCACCTGAGTTTTTCGTTCGGATTGCATCAAGACATCCCGAGCGAGGCAGACAGCTTTTTGGTCATGACGACCCACGCCTCCAATCTGTGAACGTCGATTTACGCGACGAGGGTTCGATAGCCGCTGCTGTTGATGGCGCATACGGCGCCATCAATACAGTCAGCCTCTATGTCGAACACGGACAGGAGACTTTTCATTCCGTGCATGTGGAATCAGCCCGGCGACTGGCGGCCCAAGCACATCAAGCTGGCGTCAAGCGGCTTATCCACGTTTCCGGAATCGGCTCTGACGCCACTTCGCCGTCCCTCTATATTCGCAAGCGTGGCGAAGGCGAACTCGCGGTCCGCGCAGTATTTTCTGAGGCTACGCTGGTTCGCCCGGCGGTAATGTTCGGCCCGGATGATGCGTTTCTCACCATCATCCTCAAGCTTGTCCGCCGATATCCGATCTATCCGATGTTCGGCCGCGGATTGACGAGATTGCAGCCGGCCTATGTTGACGATGTGGCCGACGCGATCACAAGAGCGCTTCTGAGAGCCGAAACAAGCGCAATCACATATGAATGCGCTGGTCCTCGCATCTACACATACGAAGAGCTTCTCAAAAAGGTTGCGCACGCAGCCGGCCGCAGCCCTATGCTCGTTCCAGTGCCGTTTGCTGCTTGGCATGTAGCGGGATGGATTTCGGAGCTGCTTCCAAGGCCACCCATCACCCGGAATCAGGTGGAGTTGATGCAGCTCGACAACATAGCGTCAGTGGGAATGCCAGGATTTTCCGAGCTTGGAATCCCGCCGCAGTCAGTCGAACAAGTTGTACCAACAATGTTACGGGAAAGTATCGGGCGAACCAGCTCTTGAGGCTGGTGCCTTTGATGATGGCCAGGAGTATGGATCGCGGTCCACTGATGGCTCTTCACAAACAGCCTCAAAACCCAGCGCGATCAGTGCGCAATAACCAGGATTAGCACCGCGAGCACGACGGCCCCGAGCAGCCCGGTCAGGAAGATTGCTCTCCTTGCCGGTGTAGCGAACTCGCATTCGCGCAAAATGGCGACGCCTGCTGAATAGCGGGTATCGGCTCATGCATCAGGAAAGCTGTGTTGACGCATAACCATCCGCCACGAGTCAATTAGCGGCATAAGAACAGCTCCCTCCGCCGCGTCACCGCACGTGTCGTTCGATTTTTGCGAAGGGGCTCAGGCCGAGGTGAAGGCATCGAGCCCGTCCCAGCTGGGCTACCGCTTGCACGGGATTTTGAACTGGAAAGGTCCGGCCCTAGAGGATTACGGTTCTCCTATCTTCTCGGAGGAGTACCGCCATGAGCCTCAATCAAGGTCACGATATCCAATCAGCGAGCCCGCGCAGTTCGATCGACATTGCGCGGGAACTCGGGCCCGTGTTCCAACGACGGGCCGAGCAGGCGACGGACGAAGATTGCTTTGTAGCCGAGAACTATGAGGACTTGAAATCGTCGGGATTGGTCGAAGCCGGCGTCCCCACCGAGCTCGGGGGCCGTGGAGCGGAGGTCGATGAGCTGGCCGAGATGCTCCGTGTCCTGGCGTATCACTGCGGATCCACAGCGCTTGCATTCTCCATGCACACCCACCAGGTCGCCATCACCGCTTGGCGCTGGCGGCATCAGAAAGTGACGGCGGTGGAGAACCTGCTGACACGTATCGCCCAGGAACGCATTTTCCTGCTCTCAAGCGGCGGTTCGGATTGGGTCGGCGGCTCCGGCAAAGCCGAGAAGGTGGACGGCGGCTATAAGATCACCGCTCGAAAGGTTTTCTCCTCGGGCTCGCCAGCCGGGACTCTCATGATGACGGGCGCGGTGCTGCAACAGGAGTGTGAGCCGCCAATGGTGCTTCACTTTGGTGTGCCGATGAGCTCACCCCAGGTGAAGATCTTGGACACTTGGCGAGTTTTGGGTATGCGCTCGACCGGTTCGAATGACGTGATGATTGATGGCTACGTAGTGCCTGAAAGTGCCGTATCGGCGCGTCGCAAGGCTGGTGAGTGGGATCCCTTATTCCAGACGATCGCAACCATCGCACTGCCACTGATTTACTCGGTCTATGTGGGCGTTGCCGAGAGCGCACGGGATATTGCTCTCTTGCTCGCGCGGCGCAAAGAGCTCGATCATAACGTTGTACAGCTGGCTGGCCGCATGGATACCGAGCTTGCTGGCGCACGGATGGCACGGCAAACCATGCTTGCAGCTGTGCGCCTGAATAAGCCGTCGGCCGAAACAGTGAACCAGGTGGTGATCGGCCGCCATCTCGTAGCGCGGCATGCAATCGCAGCGGTGGAGTTAGCAATGGAGCTCGCTGGCGGCGCGGGGTTCTATCGCGCGGCCGGTCTAGAACGGCGCTTCCGCGACATACAGGCCGCACGCTATCATCCCCTGCAGCCCGGCGCCCAAGCAAGATATACGGGTGCAATGGCTCTTGGGCTCCCAGTCGACCAAATTTACTGACGTCCCTACAGCGGGACGAGCGCCTGGTGTCTCGGCCAGTGCAGCGTCTGCGCGATAATCGCGGCCTCGCTCGATCACGACATTGCGCAGGAGATCTTCAATACGCCGCCCGGCATCCTAGCCTGGGGCGCGATCGCGCATGAGGCGCGCGGTCGAGGGCAGTTATCGCGTCACGGCACGCTGGGATCTTGCCTCGGGCTCGCGGCAGGCGAGCACCTCGAGGTAGCGCGCAAAATTATCGAGGATCGCCTGCCAGCCGCCTAGTGATTCGCTTCGCTATCGAAGACGACGCGGACGACAATGCCATTTGGGCCCGGCACGAACTCGACCTCGGCTTTTCGATCGCCGAATGCGTATTCGATCCGCTTGTGCTCGACGATCTCAGTGTAGGTGCCGGCGAAGTCGCCGAAATGGCTGTAGACCCCGACGAGCTTGTCGAGCTGAGGGGCACCGCCCCGCGTGCCGACCGGATAGCCGTCAGCCGCGCCGTAAAGATCGGCATCGGGACCGCTGTCTGAAAAGACCGGCCCCGGCTCGCCGGTTCGAATGTCCTCTGCGCATACTGAAGGTGCCCAGACTGCGGCGGCGAAAATGACGGGCAAGGCAAGCCTGCGGCGCCCACGCGGCCTGCACAGCGCTCCCCATTTCATTGGATTTGCCTCCTCGCACGTTGATGTGTGTGCGCTTGTGAGAACAACATCGCAGGCCGGTGATGTGAGGTATGATATCATTGCGGACGGGCCGTGTCAGCCCGCGGTGGCAACCCGCCTTGCTCTCGCCCGGCAGATAGGCCACCATCCCCTGCGCGCACCATCAACAAAATCAAAAGCGCTAGGGAAACGCATGAGCAAGCCGTCAAGCTTCGACTATGGCTGGGTCGTTGTCGCCGCGGGTGCGCTGATGACCTGTGTCGGATTCGGCACGATGCTGTCGCTGGCGGTGTTTTTGCAGCCGATCTCGGAAGCGATGGGCTGGTCGCGCGCCGGCGTGTCGGCGGCGGCGACGCTGGATTTTCTCTGCATGGGGGTGGCCGCGTTCCTCTGGGGCACGCTGTCGGGCCGGTTCGGCACCCGCATCGTAGTGCTTGCCGGAAGCCTGCTGCTGGGGCTCGGTCTCGTGACCGCGAGTCAGGCAGCAAGCCTGTGGCAGTTCCAGCTTTGCTTCGGCGTACTGATCGGCATTGCCGCCGGCAGCTTCTACGCGCCGATGATGGCGCTCGCGAGTGCCTGGATCGAGCAGAACCGCAGCCTCGCGGTGGCGCTGGTCTCTGCCGGCATGGGCGTCTCGCCAGTGACGATCGCGCCGACCGCGAGCTGGGTGATCACGGCCTATGACTGGCGCACCGCGATGCTGGTGATCGGCATCGCCGCCTGGGCGCTGCTGATCCCCGCCTGCTTCCTGGTGCGTCCGGCGCCCGCAGTGGCAGGCCCTGCAGCGGCGGACGCAGCGCCGGAGGTCGAGCTGACCGCGGCGCAGGCGCTGCGCACACCGCAGTTCGTCGCGCTCGCCGCTGCCCATTTCGCCTGTTGCGCCGCGCATTCCGGTCCGATCTTCCACATGGTGTCCTATGCGATGGTCTGCGGCATCGCGCCGTTGACGGCGGTGACGGTGTACAGCGTGGCCGGCGTCTCAGGCCTCGGCGGCCGCCTGCTGCTGGGCGCGCTGGCCGATCGCAGCGGCGCAAAGCCCGTGCTGGTCGGCGGGCTGCTCGTGCAAGCCATGTGCATCGCGACCTATCTTGCGGTGGCGCAACTCGGCGAGTTCTACGCGCTCTCGGTCGTGTTCGGCCTCGCCTATGGCGGCGTGATGCCGCTCTATGCGGTGCTGGTCCGCGAATTCTTTGGCGCGCGCATCATGGGCACGGTGTTCGGCGCGGTGTCGGCCTTTGCCAGCCTCGGCATGGCACTGGGGCCATGGGCCGGCGGGCTCGTGTTAGACAATTTCCAGCGCTACACGTGGCTGCACGCCGGCTCGTTCACGATCGGGCTCGCAGCGGTCGCGGTGGCACTGAGCTTTCCGACCAGACGCCGGCCATCGCTCGACTTTGGCCGCGCTGCGGCCTGACGAGGTGGCGCATGAACAGATCGCGGGCCTTCGATCTCGTCGAACGTGCCCGGGCGATCGCGCCGCTCATCGCGCGTGAAGCCGACGAGATCGAGCGGACGCGGCGGCTGACGCCTGCTGTGGTCGCCGCACTGATCGAGAACGGGCTCTACCGCGCGCTGCTGCCGCAAAGCCTCGGCGGCAGCGAAGCCCCGATCGATATCTTCATGCAAATGCTGGAGGAGATCGCGACGGCGGACGCCTCGACCGCCTGGTGTCTCGGCCAGTGCGGCGTCTGCGCGATGATCGCCGCCTGGCTCGATCACGACACCGCGCAGGAGATCTTCAATACGCCGCCGGGCATCCTTGCCTGGGGCGCGATCGGGCATGCGGCGCGTATCGTGGACGGCGGCTATCGCGTCACGGCGCGCTGGGATTTTGCCTCCGGCTCGCGGCAGGCGAGCTGGCTGGGCGCGCATGTCCGTATCGTTAATGCCGACGGCACCCCGCGGAAAAATGCCGATAGCTCGCCGGAGGTGCGCACCATTCTGTTTCCGGTCGCGAGCGCCGTGCTGCACGACGTCTGGCAGGCGATCGGGCTCGCCGGCACCGGCACCGATTCCTACGAGGTCACCGATCTCTTTATCCCCGAGCGTTTCACGGCGTTCCGCGACGTGCCGTCCGCGCTGCGCGAAAAGCGTCCTCTCTATAGAATCGGCACCGGCTCGACCTTCAGCCTCGGCTTTGCGGCAGTCTCCCTCGGCGTGGCGCGCGCCACGCTGGATGCGGCCATCGCGTTGGCGCGTGGAAAACACCAGTCACTCGCGGTCAGCGCCATGCGCGATAACGGGGCGGTCCAGGGACTGATCGGCCGCACCGAGGGCGATCTTCGCGCCGCCCGCGCCTATCTCTATGCCACCGCGCACGCGATGTGGCGCGATCTCAGCGCGACCGGCGAATTCAGCCCGACGCATCGCAGCGCGGTTCGTCTCGCCGCGACCTGGACCATCCACCAATCGGCGAAGGTGGTCGACGCCGCCTATCACATGGCCGGTGCGACGGCCGTGTTCCGCAGCAATCCGTTTGAGCGACGGTTTCGCGACATGCATGCTATCGCGCAGCAGATCCAGGCGCGCGACACGCATTATGAGGATGTCGGGAAGGCGATTCTCGCGGGGCATTGATAGCGTCCTCGTCGTCCGCATCAATGCCGCGCTGTGCGGCGAGGAGGATGATCTCCGCATTCGGCCTTGCCTTGCTGAACAGAAGCCGTGACCCTCATGGCAGCCCTCGGTGCGGAGACAGCAGAGCTCGAGTTCGGTCTCTACACTTTCGGCGGTGATGGTGACCTCGAGGCCCTTGCCCAGGCTGATGATGGGCGGATGATCGCTGGCGGTTCGCGCCGTCCAATCCCGAAGCTGGCTTCCTCTAATCGTGACGATCCGCCATCTCGCTGCGATCCGCCAATTCCGCGCGAGCGCTGTCGGTCGCTGCCCACCACTCACCCAGCGCATCTATCAGCGGCACGAGCGCGTGGCCGGACGGGGTCAGATCATATTCGACGCGCAACGGATATCCCTCGAACTCCGCGCGCTGGACAATGCCGGCGTCCTCGAGCTTGCGAAGCTCCAGGGCCAGCATCTTGTGCGAGATGGTAGGGTTGTCCCGGCGCAGGTCGCTGAATCGCTTGGTGCCCTCCTTCAGATAGTAAATCAGAAGCGTGGGCCAGCGGCCGCTGAGCACCTGCATCACTTCCTCGATGGGACAGCGGGAAACGAGATCTTTCATTGAGGGCTCGTGGTTACCAAAAAGTGCGTAATTTACTCGGCGGCACGGCCGAGTAGGTTCTGACTTCGCTGCGCAGCGTGATCATCAGAAGTCACGGAGAACAAGGCCATGGAACCGATCTTATTGTACGGCTTCCCGTTGGGAAGCTCTATGGGGCTCGTCGCCGCGCTCGAATGGCTGGGCAAGCCCTACCGGCTGTGTCGCGTCGATATGCTTGGCGAGATGCGCGAGCCTTCCTACGCCCGCATAAACGCCCGACACGAGACGCCGGTATTGATCACCGCGGAGGGACACGTGCTGACGGAGACTATGGCGATTGCCGCCTGGCTCGAGGCCCGAGATCCGGAGCGGCGCATCAGCTTCGACCCGCTCTCGCGTGAGGCCGACCGGATGCACCAGTTGTTGGCATTCCTAAATACCGGCTTCACGGCCGCATTCAGCCCGTTGTGGTTTGCGATGGAAATGAAGTCGCCCGACCCGGCGATGCAATCGGCGTTGCGGACCTGGGGGCGCGAGCGCGTGATTGAGCGCCACGACAAGCTCGAGCAGATGATTGAGGGAAGCACCTTCCTGGTCGGCGACCGCCCGACCTTGGCCGATGCCGTGTTCATCGGCGTAGCGCGCTGGCTCGAATTTCATAAAGTTGCCGACAAGGAACGGTGGCCGAAGATGGCGACTCTGCGCCAGCGGCTGGAAGCCGATTCCGCCGTCATTTATGCGGCCGATCTGGAGAAAGGGGCGACCAACCGTGGAAACGGGGCGCGCGCGGGCGACGTTGAACTCGCGGAGGTCATCGAGCGGTTCGGAACATAGAATGCCGCGCCGAAGGTCGTCGCGGCGGCATCCGAAGACACAGGTTACGGCGGGCTGAAAGTCTAATTCTTGGCCCTTGAGACGGCGTTGGGCTATAAAGTCCCGGCATGAGTCCCCGCCGTCTCACCCTCCTCCTGCTTCTGGCTGCGCTTCTGATTGCCGGCACCGCGCTGGCCCAGGACAAGGGCAGCGTCACCCCGAAGCCGCTGCCGCCGCTCGCCAATCCGAACGATCCCACGCTCGCTGCCAAGGAGCTGTTCGCGCGCAAGCTGCTGCCGTCGAAAGGATCGGCGCATGTCTTCGGCTCCTACACCAAGGGCTGCATCGGCGGCGCCATGCAGATGCCGCTCAACGGCGACAATTGGCAGGTGATGCGGCTGTCGCGCAACCGCAACTACGGCCATCCCGACATGATCGCCCTGATCAAGCGGCTCGCGGCCAAGGCGCACAAGGACGCCGGCTGGCCTGGCATTTTGGTCGGCGACATTGCCCAGCCGCGTGGCGGGCCGGCGCTGTCGGGCCATGCCAGCCACCAGATCGGTCTCGATGCCGACATCTGGCTGACGCCGATGCCGGACCGCCGGCTCTCGCGCGAGGAACGCGAGGAGATGTCGGCGGTGATGATGGTGCGTCCCGATCGACTCGATATCGATCCGAACGTGTTCACATCTGGCCATGTGCTGGTGCTGCGCGACGCGGCGCGGGAGCCGGCGGTGCAGCGCATCTTCGTCAACGCCGCGATCAAGAAGGCGTTGTGCCGCGAGGCCAAGGGCGACCGCGCCTGGCTATCGAAGATCCGCCCCTGGTGGGGCCACGACTATCACTTCCATATCCGCATGCACTGCCCGGCGGGCGCTGGGGACTGCGAGGGTCAGCCGTCGCAAGCCGAGGACGAAGGCTGCAAGCCTTCCGATCTTGCTTATTGGTTCTCGGATGCAGTGCTGCACCCAAAACCGCCGCCGGAGCCGCCGAAACCGAAGCCGCCGATGACGCTCGCCGACATGCCGACCGCATGCAAGGCGGTGCTGCACGCGCCGGATGCGAAGCCGTGACAGGCGCGCGGTAAAAACTCTGTCAGCGGCTGGTCCATGACCTCACGAATGCGCTATGGTGCAGCGTCGCGCTGCCGTAAGCGTGCGACACCCGCCGGGACGCGCATCCCGCTCCAGCCCATCCCGTCCGCACGCGCGGCGCTATCGCCGTGCGCCAGCCACCGCGAGAACTCCATGCGCATCAGTGCACGCAATCAGATCAAGGGCAATGTCGTCGAGGTCACAAAGGGCGTCACGACCTCGCACATCCGCGTCGACATCGGCAACGGCACGATCGTGACGTCCTCGATCACCAACGAAGCCGTCGACGACCTCGGCATAAGGGCAGGCGGCAAGGTCACCGTTGTGATCAAGGCCTCCGACGTCATGATTGCCGTGGATTGACCCTCTCGGCCGGGGCTTGGGTTGACGTGGTCCAGGACGGGCATGTCCTCAAGCCCGTGGCCTTTAGCGCGCGACCGATTGCGACGGCATCCGCAAGATCATGAAATATCAGCTGTCGGCACAGCTCTTCGTGCTCCAGGTCAGCGGCGCCAAGGACAATTCGGTCTCGATCGCGATCCTGCCGGCGCAATAGGCGCGCCTGGTTAGACAAACGCTCGCCTTTGACCTAAGACATGTGCCTGCTATCTTTGGGCAGCGATATCCCTGCCTGGCCGTAAGCCGCCGTGGGGCTCCGTGGAACAGCGCGTCCGCCCGTCGCATCAGACCCACCCAACGCCAAATTTGCGCGCGTCACCGCGCGCGAGTTCGCACGGAGCGCTATCCATGTTTCGTATTGCCGCACTTGTCACCGCCTTCGGCATCCTCGCGGGCGCGAGCCTGTCGCCCGCTAGTGCCGAGGACAAGACCATCACCGTGTTCGCCGCCGCCTCGATGAAGAACGCACTCGACGAGATCGACGCCGCCTACACCGCCAAGACCGGCGTTAAGTTCAGTGTCAGCTATGCTGCGAGCTCGGTGCTTGCGAGGCAGATCGAGCAGGGCGCGCCGGCCGACGTGTTCGTCTCCGCTGACACCGACTGGATGGACTACGCCATCGCCAAGAAAGCCGTCAACGAATCCACCCGGGTCAACCTGCTCGGCAACAGCATCGTGCTGATCGCGCCGAAGGACTCCAAGGTCGACAACGTCACGATCGCGCAAGGCCTCGACCTCGCCAAGCTCGCCGGCGACGGCAGGATCGCGACCGGTGACGTGAAATCCGTGCCGGTCGGCAAATACGCCAAGGCTGCGCTCGAAAAGCTGGGCGCCTGGCGGGCCGCCGAGCCGAAATTCGCCATGGCCGAGAGCGTGCGCGCCGCGCTGACGCTGGTGGCGCGCGGCGAGGCCGTGCTCGGCATCGTCTATGCGACCGACGCCAAGGTCGAGCCGGACGTGAAGATCGTCGGCACCCTCCCGGCCGATTCTCATCCCGCGATCATCTATCCCGTCGCCGCGACCACGACCGCGAAAAGCGAGACCAGCGACTATCTCGCCTTCCTGCGCTCGACGGCCGCCAAGACCATTCTGGAGAAATACGGCTTCAAGTTCCTTATCAGCCCCACCACATGATATCTCCGGCTTGATGTCCGAGATTTCACCCGCGGAATGGACGGCGATCCTGCTTTCGCTCAAGGTCGCCGTCATCGCAACGCTGGTGGCGACGCCGTTCGGCATCGCGCTGGCATGGCTGCTCGCGCGGCGCGATTTCTGGGGCAAGTCGCTGCTCGACGCACTCGTGCATCTGCCGCTGGTGCTGCCGCCTGTGGTCACCGGCTATCTGCTGCTGCTTAGCTTCGGCCGCCGCGGTCTCGTCGGCGGTTTCCTCGCCGACAATCTCGGCATCGTCTTCTCTTTCCGCTGGACCGGCGCTGCGCTCGCCTGCGGCGTGATGTCGTTTCCGCTTCTCGTGCGGCCGATGCGGCTGTCGATCGAGGCGATCGACCGCCGGCTCGAGCAGGCCGCCGAGACGCTGGGCGCGGCGCCGTGGAAGGTGTTCTTCACGGTGACGCTGCCGCTCGCGCTGCCCGGCGTGCTCGCCGGCATGGTGCTCGGCTTTGCCAAGGCGATCGGCGAGTTCGGTGCCACCATCACCTTCGTCTCCAACATTCCTGGTGAGACCCAGACGATCTCGTCCGCGATCTATTCGCTGATCCAGACGCCCGACGGCGACGCCGCGGCGGGACGCCTCGTCATCGTCTCGATCGTGCTCGCGCTCGGCGCTCTGATCGCGGCCGAGTGGTTCGCCCGCCGCGCCACCGCGCGGCTGCACGGGAATTGACCATGCTGCATGTCGATGTCGAAAAACAGCTCGGCGAATTCTCGCTGCACGCGTCATTCACCAGCGAAGGCCGCGTCATCGGGCTGTTCGGCGCCTCGGGCGCCGGCAAGACATCGCTGGTCAACATGATTGCAGGCCTGTTGCGGCCCGACCGCGGCAGCATCGTGATCGATGGCGAAACCGTCGAGGACACCGCGGCCCGCATCCATGTGCCGACCTGGCGCCGCCGCGTCGGCTACGTCTTCCAGGATGCGCGGCTGTTTCCGCATCTCAATGTCGCGCAGAATCTCGACTATGGACGGCAGATGAACCGCCTCGCACCCGATCCGGCCCAGCACAAGCGCATCGTCGACCTGCTCGACATCGGCGCCCTGCTCGGCCGCCGCCCCGGAAAGCTCTCCGGCGGCGAGCGCCAGCGCGTCGCGCTCGGCCGCGCGCTGCTGTCGAAGCCACGCCTCCTGCTGCTCGACGAGCCGCTCGGCGCGCTCGACGAAGGCCGCAAGCTCGAGATCCTGCCTTATCTGATGCGGCTCCGCGATGAAGCCAACGTGCCGATGGTCTATGTCAGCCACGACGCCGCCGAGCTGCGCCAGCTCGCCACGCAGATCGTGATGCTGAAGCAGGGTCGCGTGACCTCGTTCGGCGGGGTGAAGGTGCTGACATAAAGACGCAGCGGCCATATCATTCAGAGCTACCAGCCTCGCTCGACGTTGCGCACCTCACCGGTCCTCGCGTCAACATAGACTTCCATCCAGCGGCCTGCACGATCCCGCCCATCAATCTCCCATTCGTCGCCGAGGAAGTTGGTGTGCGAGACCGTCACGACGCCGAGATCTGTCGCGACATCGAGCGCGACCTGCATCGAGATCTGATCGCCGGTATCGTAGGCCATCGCCGGTGCGGCAGCGCCGAGCGCGAGGGCTGTTGCGATCGGAAGGATGAACTTTCGCATGGCATACTCCTGTCGGTCCAAGCTGTTACGCGGCTTAGAACGAGCGGCATGGCAGAGTGTTCCGGGTTTCGACGTCACGAAATCGCGCAAATCTTCGGCCGTTGCGGCGATTTGGTGGCGGTTCCTCATCGTGATTGTCCTGGCAAAAGCCGGGACGACAGCCAAGTCAAACCCCCGCCACCGACGCCCAGACGTCGGCGAGCTTGCGCCGTAGCGCCTGCGCACGGGTCGGCGGCGCCGGGGTCTCGTCCTCTTCCGGCAGGCGCAGGCCGACGACGTTGACGCGGCCGCCGGAGATCGAGCGCGCGACCAGCACAATCGTATCCAGCGCAAGCTCGGCGCCCTCTTTTGGCGCGTGATCGAGATGAACGTCGAAATAATCGGCCAGCGTCAGCTTGCTTTCCTCCTTGTCGACCTTCACGCCGTAGATCTCGGCGAGCTCGGCGAGCGTGTGCTCGCCCGAGACCATGAAGTCGCCGAGCAGATGCGGATCGGGCGCCGAGCTCGGCTGCATGTCGACGAAGAAGCGGTCGAGTGCCTCCGCCTTTTCCGGCGGCGCCAGCAGGTAAATGTAATCGCCGGGCGCGATTGGATCGGCCTCCACCGGCGTCAGGATATTCTCGTTGCGGATGACGAGCGTCGGCTTGGACCAGGATGGAATCAGGCCGCGGCGGAAATACAGGCTCTTCGGCCGCACCGGATAGCCGACCAGCTGCTGCTCGAGCTGGCCCGGCAGATCGAGTTCGACGCGGCGCGGCCCGCGCTCGGCGCGCGGCAGCGCCACGTGCAGCTTGCGCGCGGCGGGCGCCAGCGTCCAGCCTTGCAGCAGCAGCGAGATGATGACGACGACGAAAGCGACGTCGAAATAGAGATACGCCTTGGACAGGCCGACCAGCATCGGGATCGAGGCCAGGAAGATCGCGACCGCGCCGCGCAGGCCGGTCCAGGCGATGAAGACCTTCTCGCGCCAGTTGAAGCGGAACGGCGCCAAGCACAGGAACACGGCGAGCGGCCGCGCGACCAGCATCAAGACGAGCGCGACGCCGACGGCCGGCAGCACGCTGGCGCCAAGCCGGCTCGGCGAGACCAAGAGGCCGAGCAGCACGAACATCACGATCTGCGCCAGCCAGGTCGCGGCGTCCAGGAAGGCCACCACCGAATTATGCGCGCGCGTCGGCCGGTTGCCGATAATTATTCCGGCGAGATAGACCGCAAGAAAACCGGAAGCGTGCATGATCTGCGAGCCGCCGAAGATGACGAGCGCGCCGGTCGTCACGAACGGCGCATGGAGGCCCTGCGGCAGCGCCACCTGGTTGAGCGCGATGACGACCAGGCGTCCACCGATCACGCCGACGACGGCACCCAGCACCGCCTCCTGGACGAACTCCATCAGCACATGGCCGGGCGAGCTCGAGCCGAGCGAGATGTACTCGACCAGCATGAGCGTGAGGAAGATCGCAAACGGATCGTTGGTGCCGGATTCCGCCTCCAGCGTCGCGCCGACGCGCGGGCGCAGGCGCAGGCCCTGGGTGTGCACCAGCAGAAAAACCGCGGCGGCGTCGGTCGAGGCGACCACAGCGCCGACCAGCAGCGATTCCGACCAGTTGAGATCGAGCGCGTATTTCGCGAATGGCGCCGTGATCAGCGCCGTCAGCAGCACGCCGATGGTCGCCAGCACCACTGAGGGCGCGAGCACGGTGCGGATGCTGGCAAAGCGCGTCCGCAAGCCGCCGTCGAACAGGATCAGGGCGAGCGCGACCGAGCCGACCAGATAGGTGGTGCGGACGTCGTCGAACTGGAGCTGCCCGGGCCCGGAATCGCCGGCGAGCATGCCGATCGCAAGGAAGACAAGCAGCAATGGCGCGCCAAAGCGCAGCGCGAGCAGGCTCGAGAGGATGCCGGCCATGACGAGAACAGCGCCGAGCAATATGGCGAGGCTGACGGAGTCGAGGGAGGCCATCCACCTTCCGGGTAAAAATCGCTGGATTTGCATCCTTATCGTCGGCGGACTCGCGCGCCAACCTATTTTCTCCCGCTCGCGGCAATCTGCCCGCATTTTGCGGCCTTAACGCGCATCACTTCGCGGTGTATCGATGGTCCGGCCGTGCCCTTTGTGGGATTCTGCGGCGCCCTCGAATCAGAATCCTCCCGCCCGCTTTCCCGACGAGACCGACCCGATGGACATGGACCTCAAGGACTTCATGGAGTTCGTGCAGACGACCGGGCGCAGCGTCGGGGCGGAAATCTCCTCACCCTGGTTCTACCTGCAATTCGGTCTCATCCTGGCCGCCGCCGGCATCGCCTATGCCGCGGAGGCCGCCATTCGCAGCCGCCTCGACATGACGTCGCTGGCGATGCGCTGGCCGCTGCCGCTCCGGCACTTCGTCCGGGTGATGGTCGCGAGCGCCTCGACCGCGGTTTTCACCCTGCTCGTGATCATTTCGCGCGTGGTGATGTACCACGCGACCTGGCCGAGCCGCAGCTACCTGTTGATGGTCGCGGCCAAGCTCGGACTGGCGTGGCTGGTGATCCGGCTCCTCACTTCGGTGCTGCGCAACGCCTTCATCGTCAAGCTGGTGTCGATCACGGCGTGGTTCATCGCCGCCCTCTCCATCCTCGGCCAGCTCGATGCGACCGTCGAGCTGCTCGATTCCTTCGCGATCGTGCTCGGCGGCCTGCGCCTGACCCCGCTCTTGGCGCTCAAGGCCGGCGCGCTGCTGCTGATCGCGCTCTGGCTGACCAACATCGCGAGCAATTTCGCCGAGAGCCGGATCAATGCGACCACCGATTTGACGCCGTCGGTGCAGGTGCTGCTGGTCAAGATCATCCGCATTGGGCTGCTTGCGGTCGCGATCGTGATCGCGCTCGGGGCGGTCGGGATCGATCTGTCGGCGCTCGCGGTATTCTCCGGCGCGGTCGGTGTCGGCATCGGTATCGGCCTGCAGAAGATCGTGGCCAATTTCATTTCCGGCATCATCCTGCTCGCCGACAAGTCGGTGAAGCCCGGCGACCTCGTCACCATCGGCGACAATACCGGGCGGATCAGCGCGATGAAGACGCGCTATATTTCCGTCGCGGCCGGCGACGGGCGCGAATTCCTGGTGCCGAACGAGGATCTGGTGACGCAGAAAGTCGTGAACTGGACCTACACCGACAAGAACACGCTGGTGAAGATCGCCTTCGGCACCAATTACGACGCCGACCCGCGCCTCGTCTGCAAGCTCGCCGCCGAGACCGCCGCCGCCCACCCGCGCGCGCAGAAGGGCAAGCCGCCGAACAGCATTTTGACCGAGTTCGCCGAGGCCGGCATGAAGTTCTCGCTGACATTCTGGATCGCGGACCCCGACGGCATGGACAACGTCAAGAGCGACGTGATGCTGGCGCTGTGGGACGCCTTCAAGCGCGAGGGCATCCGGGTTCCCTATCCCGTCCGCGAAATCCGCGTGCGCGGCGCCCTGCCGGTCGAAACGGCCGTAGAAGTCCCGAATTAGGCCCGCTTTCGCGCGCAAACATCACGCTTGGCTTGCATGAAGGCCCGCAATCACTAGATTGGAGCCTGAAATCAGGCCTTTCCGCCGACATCGAGCCCCTTTGGAAGATCGCGCCCGCATGAGTTACGTCGAAGCCACCGAGACCTCCCTGCGCAAGACCGGACAGATCAAGCTGCATGGGCCGAGCGCCTTTGCCGGCATGCGCAAGGCGGGGGCGCTGGTGGCCAAGTGCCTCGACGAGCTCACCGATATCGTCGGGCCCGGCGTGCCGACCTCGCGCATCGACGAATTCGTCCGCGACTTCGCCTTCAGCCACAACGCCTATCCGGCGACGCTGATGTACCGCGGCTACCGGTACTCGACCTGCACCTCCCTCAACCACGTGGTCTGCCACGGCATGCCCGGCGACCGCCCGCTGAAGGAAGGCGACATCGTCAACATCGACGTCACCTTCATCGTCGACGGCTGGTACGGCGATTCCAGCCGGATGTATGCGGTCGGCCCGATCGCGCGCAAAGCCGAGCGGCTGATCGAAGTCACCTATGAAGCGATGATGCGCGGCATCGCCGCGGTGAAGCCCGGCGCCACCACCGGCGACATCGGCCACGCCATCCAGAGTTTCGTCGAGCCGCAGGGCATGAGCGTGGTGCGCGATTTCTGCGGCCACGGCCTCGGGCGCATGTTCCACGACGAGCCGAACATCATCCATATCGGCCGGCCCGGCGAGGGCGTGCAGCTCAAGCCCGGCATGTTCTTCACCATCGAGCCGATGATCAATCTCGGCAAGCCGCATGTGAAAATCCTCTCGGACGGCTGGACCGCGGTCACCCGCGACCGCTCGCTGTCGGCGCAGTTCGAGCATTCGGTCGGCGTCACGGCGACGGGTGTCGAGATCTTTACGCTATCGGAGCGGCACGGCGAGAAGCAGATCGGGTGAGGCTTTGGGCCGCCGGCCTACAATGAACGGCGTTTGCCATCGCAATTGACGGTTGCAAAACTGCGGTTCCGCGGCAATGCTGGCGGCCGATGCCCACCAAGCCGGACCACGACAAGAGCAAATCTGAGGATACGCCGCACTATCACGGCCATCGCGAGCGGCTGCGCGAGCGCTTCTACAGCGCGGGCGCGGATGCGCTCAGCGACTACGAGCTATTGGAGATGGCGCTGTTTGCCGCGCTGCCGCGGCGCGACACCAAGCCACTCGCAAAGACCTTAATCAAGACTTTTGGTTCGTTCGCCGAGGTCGTGCATGCGCCGGTGGCGCGCCTGCGCGAGGTCGAGGGCATCGGCGAATCCGCGATCAACCAGCTCAAGCTGATCGCAGCAGCGGCGCACCGCGTCGCCAAAGGCGACGTCAACAGCCGCAACGCGCTGTCGTCCTGGAACGAGGTGATCGACTATTGCCGCACCAGCATGGCCTTCGCCGACAAGGAGCAATTCCGCCTGCTCTTCCTCGACAAGCGCAACCAGCTCATCGCCGACGAGGTGCAGCAGACCGGGACCGTCGACCACACCCCGGTCTATCCCCGCGAGGTGATCAAGCGCGCGCTTGAGCTGTCGGCAACCGCGCTGATCCTGGTGCACAACCATCCCTCAGGCGATCCCTCGCCCTCGCAAGCCGACATCCAGATGACGAAAGCGATCATCGATATCGCAAAGCCGCTCGGGATTTCCGTGCACGACCACATCATCGTCGGCAGGAACGGGCATGCCAGCCTGCGCGGGATGCGGTTGATCTAGCAGGCCGGGACGTCAATTCATGGCTCGACCCAGCGCTGCACCGCTTCGACTGTGTCGGCCGGCGTCGTGTTGAAGCAGATCGCGGCTTCCGGCGCCAGGCGGTGGACGAGGTTGAGCACCTTCTCGAACAGCAGCAGCCGTTCCTTCGGCTCGCGCAGGCCGGCGCCGATCACGATGCAGTCGAAGCGCTCGTCGCGCAGCGCCGCCGTTACGGCAGCCTCCGCAGTCGCATCGAGATCGATCAGACAGCTCGTGACCTCGAAGCCGAGACCGCGCAGCCGCAGGAGCTGGGCCTCGATGTAGCTGCGGACATGTTCGGGCGTGAGCTGCGGGAATGCGCTATAATCCGCATTGCCGGGCTCAATGCCGATCGCGAGGATGCGCTTGGCCATGCGGATCTCCCAACGAAATCGCTCTTTCGTCAACGGCTGCCCTGGCGGCCGGTTCCGCGTTCACGCCCGTTGTTCGGCAGCGCTGAAGGCTTGCCTATTGACGCAGCATGAGCAAGGGATCGGCGGTATCGGGGACGCGCCGCCACTGCGCGTTGTCGTCGGCCTCGAACTGCCAGGCCTCGCCTGATTTCGACATGAGGAGGATCTGACCGCGCTCGAGCCGCCATTGCGTCGGGTTGAATTGCGCGATCGCCGCGTCGCATTTCGGCTTGAGGAAGACCTGGAAATTGTCCGCGCCCGCCTCGGTGTTGGTCAGCGTCAGCCCACACACCGGCTGGCCGTTGCCGCGCACCATCGACCAGTCACCAATCATCTGGTCCATCGATTTGGCCATCGATCGCGCCGCGGCGAGATCCTGCAGGATGTAGACACCCTCGCCCTGGCGCAGGCCCTCGAAGATGCCGGCCTCGACCTCGGTAAAGTCGATCACGGCTTCACCGGTGGCGTCCTGCAAGCGGACGATGTCGAGACCCCGGACGTTCCAGGCAACGATGTCCTTGGTGAAGGGCAGCGCGGTCTTGCAGGCCGGCTCCAGCTCCAGCTTAAAACCCTGGCCCTTGGCGTCGCCCTTGAGGGTGATTACGCAGGTCTTGTTGCGCTCGGTGGTCGAGAGCTCCCACTGCCCGGGCATCTGCTTCTTCAGGGTCGCCGCATCCTGCGCGTGCGCAGGATCGATCGCGGCAGCACATGCCGCGATCATCAATGCAACGCCTCGAAGAGCTCTCATCAGCGCCCCCTAAACGGCGTTTCCGCAACCGGCGTCAGCGGCGCCTTGCCGGCGAACCAGGCCTTGAGATTGTCGACCACGAGCTGATCCATCGCGTTGCGCGTCACCACCGAGGCCGAGCCGATATGCGGCAGCAGCACCACGTTTTGCATGGTCTTGAGCTCGTCCGGCACGTTCGGCTCCGCCGCGAACACGTCGAGGCCGGCGGCGAGGATGCTGCCTGATTTCAGCGCCTGAACCAGCGCCGGCTCGTCGACCACCGAGCCGCGCGCGACGTTGATGAGCACGCCGCGCGGGCCGAGCGCCTTGAGCACCTCGGCGTTGATCATCTTGTCGGTGCTGGCGCCGCCGGGCACGATCACCATCAGCGTGTCCACCGCCTTCGCCATCTCGATCAAATCAGGATAGTGCTTGTAGGAGACATTCTTGGATGGGTTGCGGGAATGGTAAACCACAGGCACCAGCGAAGCATCGAGCCGGCGCGCGATGGCCTGGCCGATCCGGCCCATGCCGACGATGCCGACCTTGCGGTCACGCAGCGAGCCGACGCTGAGCGGATAGTTCTGCGTCTGCCACAGTCCGGAGCGGACGTAGCGATCGGCCTTGATGAACTCGCGCAGTGTGGAGATGAGAAGGCCCATCGCAACGTCGGCGACCTCCTCGGTGAGGACATCGGGCGTGTTGGTGACGATGATATTGTGCTCGGCCGCGTATTTGGCGTCGATGTGATCGTAGCCGACGCCGAAGCTCGCCACCATTTCCAGCTTCGGCAGCTGCGACAGTGAATCCTTGTCGGCGCGCACGGTGTGATAAGTCACGGCGACGCCGCGGATCCTGTCGCGGACCGCCGGCGTCAGCCGCTCGAGGTCACCGCGCGTCTCGGCCTTGTGCACGACGAAATGGTCGGAAAACCCGTTCTCGAGGATCGGCCGCACTGGTCCATAAATCAAAAGATCGATCTTTTCGGACGAAATTGAACCGGCGGTCATCAGTTTTCCTTTCCAAGCGCGCTCTCATGCCAGCGGCGTAAAACGAGGTGCGAAACTAGCGCCAGCACCCCATAGATGACAATCCCGGCGAGCGACAACAAAAGCAGCGCAGCGAACATGCGGGGTATGTTCAATCGATAGCCTGACTCGGCGATCCTGTAGGCGAGCCCGGAGCCAGCACCGGCCGTTCCCGCTGCAATCTCGGCCACGACCGCGCCGATCAGCGACAGGCCGCCGGCGATGCGCAAGCCGCCGAGGATGTAGGGCAGCGCCGCGGGCAGCTTGAGAAAGCGCAGCGCCTGCGGCTTTGATGCGCCATAGAGCTGGAACAGGCCGGCGAGATTGCGGTCGACCGAATTGAGCCCGAGCGTGGTGTTGGACAGCACCGGGAAAAAGGCGACGATGAAGGCGCAGACCACCACCGCGGTCTGCTGCTCCAGATAGATCAGCAAGAGCGGTGCAATCGCGATGACCGGCGTCACCTGGAGCACGATGGCATAGGGGAACAGCGAATATTCCACCCATTTCGACTGGTTGAACAAGAGCGCCAGCCCGATGCCGCCGATGCTCGCCGCCACAAAACCTTCGAGCGTGGTCAGAAGCGTGGTGGCGAGCGACTGCGACAGCACCGCCCAGTCCTTGATCAGCGTCAGAAAGATGACGGAGGGCGCCGGCAGCACGTAGGGCGGAATCTCCTTGATACGGACCACCAGTTCCCAGGCGAGAAGGCCGGCCGCGAACACGAGGACGGGCGGCACGAGGCGCATTGCACGTTGCGCGCCGGACGGCTTTGCGGTGACGGCAGCTTGCACGTTCATAGCGTCGATTGCCCCGCATAGGACGGCGCCAGCGTCGCCGACACCCTGCGGCAATAATCGGAATAGGCGACTGAAGTACGAAACTCCTCGCCCCGCGGCTCGACCGTCTCGATGCGGAGGTCGGCCTGGATGCGGCCGGGCCGCGCCGTCATCACCACCACGCGCTGCGACAGGTAAACTGATTCGAACACCGAATGGGTGACGAAGATGACGGTCTTGCCGAGGCTGCGCCACAGCGCGAGCAAATCATTGTTGAGGCGGAAGCGCGTGATCTCGTCGAGCGCCGCGAACGGCTCGTCCATTAGCAGGATATCGGGATCGGTGACGAGCGCGCGCGCCAGCGACACCCGCATCTTCATGCCGCCGGAGAGCTCGCGCGGAAAGGCATCGGCAAAATCGGCAAGCCCGACGCTGGCGAGCGCCGCCTCGGCACGCGCGCACGCCTCGGCCTTCGGAACGCGACCAAGCCTCAGCGGTAGCCGCACGTTCTCGCGCACGCTGGTCCAGGGCATCAGGGTCGGCTCCTGGAACACGAAGCCGATGCCGCGGCCCGGCTGCGGCGCGCCCTCGCGGCGCGCCACCCGCACGATTCCAGAAGAGGGCGTGCTGAGCCCCGCGATCAGCCGCAGCGCCGTCGATTTGCCGCAACCGGACGGACCCAGCAGCGAGATGAACTCGCCCTTGCGCACGGCGAGGTCGAGCGGGCCGAGCGCCATGACGCCGTTGTCATACGCTTTCGTCACGCCGCGCAGGCTGATGGCGAGCGCCGTCAGGCTGGCCTCGACGGCGGGCGAGGTTGAGCTCTCTAGCATTGGTCGCAGGCTGTTGTGAGACGCGGTCGGGCCGCGTCTTTCACCTCTCCCCATCGGGGAGAGGTGTGGGACACCGAGCCGCCTGCGCCAGATCTCAACATGCGTTACGGCTTGCTCGGGCGCAGCTCGACGCCGACGCCCTTGTTGACGAAGCGCAGCGTATAGGACTTGCGGAAGTCGAGATCGGGCTTCACCACGCCCGCCTTCACCATCTTGTTGAAGAAGGAAGCGTAGCGCTCGTCGCTCATGGCGCCGATGCCGTTCTTCAGGCTGTCGCCGGAATCGACGATGCCGTGCTCTTTCATCTTGGCGACGGAGTAGGCGAGCAGATCATCGGTCATCTCGGGGTTGAGCTTCTTGATCATGGCATTGCCAGCGGAATTGTCGCGGTAGATGTAATTGTACCAGCCGATGATGGAGGCATCGACGAAGCGCTGCACCAGATCGGGCTTCTTCTCGACCACGTCGCGGCGGGTTTCGATCAGGGTCGAATAGGTATTGAAGCCGTAATCGGCGAGCAGCAGTACGTTGGGCTTGAAGCCGGCCGCCTTCTCGACCGCGAAGGGCTCGGATGTCACGTAGCCCTGCATGGCGCTCTTGGGGTTGGCGATGAAGGGCTGAGGATTGAAATTATAGGGGCGGACATTTTTCTCGCTGAATCCATATTCGGACTTCAGCCACTGGAAGTAGCTGGTCATGCCCTCCTTGGAGACGAACAGCGTCAGGGGCTTGAGGTCCTCGATCTTGCTGATCTTGGCATCGGGCTGCGTCAGCATCACTTGCGGGTCCTTCTGGAAGACCGCGGCGATGGTCACGACGGGGACGTTGTTGGCCACCGCATCGAACGACATCAGCGTGTTCGCGGCCATGAAGAAATCGATCTTGCCGGCGATCAGCAGCATCCGGTTGTTCTCGTTGGGCCCGCCCGGGACGATGGTGACGTCGAGCCCGTAACGCTTGTAGGTGCCGTCGGCGACCGCCTGGAAGAAGCCGCCATGCTCGGCCTCGGCGACCCAATTGGTGCCGAAGGTGACCTTGTCGAGCGTTTCGGCCTCCACCGGGACGCTTCCGATCAAAGCGGCCATCAGGCCCGCCGTTAACGCTCGCCGCAGATGAGAGGGGCTCATGAAGGGACTCCGTCGATCGTTGCTGGCCCAATCGCGTCTGGCTCATGTGAACGCAACGCGATAAAACTGCATGAAGTTCGGGGACGCGAGCCGTTCGGGCCCGCGTCCCCTCATACCCCAAATTACGTGACAAATGCGGGCAAAGAAACCTCCAAGGAAAGCTCAATGATGCCGTCCCGCGACTGGACCGAGATCCTCTGGGCCGATGTTGCCCCGGCCGAGGCCTCGGGTTGGATCGCCGTGCTGCCGCTGGCGGCGACCGAGCAGCACGGCCCGCATCTGCCGCTCGAAACCGACGTGCTGATTGCGGATGCCTATCTCGCGCGCGTGCGCAAGCTGCTGCCCGAAACCGTTCCGGCCAGTTTCCTGCCCGTTGAACCGGTCGGCATTTCCACCGAGCATATCGACTATCCAGGCACGCAGACGCTGCCGACCGACGTTGCGCTGAAGCGATGGACAGCTATCGGCGAAGACGTCGCGCGGCGCGGCGTGACGAAGCTTGTCATCATCACCAGCCATGGCGGCAACAGCGCGGCGATGATGCTGGTCGCACAGGATCTTCGCGCGCATCAAAAGATGTTCGTGGTGACGACGTCGTGGTCGCGGCTGTCGGGCGCCGACAGACTGTTCCCGGCCGACGAAGTGCGCCACGGCATCCACGGCGGCGCGATCGAGACCTCGATCATGCTGGCGCGCTATCCTCACCAGGTGCGCACGGATGCGATCGCGGATTTTCCCGCGAGCAGCATCGCAATGGAGCGGCAATATCGCTTTCTGTCGACGCAGCGGCCCGCGCCGTTCGCCTGGCAGGCGCAGGATCTCAATCCCAGCGGCGCCGTCGGCAACGCGACGCTGGCTGATCCGGCCAAAGGCGAACAGCTCCTTGACCAGGGCGCCCGCGCCTTTTGCGAATTGCTGGGCGAGGTCGATGATTTCGACGTGAACAGGCTCGCCAAGGGGCCGCTTGGTTAGCTGCGGCGCCTCATCCCGTCTCGCGCCTCGCGCCGGGCTGTCCCGCCAGGAGGGTCATTGGTTTTTGGGCCCGCTGGAATCGTTGCAGCCCCGTCACACAGAGGTGCGAACCATCACCTGCGGCAATCCGCACCAGTTGCTATTGCGAATTAATCGCAATAGCGTTCAAAGAAGGTCGCGAAACCTGGGAAGAATCGGCGTCGAGCCGAGATCATCCCGGGCGATTGCGCGGGTATTAGAACTGATGACAGGGCCGCTGCGAATCGGCAGGGATGTCGGCTGCGGCGAATGGAATACATTGGCCTTTGGGGGCGTGCGTTTTGACGTTGAGAGGTCACCGTTACAGGTACTTGCGGACGGCCGCGGCGATTGCGACGGGCGTGCTGGCTTTTCCCGCCACTGGCACCGCGGCCGATCTGCCGCTGAAGGCCTCGGCGCTGAGAGCGGTCTATGACTGGACGGGGCTCTATATCGGCGCGCATGCCGGCTATGGCCGCGGCTCGTCGCACTTTGCGCTGAACGACGGCGCTGCACTCAACGACAGCGGCGTCTTCAGCGGCATGATCGGCGGCGTCCAGGCCGGCTACAATTACCGGCTGAATTCCGGCTGGCTGGTGGGCGTCGAAGGCGATTTCTCGTTTCCCAACTACATCACCTCGAACTCGATCGTCTCCTTCCTGGCGACGACCGCCAACACCGTCACGCAGCAATGGGACTACACTGCGAGCCTGCGCGGCCGCGTCGGCTACACCAGCGGTCCGTGGCTGCTCTACGTCACCGGCGGCTTTGCCTGGATGGGCGAGCGCTATTTCGACGCGCCGGCTTCCGGTGCCGAAATCCCAAAAATCCTGAACACGCGGCCCGGCTGGGTCGCAGGCGCCGGCATCGAATACGGCTTTGCGCCCCATTGGAGTGCGCGGCTCGAATATCTCTACAGCCGCTTCGACGGCGCCAACGTCGCCTTCTCGACGGGGGCCCAATACAGCTCCTCGTCGCTCGACTTCCAGCAGATCAGGCTCGGCCTCAACCGCAAGGTCGATTGGGAGGGCCTGCCAAGCTACGTCCCGAAGAGCTCCCTGACCGACACGGACTCGGACCGCTGGGAGATTCACGGCCAGAGCACCTATCTGCCGCAAGGCTATCCGTTGTTCCCCGCCCTCTACACAGGGCCGAATTCGCTCTCACCGTCGGCGCAGGCCAAGGCGACCTGGAGCAACAGCCTGTTCCTGAACGCACGGCTCTGGGACGGTGGCGAGGTCTATTACAATCCCGAGCTGCTCCAGGGGTTTGGACTGAACGACACCGTTGGCGCCGCCGGCTTCCCCAACGGCGAAGCGCAGAAGTCGAACTTCCCCTATCCGCATTACAACACTTCGCGCCTATTCGTGCGCCAGACCTTCGGCTTCGGTGGCGAGCAAGAGGAGCTCGCGAGCGGCCAGTTGCAGCTCGGGCAGAAGGTCGACGTGTCCCGCCTCACCTTGCAGGCCGGCAAGTTCGCGGTGATCGACGTGTTCGACGGCAATGCCTACGCCAAGGACACCCGCAAGGACTTCATGAACTGGTCGCTATGGGCGCCGGGCGCCTTCGACTATTCCGCCGACAAGGTCGGCCTCACCTACGGCGTCACCGCCGAGCTCAACCAGAAGCACTGGGCCCTGCGTGGCGGCTATTTCCTGATGGTCTCCGAGTCCAATTCGAATCATTTCGACACCAGGGTCGGGGAGCGCGGCCAGTACGTGCTCGAGCTCGAGACGCGCTTCTCGCTGTTCGGCCAGCCCGGCAAGCTCAGGACCATGGGCTGGCTCGACAGCGCGAACATGGGCAGCTTCCGCGAGACGCTGGACAATGCCGCGCTCAATCTCGATATCACGCAGACCCGGCGCGGCCGTTTAAAGTACGGCTATGTGCTCAATCTCGAGCAGGCGATCACGGACGATGTCGGGCTGTTCGGCCGCTGGAGCTGGAACGACGGCCGTTTCGAAACGCTGGCCTTCACCGACATTCATCGCAGCCTGTCCGCCGGACTGTCGATCAAGGGCACGAAATGGGGCCGGCCTGACGACGTGATCGGCATCGGCGGCGCGCTCAACGCGATCTCGCAGGATTATCGTGACTTCCTGGCCGCCGGCGGCCTCGGCGTGCTGATCGGCGACGGGGCGCTGAACTATCGCAAAGAGCGCATCCTCGAGACGTATTACGCCTACGCGCTGAACAAAAACCTCACCCTCACAGCCGACTACCAGCTCATCGTCAATCCCGCCTACAACGCCGACCGCGGACCGGTGTCGGTGTTTTCGGGACGGCTGCACGGCGAGTTCTGAACGCAGCTCGGGCGGGATGAATGCGCGCGTAGTCCTTCGAGACGCGCAGGGATTCGCTTTTCAAATACGATTTCCGAGCGGGAAGAGTTGTTCGGAGGCGACGGCGAAGCCGCGGCCGGCCTCGCCGGCGCGCAGGAACCATCGATCATGCGGTTCCCGAGGCGCCAGATGCGGCGGGATTGTGTCTCGCTGAATACCTATATCAAGGCCTGGGCGCCCAGCCACAGTCGCTTACCGCGGAACATCAATGCTCTCGCTCGAACTCGTCATCGTCGTCGTCCTGATCGTCATCAACGGCCTGCTGTCCATGTCCGAACTCGCCGTCGTGTCGTCCCGCCCGGCGCGGCTGTCGCTGCTCGCCGCCAAGGGCGTGCGCGGCGCCGAGCGGGCGCTGACGCTGGCGGCCGATCCAGGCAAATTCCTCTCGACGGTGCAGATCGGCATCACGCTGGTCGGCGTGCTTTCCGGCGCATTCTCCGGCGCGACGCTCGGGCAGCGGCTGACGCAATGGCTGCTCGAGCTCGGTATGTCCCCAGGCATTGCCGACATCGTCGGCGTCGGCATGGTCGTCACGCTCATCACCTACGCCACCCTGATCGTCGGCGAACTGGTGCCGAAGCAGGTGGCACTGCGCGACCCCGAGAGCATCGCCGTCAGGGTCGCGCCCGCGATGCACCTGCTGGCGCGGATCTCGCTGCCGCTCGTCGTCCTGCTCGATGTCTCGGGCAAGGTGATCCTCGCGCTGCTCGGTCGCGGCGGCAGAGCCGAGGAAAAGGTCTCGGAGGACGAAATCCATCACCTCGTCAGCGAGGCCGAAAGCGCCGGCGTGCTCGAGCCCGGCGAGAAGGAGATGATCGCGGGCGTGATGCGGCTCGGCGATCGGCCAGTCGGCGCGGTCATGACGCCGCGCACCGAGGTGGACGAGATCGACCTGAACGACGATGTGAAGACCATTCACGAGATCATCGCGAAGAGCCCGCATTCGCGTTTCCCCGTTTCGGACGGCGATCGCGACAAGCCGATCGGCGTGCTCCAGGCCAAGGACCTGCTGATCGCTTATATGAACGAGCGCACGCCGGATCTGCGCGCGCTGGTGCGCGAGGCGCCGGGCATTCCGGCCTCGGCCGATGCCCGCGACGTGCTGGCCATCCTGAAAGCTGCGCCGGTTCACGTCGGTTTCGTCTACGACGAATACGGCGCCTTCGAAGGCATGGTGACGGCCGCCGATATCCTCGAGTCGATCGTCGGCGCCTTCCATTCCGAGGAAGGACCGCCCGAGCCGGCCTTTATCAGGCGCGACGACGACTCGCTCCTGATCTCCGGCTGGATGCCGGTTGACGAGTTCGGCGAACTGCTCGGCATCGAGCTGCCGCCACATCGCTACAACACGGTGGCAGGCCTCGTGCTGCAACAGTTCAGCATGCTGCCCAACGTCGGCGACGCCTTCGATTTCGCCGGCTGGCACATGGAGGTGGTCGATCTCGACGGACGACGGATCGACAAGATTTTGGCGAGCCGGCGGGGCGAACAGGCGGCGGCGTGAGGGCGCGCAATTGTATGCACCGAGCGCGGGACGCCGCACCCACTCGTCCCGGCGCAGGCCAAACGCAAAACCTTCACCCGAACCTCACCCCGATCCGCTTTTCCTTGCGCCAGACCACGGTGCACGATCGATGCGTCCCGTCGGCCTGGACGAACAGGGTGAAATGTTCGGGGATGCCGACTGGGCTGGTGACGTCGAGGGCTGCGCCGGTGTCGGACAGATTGCGGATGGTGCAGTCGATCGCGCCGCCGCCGAACTCGATCGTCCCGGCCTTCAGCACGCGATGTCTCGCCTTGTCGCGCCGTTCGTCCATGGGCACAATTTACACCCAAAGTTGAACCAAGAGTTAACCGCAGCCGAGCTCGCGATGTTTTTACGCGCCGGGACCGGCGTCCTTGCGGGGCGGCGCGACACTCACTGCGCGGGCTGGAACGTCTCGGAGCGTGCCATCCGCCAGGCGTCGCGAAACCGCGGATCTTCCGTGCCTTCGAGCAGCTCGCCCGGGCGCAGCGCCGGATAGAGCTGTGCGAAGGATTGCACCTGGGTGGTCGACGTCCGCTGGCTGAAGTGGATCGGACGCAGCTGCTGCGGATGTTCGAGGCCGGCAGCGGCGATCAGCTCGGTCAGCGAGTGCAGCGTCGCATGGTGGTAATTGTGCACGCGGTCGATCTTGAGCGGCACGTAGAGCGCGCGCGCCCGCGTCGGGTCCTGCGTCGCGACGCCCGTGGGGCAGCGGTCGGTGTGGCAGCTCAGCGACTGGATGCAGCCCAGCGAGAACATGAAGCCGCGCGCCGAATTGCACCAGTCGGCGCCAATCGCCATGGCGCGCGCCATGTCGAAGGCGGTGGCGATCTTGCCGGACGCCCCGATCTTGATACGGTCGCGCGCATTGATGCCGACCAGCGCGTTGTGGACGAAATTGACGCCCTCGCGCATCGGCATGCCCAAATGATCCATGAATTCCAGAGGCGCCGCGCCGGTGCCGCCCTCATTGCCGTCGACGACGATAAAATCAGGATAGATGCCGGTCTCTATCATCGCCTTGCAGATCGCCAGGAACTCCCAGGGATGGCCGATGCACAGCTTGAAGCCGGCCGGTTTGCCGCCGGACAGGCGGCGCATCTCGGCGATGAACTGCATCATGCCAACCGGCGTGGAGAAGGCGCGGTGCGAGGCCGGCGAAATGCAATCCTCGCCCATCGCGACACCGCGGATCTTGGAAATCTCTTCCGAGACCTTTGCGGCCGGCAGCACGCCACCATGGCCGGGCTTGGCGCCCTGGCTGATCTTGAGCTCAACCATCTTGATCTGGTCCTCGCCGGCGACGCGCGCGAACGCCTCGGAATCGAAGCTGCCGTCGAGATGACGGCAGCCGAAATAGCCGGAGCCGATCTCCCAGATGATGTCGCCGCCCATCTCCCGGTGATAGGGGCTGACGCCGCCCTCGCCGGTGTCATGCGCGAAACCGCCCTTCTTCGCGCCGGCATTGAGCGCACGCACCGCGTTGGGGCTGAGCGCGCCGAAGCTCATCGCCGAGATATTGAACACAGAGGCCGAATAGGGTTTTGCGCAATCCGGCCCGCCGATGACGACGCGGAATTTTTCCTCGGCATGCGCCTTCGGCGAGACCGAGTGATGCATCCACTCGTAACCCTCGCGATAGACGTCCTCCTGGGTGCCGAACGGACGCTTGTCGAGCTCCATCTTGGCGCGCTGATAGACCACCGCGCGGGTATCGCGCGAGAACGGCATACCGTCCTTCTCGCTCTCGAAGAAATATTGCCGCATCTCGGGGCGGATTTCTTCCAGGAGGAAGCGGATGTGCGCGGAGATCGGATAGTTGCGCAGCACCGCGTGACTCTTCTGCAGGAGATCGCGGACGCCGAGCAGCGTCAGCGCGCCGAAGATCAGGATCGGGACCAGCAGGATGTCGAAGATCTTGCGGTCGACGATACCGATGGCGATCAGCAGCGCAGTGACAACCGCGCAGATCGTCAGCACGATAAAGCGCGGCGAGAACGGAAGCAGCAGGGTTTCCATGACCCCCTCTTCCGCCAGGGGCAGGCGTTTGGGAGCTTCGTGCGTCTTGTTGTCCTCGGCCACGATCCGATCCTCTCGCCAGCATGAGGCGATACGATACGCCTGTGCCTGTCATACGGATATGACGCGGCCCTTGTTTCAGGCTAGCGAATTCGGCTGAGACAAATCAATCAGCCCGATGGGCGGGCTTTTGCAGTGCAGCAGAAGGGGAAAGGGACGCGGCTAAGCGGGCAAAGGCGCCTCACCCGCCGCTGTCCTCCTGGCGAAAGCAAGGACCACCCCTAAGCGGGCGTTGTTGCGAAGACTGGCAACGACCAAGCCTTCGCCAAACTTCACCCGGTCGGTACTGGTCCTGGCCTTCGCCAGGACCACACCGACGACGAAGAGGGGGGCTTAGCGCTCGACGAACGCCTTTTCGATCACGAAATGGCCGGGCTTGTTGCCGGAGCCTTCGACGAAGTCGCGGCCTTCGAACATCAGCTTCAGCTCTTCGAGCATCGCGGGGCTGCCGCACATCATGATGCGGTCGGTTGCGATGTCGAGCGGGCCTTGACCGATGTCGTTGAAGATCTGCTCGGAGCTGATGAGATCGGTGATGCGGCCGCGGTTGCGGAACGGCTCGCGGGTCACAGTCGGATAGTAGACGAGCTTGTCCGCGAGCAGCTCGCCGAACACCTCGTCCTCACGCAAATTCGCGACCAGCTTCTCGCCATAGGCGAGCTCGGAGACCTGGCGGCAGCCGTGCACCAGCACGATCGACTCGAACTGATCATAAACCTCGGGATCCTTGATCAGGCTCGCAAACGGCGCAAGGCCGGTTCCGGTCGACAGCAGCAGCAGCCGCTTGCCGGGAAGCAGATTGTCGGTGATCAGCGTGCCGGTCGCCTTGCGACCGACCAGAATGGTGTCGCCTTCCTTGATCTTCTGAAGGCGCGAGGTCAGCGGACCGTCCTGAACCTTGATCGAGAAAAACTCGAGCTGTTCCTCGTGATTGGCGCTCGCCATGCTGTAGGCGCGCAGCAGCGGGCGGCCGTCGACCTCGAGGCCGATCATGGCGAACTGGCCGTTCTGGAACCGGAAGCCGGTATCGCGCGTGGCGCGGAAGCTGAACAGCGTGTCGGTCCAATGGTGGACGGAAAGAACCTTCTCTCGGTAAAACGCGCTCATGATTTTCGATATTCCGAATATTTGCGGTTTTCGGACAAAAGGATTGCCAGGCCCCTGACGGCGGGGCGAGCACCATTTGCCATGGCGGAGGATTTCGCGTGTGTGATCTACGCCATTGAGACCAATAATCAACCTCGTTTCGGAAGCAATTAGTGCCCGCCAAACCGGCATTTGGGCGGAATTGGGCGCATCATTAATGAATTTGCTGCCCCGCGCGCGCGGCGGGCAATTTCTTTTCCCTCCGGGGCTCGATGGCAGCAGTTAATTTCCGTCGCGCTAACGAGAATTTCATTAAGAATAGCTCTGATTTTCACCCCGGTTTGGCGCCGTTTCCCGCATTTTTGCGGCTTTTGGCGACAGGAACGACCGAAACCATGACGAGCGAGCGGATCTTCATCCAGGCGATCAGGCGCTATTGCGCGGACCATGGCATTGCGGTCGATGTCCACGCCAGTGGCTGGCTGGTTGCGATGCGCCGGGGCAAGACGCGCCGCTTCGCCTTCGGCTACGACATCGGCCTCAACAGCGCCATCGCGCATCGTCTCGCCAGCGATAAATCGGCCACCGCCGAGGCGCTGGCGCTGGAGGGCGTGCCGTGCATTCCGCATCATCTGTTCCTCAACCCGAAGCTCGGCAAGAATGTCGTTGGCCCCACCTGGCGAGATGCAATGCTTGAGCTGCTTCACGGCCATCCGCAAGGCGTGGTGGTGAAGCCGAATGAGGGGACATCGGGGCGCTCGGTGTTCAAGGTGACGACGGAGGCGGAGCTGGATCACGCGGTTGGCGAAGTTTTCTCGATGAATGCCGGGCTCGTGATCTCGCCCTATGTCGCGATCGAGGACGAGGTCCGCGTGGTGCTGCTCGATGATGTCCCCCTCGTCGTCTACGGTAAGCAGCGTGGCACAGATTGGCGACACAATCTTGATGCCGGCGCAAAGCCGGTATTGCTGGGGAGCGGCGAGGTTCGAACGGCTTGCGTCAAGCTCGCGATCGATGCTGCGCGCGCGATCGGCATCGCCTTTGCGTCGATCGACGTGGTGCGCGTCGATGGCGATTGGCGCGTGCTCGAGATCAATTCCGGCGTGATGATGGAGTCGCTGGCGAAGCTGCATCCGGAGTTGGTGCAGGCGACGTACGACGCGGCGCTGGACCGGGTGTTTGGGAGGCGAGCTGACTGCTAAGCGCAGGGTGGAACCCTTCTACCCTTGCGGGAGAAGGTGGCGCGAAGCGCCGGATGAGGGGTTCTCTCCACTCGCGAGGCTGCTCGTGCGGATAGAGACCCCTCACCGTCTCGCCGCTGCGCGGCGAGCCAGCCTCTGGTGCACTGAGCTCGCGGCTCAATTATTCGCGCCCGGCGAATCGTCCATCGCCTTGAAGGCTTCTTCCAGCTGCAGCGAGATCGGTACGTTCAGCCGTTCGCCGGTGGGAAACCTGGCGGTGAACCATTTGTTGTAGAGCGGGATAAGGTCGCGGTTCGAGCCGAGCTTGCGGAAGGCGCGTTCGACCACGGCGGCGAGTTGCGGCTCGCCCTTCCTGAACATGATGCCGTAGGGATCGTAGGACAGATAGTCCCCGACCACGCGAAAATATTCCTGGGCCTTGTGACGCGCAATCAGGCCGTAGAGCAGGATGTCGTCGGTCGCGAACGCATCCGCCTTGCCGTCGTTCACCATCTGAAACGACTGCTCGTGATCCGGCGCGGTCACGATGTTAAGACCGAGCGAGAGCTTCTTGTCGGCTGCCTGGATCGCCTGCTCGTTCGTGGTGCCCTTCGTCACCACGATGGTCTTGCCCTTCAGATCGGTCAGCGACCGGACGTTCGACGCCTTCGGCACCATCAGCTTGGTGCCGGCGACGAATATCAGCGGCGAGAAGGCGACGCGCTTGCCACGTTCGGCATTGGCGGTAGTCGAGCCGCATTCAAAGTCGATCTTGTTCTGGAGCACGGCGTCGATGCGGTCGTCCGAGGTGACCTTGACGTAATCTATCCTGAGATTGGGATCGTCGACCTCGATGCCGATCTCCTCGACGATGGCCTCGCACAGCTCGAGGCTGTAGCCGATCGGGCGCCCCGCCTGGTCGAGGAAGGAGAATGGCGGCGAGCTCTCGCGATATCCGAGCCGCACGGTGTGCGCCTGCTTGATGGCCGACAGCGTCGGGCTGAGCCCTTCGCTGCCGGTCTGGGCGAACGCCGAGCTCACGAACAACGAAGTCATCAGCAAACATGCCGCGAGCCATAAGCAGAATGAGGTCAGTGACCTCGCCAGGAACTGGCCCATGGTTCGCTCCTACCCATGGCCGGCCATGGCGGGCACTTCACCGGGCACCATATCCTCGGGCACCGCATCACTAGGTCCAAGCTCGTGCTCGGGCCCGAGCTCACCTTCCCATTTGGCCACGACCGAGGTCGCCAGCGTGTTGCCGATCACGTTGGTGGCACTGCGGCCCATGTCCAGGAAGGTGTCGATGCCCATGATCATCAAGAGGCCCGCCTCGGGGATGTTGAACTGCGCCAGCGTCGAGGCGATCACGACGAGCGAGGCGCGCGGCACGCCGGCGACGCCCTTGGAGGTGATCATCAGCGTCGCCAGCATGGCGAGCTGGGTGCCGAGCGGCATGTCGATGTGGTAGCTCTGCGCGATGAAGACGCTGGCGAAGGTGCAGTACATCATCGTGCCGTCGAGGTTGAAGGAATAGCCGAGCGGCAACACGAAACTCGAGATCCGCGACGAGGCGCCGAAACGGTTGAGGCCCTCCAACGTCTTCGGATAGGCCGCTTCCGAGCTCGCGGTCGAGAATGCGATCATCAGGGGCTCGCGGATCAGCTTCAGCAGATGACCGTAGCGTGGCCCGATCACGATGAACCCGACGATAACCAGGATGGTCCACAGGATCGCCAGCGAGAGATAGAAGCCGCCCATGAAGACGACGAGCTTCCAGAGCACCAAGAGTCCATTCTTGGCGACCGTCGCGGTGATGGCGGCCCATACCGCGAGTGGCGCGAACAACATCACGTAGCTCGTCACCTTCAGCATGATGTGGCCGATGTCGTCGATCAGCGCCAGGATCGGCTTGGAGCGCTCGGGCATCGCGCCCATCGCCACCGAGAAGAACACGGCGAAGATCACGATCTGGAGGATTTCGTTCTGCGCCATCGCGTCCGCGATCGAGGTCGGGATCAGATGGGTCAAGAATTTCTCGATCGAGAAGGCGGAAACCGGCAGGCCTGTCGATTGGCCCGCCGCGGGCAGCGTGCCCGGGAAGTTCGCGCCAGGCTGAAGCAAATTCACCATGATGAGGCCGAGCAACAGCGACACGAACGAGGCGCTGACGAACCAGCCCATGGTCTTGGCGAAGATGCGGCCGAGCTTGGAGCCGGAGCCCATATGGGCGATGCCGCCGACCAGGGTCGCGAACACCAGCGGCGCGATGATCATCTTGATCAGGCGCAGGAACATCATAGCGATCAGGTTGATGGACGAGGCCCAGTCGGCGCGCGTGTCGGGCAGGAAATTGTAGATCGCCGAGCCCATGACAATGCCCAGCACCATCGCGGCCAGAATGTATTGCGTGAACCTGTTGGACATCGCTTACCCCCACGTACACCGGCGCTTCATGATGTCGCAGATATCACAGCGACGCAACACGCTTTGCGTGTGCTCGTGTTGGCCGGATGTTCTCGTTGTGAAATGGAACGCCGCGATCTAGCTTTCATGCAGCGCACAACGCATGCGGCTTGCACGTTTTCTTGGCTGCCGCTGCATCAATAATCGCCAAACGATCGGAGAGGGGAACGCCATGAGCGGCAACATCAATCGCCAGATTCTCCTGGTGGAAAAACCCAGCAGCAAGCTCGGGCCCGAGCATTTCAAGATGGTGGAGCACGCAGTGCCGGAGCCGAAGGACGGCGAGGCCCTGCTGCGCGTGCGATACATCTCGCTCGACGCCGCCAACCGCGCCTGGATGCATGGCGCGACCTATCGCTCCGCCGTCGAAGCCAACAGCGTGATGGCCGGCGGCGCCATTGCCGAGGTTGTCAGCTCGAAGGCGCCGGAGCTGGCGGCGGGCGACATCGTGTTCGGCGACACCGGCTGGCAGGAATATGCCGCGGTGCCGGCGAAGCATCTCACCAAGATGCCGAAGCTCGAGCCGATGACGCATCTGCTCAGCGTGTTCGGCATCGCCGGCCTGACCGCCTATTTCGGCCTGCTGGAGATCGGAAAGCCCAAGGAGGGCGAGACGGTCGTGGTCTCCGCGGCCGCGGGCTCGGTCGGCTCACTCGTCGGACAGATCGCCAAGATCAAAGGATGCCGCGTGATCGGCATCGCCGGCGGCGCCGACAAATGCAATTGGCTGACTTCCGAGCTCGGCTTCGATGCGGCCGTGGACTACAAGGACGGCGCGGTGTTCAAGGCGCTACGCGCAGCTGCAGCCAAGGGGATCGACGTCTATTTCGACAATGTCGGCGGCGACATTCTGGAAGCCTGCCTGCCGCAGATGAACAATTACGGCCGCATCGCCTGCTGCGGTGCAATCTCGCAATATGACGGCGCGCCCGCCGCACACGGCCCGCGCGGCGTGCCCGGCTTGATCGTGGTGAAGCGGCTCGTCATGCAGGGCTTCATCGTGATGGACTACATGAAGGACAGCCAGCGCGCACTGGCAGACCTCCAAGCGTGGGTCAATTCGGGCAAGCTGAAGGTGCAGGAGGACATTATCGATGGCCTCGAGAACACACCGAACGCGCTGATTGGATTGCTGGCGGGCGAGAACCGCGGCAAGCGCATGATAAGGCTCTGAGACGCCGCCACGGCGCAATTGCACCTGCATAATTGGCTTGCAGGAGAGATCAAAGCGGCGAATGATGCCACGCGCGAGGCATCATTCGCGACGATTGCGATTGCATTATATTTTAAGAGTCGTCGGCGTGACCGGCAGGGCAGGAAATCAGTCAGATGCTCAACACGTTGAGACATGCATCAACGCGCAAGGTGTTGCTGGCGGCAGCGTTCTTCGCAATTGCAACAGGCGCGTTCGCGCAGGCGCCGACCGAGGCGCAGAAGGGCGCCATCCGCTCGGACTTCATGGCGCATTGCTCGAGCGTGACGCCCGGCGGGGTGGAAGCGTATCAATGTCTGGCAAAGAACATGTCCAGCCTGTCATCGGGATGCCAGACCGCGGTTCGCGCGGTCGAGCCTGCTTCGGCGCCGAAGACCGAAGCTGCGCCGAAGACCGAGGCTGCGCCCAAGCCGGCAGCGGCGCCTGCCACGCCGAAGGCTGACTCCGCTCCCGCTGCAAAGCCGGCCGCCGCGCCGGCGCCGAAGGCTGCTGCCGCCACGCAGCCGAGCAGCGCGCAGGTTGCGGCGGTCAAGAGCGCGTGCCGCGCCGATTATCCCAAGGTGTGCGCCAGTGTGCCGCCGGACGGCGCCCCCGCGCTCGAATGCCTGGAGAAGAGCAAGGCCAAGGTCTCGCCGGCCTGCCAGAGCGCGTTGAGTGCGGCGTCCGGCGGTGGCGCGGCTGCAACGGCAGCGCCCGCGGGTGCGGCTCCCGCGGCAGCAGCACCGGCGGCCGCGCCAGCGGCGATCGTTTTGCGCCCGCTGCGGCCGCGCGAAGAGCTGTTCATCGCAAGGTCGGCCTGCGGCGCCGACATCCGCACGCTCTGCGCCGGCGTCGCGCCCGGCGGCGGCCGCATCATTCAATGCATCTCCAGCAATGCCGCCTCGCTATCGCCGGCGTGCAAGGACGTGCTCGCCCCGTTCGCAGTGCGATGAGGCAGCGCACGATCGCGCGCCAAGGCACAGGGGCAATGCTTGGCGGCCTGCGCGAATGAATTCCCGCACGCCTGCAACGACAAGTCTTTTGCAAGGACCCGATTTCGATCACGGCCAGACCAGGAGGACAACATGCGTTCATTGCTGCTCGTCGCTTCTGCACTCCTTGCCTTCGCAGCGACCATGACGTTCGAGGCCACCGACGCCAATGCGGTGGTCTGCGCCCGCGGCGTGTATCGCGCCGGCTGCGCCGGGCCGAGCGCGGCGGTCGTGGTCCGCAAGCCGGTTCCGGCCGTCCGCTGCACCAGGGTGCTGGTGAACGGGGTCTACGTGAAGCGCTGCGTCTGACGGTGCGCATGGCCAAGCCCGCGTAGTTTGGCTATGCTTGCGCGCGAAACTGCTTCGGACACGCGCCAAACGCGCGTTCGGGAGTGAGCTTCGGCGCGCCTCGCCTTTCATAATTCCGCTGGCGCCGGACGCCGGAGCACATTAGTCTACCCCTAGATAGTGAGTATACTGTCAATTAGGGAGGCAGACGTTGCGGATCGCCGTGATTGGCGGGGGGCCCGGTGGGCTCTACTTCGCCTATCTCTGGAAGAAGCGTCACCCCGAGGATCAAGTCGACCTGTTCGAACAGAACCCGGCCGACGCGACCTGGGGCTTTGGCGTCGTGTTCTCGGACCAGGCTTTGGAATTCCTGCGCGCCGACGACCCCGAAACGGTCGACGCGATCGCGCCGCATATGGAGAGCTGGGAGAACATCACGCTGAACCTGCACGGGGACAGCGTCGCCATCGACGGGGTCGGCTTCTCCTCGATCGGACGGCTCGAGCTGCTCAAGTTCCTGCAGCAGCGCGCGCTCGATGCCGGCGTCGCCCCGTGCTTCGACACCCAGATCCATGCGATCGACCAACTCAACGGCCACGATCTCATCGTCGCCGCCGACGGCCTCAACTCGCTGGTGCGCCGGGCCTATGAGGGCGATTTCGGCACCTCGCTGTCCTACTCCTCCAACAAGTTCGTCTGGTACGGCACCTCGAAACGCTTCGATACGCTGTCGCAGACTTTCGTGAAGACCGACCGCGGCGCCTTCAACGCCCATCACTACCGCTACTCGCCGAACATGAGCACCTTTCTGGTCGAATGCGATCACGCGACATGGCAGGCCTATGGCTTCGCCTACAAGGACGTCGAGCAGTCCAAGGGCGTTTGCGAGGAGGTGTTTGCCGACACGCTTGGTGGCCATTGCCTCGTCTCCAACAAATCGGTCTGGCGCAACTTTCCCTGGGTCTGGAACGAGCACTGGTCGTTCAAGAACATCGTGCTGCTCGGAGATGCCCTGCACTCGGCGCATTTCTCGATCGGATCAGGCACGCGGCTCGCGATCGAAGACGCCATCGCGCTGGTCAAGGCGCTGGAATCGGATGCGCATCTGTCGACCGCTCTGCATCGCTACCAGGCCACGCGCAAGCCGATCGTGCAGAAGCTCGTCGATGCCGCGCGCACCAGCGCGTTCTGGTACGAGCACTTCGCCGACCACATGAAGCTGCCCGTGATGGATTTCGCCTATAGCTACATCACCCGGTCCGGCCGCATCGACGATTCCCGGCTGCGGGCGATGTCCCCGGCCTTCATGGCGCGCTACGAGGCGGCCAAGAACGGCGGGGGTGCGGCATGAGCAACGAGATTCGCGACCAGGTGCCCGCGGACAGCCCCGGCGCACGCGAGATCGGCTTTGCCGTTCCGCAAATCTATAATGCCGGCCGCGTGCTATTCGACAATCTCGATCAAGGGCGCGGCGACAAGCTCGCGCTCATCGGCCCGGCGGGCACGCGGACCTATGCCGAGCTCTGCGCCGAGGCTTGCCGCTGGGGCAACGGGCTTGCCTCGCTCGGCCTCAAGCGCGGCGACCGCGTGCTCTTGTTTCTCGACGACACGCCGGCCTATCCCGCCGCCTTCTTCGGCGCGGTGCGCGCCGGCTTCGTGCCGCTCCTGATCAACACGCTGACGCCGCCGGACCTCTTGCAGTTTTATCTTGCCGATTCCGGCGCTGCCGTTGCGGTGGCGGATGCCGAATTCTGCGCGCGCTTCAATGCGGAAGCTTGCAGGGACACGGGTCTGCACACGCTGATCGTCGTCAATGGCGAGGTGCGCGACCACGCCGCGCCTGTTGCGATCGCAGCGGCAAGCTGGCTCATGCAGTCCCCGGCCGAACTCGCGGAAGCCAACACCGATCGCGACGAGATGGCGTTCTGGATGTACTCCTCCGGCTCAACCGGCCGGCCCAAGGGCATCGTGCATCTTCAGCACGATATGGCCTATAGCGAAGCCGCCTTTGCCCGGAGCGTGTTGAAGCTGACGTCTGGCGACATCTGCTTCTCGGTACCAAAGATCTTCTTCGCTTACGGCTTTGGCAATTCCGTCACCTTCCCATTCTCGGCGGGCGCGGCAACGTTGCTGTTGCCGGGCCAGCCGAAGCCCGCATCGATCTTTTCGGCGATCGAGCAATACAAGCCGACGGTGTTCTTCGGCCTGCCGACGCTCTACACGGCACTGACCAAGGCCGAGGGCGCCGACAAGACCGACTTTTCGTCGCTGCGCATGGCGCTCTCTGCGGCCGAGGTGCTCTCGGCCGAAGTCTTCAACGGCTGGAAGGCGCTCACAGGCCTCGAGATCGTCGAGGGTCTCGGCTCGACCGAGGTGCTGCACATCTATCTCTCCAACCGTCCTGACAAGAGGAAGCTCGGCGCCGCCGGCCTGCGCGTGCCCGGCTACGAGGTTGCGCTACGCGACAAGGACGGCCGCGACGTCGCCGATAACGAGGAAGGCATCTTGTGGGTGCGCGGCGATTCCAACACGCCGCTGTACTGGAACCGGCCGGACAAATCCGCCGAGACCATTCGCGAGGGCGGCTGGATCTACACCGGCGATCGCTTCGTGCGCGATGCCGACGGCTTCCACTTCTTCCGCGGCCGCGCCGACGATCTCATCAAGATCTCCGGCCAGTGGGTCTATCCGCTGGAGGTCGAACTCTGCCTCGCCGACCACCCTGATATTCGCGAATGCGCGGTGTTCGCCGCCGAACTGCCGGATCGGCGCATGACGCTGAAGGCCGTGGTGGTGATGAACAACCGCGCCACTGATCAGAGCGAGACGACGCGCAAGCTCCAGGATTATGTGAAGGGCAAGCTATTGCCGTACAAATATCCGCGCGAGGTAATCTTCATCGACGAGCTGCCGAAGACCGGCACGGGGAAGATCGACCGGCAGGCGTTGCTGCGGATGTGAGGCCGAGGATATGAGGGATACGCTCACGTGACCATACCCACGCTGTCATCGCCCGCGAAGACCTCACCCGCCCTTCCCCAGATGTTCCAGCGCATCCTCGGCCCGCAGCGGCACGCGTGAGGCTTCGTTGTTGAGATCGACGAGCTGCACCAAGAGCTCCAGCAGCGCCTTGCGGTCGGCGGGTTTCAACGGCTCCAGCATGCGCGCCTGGGCTCGCTCTACGGCGGGGATGATGTCGCGCAGGATCGCGGCGCCTGATCTGGTCAGATAGAGCAGCTTGATCCGCTTGTCCTCGGGCGCCGGCTTGCGCTCGATATAGGCCTTGGCCTGAAGCCGCTCGATCACGCTGCCGAGCGTGGAGCGATCGAAGGCGATCACCGCCGACAGACGCGTCGCGTCGATGCCGGGATGGGTGTGGACCGCGATCAGCGCCGCATATTGCACCGGCGTCAGGTCGAACGCCTTGCACTCCTCCATGAAGATCGAGACCGCGATCTGCTGCATGCGCCGGAACAGATAGCCTGGCGCGGCATAGACCGCATCCATCGTGATCGGAGGAAGAGGCTTACTCGGCATCGGGCTGCTTCTCCGGCGCGGCATTGGCGAAGGCCGGCATTGCCTTGGCGGCGGCTTCTGCCTGAAGCAGGCGCGGATAGGCCGACACATCGACGCCGAAACGGCGCGCATTGGCGAGCTGCGGCACCAGACAGAGATCGGCCAGCGTCGGCGCGTCTCCGAAGCAGAACGGGCCCGGCTCGCCCCTGATCAGCGTCTCGCAGGCCGACAATCCCTCGCGGTTGACCCAGGCCGCCCAGTCCTGGACCTTCTCCTCGGCAAGGCCGAGCTCGCGCAGCCGCGCCAGCACCTTCAGGTTCTGCACCGGATGTGTGTCGCAGGCGATCGCGAGTGCGAACGCGCGCACCTTGGCACGGCGCAGCGGGTCCTTCGGCAGCAGCGGCGGATTGGGATGCGTTTCGTCGAGCCATTCGATGATCGCGACCGATTGGGTCAGCACTTCGCCCGCATCGTCCTCCAGCGCCGGCACCAGGCCTTGCGGGTTGATGGCGAGATAGGCGGGCGCGCATTGCTCGCCCTTGCGCAGATGATGCGGCAGATGCTCGGCACCGAGGCCCTTGAGGTTCAGCGCGATCCGCACGCGATAGGCGGCGCTGGAGCGGAAATAGCCGTGCAGCTTCATTGAGACCTCCCTTGTTTCTTGTCGTTCCGGGGCTCGCGGAGCGAGAACCCGGAACCTCGAGATTCCAGGTGCGCAAGTGCGCACCATAGTTCGATGCTGCCGCATCGCCCCGGAATGGCGACCAACACCCCTCACGTTGACGCTCCTATATCCTCAGTATACTGTCAATCGACAAAACGAACGGAGGCGCACCATGGAAGCCGTGACCAAGACGCCGGAACGCGAGGCATTTTACCGGAAGATCGACGGCGAAAATCTCACCGCGCTGTGGACGGTGATGAGCGATTTGATCACGCCGGAGCCGAAGAGCGCCTGCCGGCCTCACTTATGGAAGTTCGAAATCATCCGCGACTACATGACGGAAGCCGGCAAGCTGATCACCGCCAAGGAAGCCGAGCGGCGCGTGCTGGTGCTGGAGAATCCGGGCCTGCGCGGCCAGTCCAAGATCACGACCTCGCTCTATGCCGGGGTGCAGATGGTGGTGCCCGGCGACGTCGCGCCCGCGCACCGCCACAGCCAGTCCGCGCTGCGCTTCGTGCTCGAAGGCAAGGGCGCCCACACCGCGGTCGACGGCGAGCGCACCGCGATGGAGCCCGGCGACTTCATCATCACGCCGTCGATGACCTGGCACGATCATTCCAACGAGACCAGCGAGCCGATGTTTTGGCTCGACGGCCTCGATATCCCGCTGGTGCAGTTCTTCGATTGCTCCTTTGCGGAAGGCTCAAGGGAGGACCAGCAGAAGATCACAAGACCAGCCGGCGACAGCTTTGCGCGCTACGGCCACAACCTGCTGCCGGTCGACGTAAAGCGGAGCTCGAAGACCTCGCCGATCTTCAGCTATCCCTATGCCTACACCCGCGAAGCGCTGGAGAAAGCCCGCGCAAGCCAGGAATGGGACGCCTGCCACGGCCTGAAGCTGAAATTCAGCAATCCCGAGACCGGCGATTTCGCAATGCCGACCATCGGCACCTTCATCCAGCTGCTGCCGAAGGGTTTCAAGACCGCGCGCTATCGCTCGACCGATGCCACGGTGTTCTGCCCGATCGAAGGCCGCGGCCGCAGCCGGATTGGGGATGCGACCTTCGAATGGGGCCCGCGCGATCTGTTCGTGGTGCCGAGCTGGCACTGGGTCACGCACGAGGCGGATGAGGACGCCGTGCTGTTCAGCTTCTCGGACCGGCCGGTGCAGCAGAAGCTGGATCTGTTTCGGGAAGATCGCGGGAACGCGTGACGGAGCAGGTCTCGTAGCTGGCTTCGTAGCAGCCATTAAGTGGCGGCAGTTTTTTGCTCCGCCCGGATGGTCTGCGCCTGCCATGATGATGCCGTGCTCGCGTCCGTCAAGGCGTGGCCTGGCAACAGACCACGTGAGGTTCGAGCGAGCGACGGCCATCCTTGACGGACGCTGCGCGCGACGTCATGA